>NZ_CM001488.1:1680202-2044302 GCF_000233695.2 Desulfobacter postgatei 2ac9 | reverse complement strand
GCGAAGAAAAGCACAGTATCTGACGAGGACTTTACTGAAAGCAGAAAAATTATACGGTTAAAATTGAATACATCTCAATTTTTGCTTCACGCCTTCCTGCTCATATCCTAAAAAACACGACCGATACGCACAATTCGTCCATCATATTTGTTGATCATCAATCCATCAATTTGCGAGTCCGCGCTCAACCGGTATGCGAATTGCCAAAAACGGCATTATCCTTGAACACCCTCAAAAAGGAGATATGAACAATGGAAGAGACACAGGACAGCCCGGTAATAGAAACACCGGAACACAACGAAACACAAACACATGCAGGCAGCCCTGTTTTAGCCAACCTGGACCACTCTCCCAAAACAATTTACGCAAATTGTCCCAATGCCGTTTGGCACATCACGGAACAGGACAAGCTGAGGATATTTTGTCGTTTGATGCACGCTCTTATAGACGAAAGCCTGAAAGCCTGCGATGGGGCAATGATGAACGATTGAAAATTTTAGGGGAATTTGAACCATCCAAAGGCGGTTATACAATTGAAAAGCCGTATAAATTTGAACCGGTGAAAAAACTCAAATCCGCCAAAGAAAAAGAAGCATCGAAAATTTACATCCGTGAACAAAAACAGCACAACTATAATTGGATAAAATTTAACAAAAATTTTCAGCGTTTTTATGGTGAAGATTATGGAATGTAAATTTATCGTTGACAATTAAGGCGGACAAGAACATCCGCTGCAATTTAATGAAAATCAGTACTGTTAGCCTGCAAAATAAGTAATATCGGGCTCATTTCTTTTAGGTGCCCTGGCATATTTTATTTTTGGTATTCCAACCATGAGCGCTCCGTGACAAGTATGATTGTCAGGCAGCCCCAGTTTTTCTGATAGACCCGGCCACTGAGCAGCGGCATAATTGACATAACCAGCCCAGCAACTTCCCAGACCAAATGCCGGTAAGGCAAGTTCAAGGTAAGCAAGGGCGGTATGACAGTCGGCCGAAGCACTTCCGAATTCATTGGATGCATAGGCAAAGACGAGCTGAGGTGCATCCCTGCATATTCTGTCAACACCCAGATTCCATTGTTTGATTACTCTATCAAAATTCATTATTAAAGCTTTCTCAGGATGCTTCTTCAGGACGAAATTCATCCAGTCTATGACCTGAGAGGCAATGTCTTTAACATCCTCTTCTTTGTCAAACACCAACCACTTAACTGGTTGCTTGTTACTTGCCGTCGGTGCGCAGCATGCAATTGAAAGGGCCTTTTCAAACAGATCTTTTGGCACAGGTTGTTTTTTATACACCCTGATGGATCGCCTGGATCTTAAAAAATGTTCAGCCTGTGCTGATGTTAGAATTAAATCCTTTTGAATGGGTAGGCAGTCTTCCGGTGAGATCGTTTCAAGGTGAAACGCGCCTTTGGTGCATATGGCAACACAATGTCCACACTGGATGCATAATTCTTCGGCCTCCTCTATAAGAAACGGGCCTTCATTTTTCATTTCAATAATTTTTGCAGGGCAGTCAAGCGCACAAAGCCCATCCTTGTCACATTTGTCATAATCGATTCTAAATAGGGGCATATTTTATTATCCTTTTGATCAAAGTCTCTTCAATGTAATATCATTACGAGGATAAATTAACCTCAGATTTTTCATATTTAATCCACGCATTGTCAAATATAGCACTGATACGCATTAATCTTGTCATTCAATCGCTTAGACAAAAAGTCGCTGCCAAATCTTAATTCACCCAAGATCAATTTAGCCTGGCCCAGATATTTTTTCCTTTTCTCTGTTGTCCAATAGGGTGGTGGGGGCTGGAGGTTGGTTATCCTGTCAGCCATTTTGACCATCCAGATTTCTTTGGATTGGAGTTTTATCCGTCTCAAGCTGTCTGACATTTGATGTTGTTTTTCAATTTTTTTATCTTTGGTCAGGGCAAGAATGCCATCTGCAACATGCTGTCCGAACTCTGATAGCAGTTCCTCATAAGTGGTATCTGTATCCTCAATGGTATCATGGAGGATGGCAGCTTGAACGGCAAAATTTCCATCCATACCGGTTTCATGATTTAAAGCGGCCATGATTTCCATACTGACCATACTGAGGTGTGCTAAATATGACCATTCAGTACCAGGGACCAATTGCCCCTTATGTCTTTCAGCAGCGAACCTGCAGGCCTTTATATATGCTTCCTGCGACCATCCGTTGTTTGTTTCTTTCATGGCAATTTCTTCTATTCCGTATTTAAATTGTGTACCGGCATATGAGGGGGGCATTCCCTGCTCGATTGAACTATTCCGGTAAATGCTGTCGTGATCTTTATTCGCTGCTATAATTGAAATGTAGTCCCTGGCAGTTGAGCAATTCAAATCCTGCATATGACGTCGAATTCTTTTTTTAACGCCTTTCCGGACCTTGCGGTAACCTTTCCAAGGTTAGAAGCCCCTTCTGAATCTTTGATTCAGGAGGGGAGCAGTCACTTGATCAAAATCTGTATGGGGTGAATATGAATTAACTTAGGGACTGATCACTAACTCCTACCGGACCTTATTGCCCTCAATAACAACCTCAGAGAATCCGCAGCCCCCAGACCATATATAAGCAATCCTGTCGTACAACCAGCGATACCAAGCAGTTCCATCCCGTTCAAGTTCTCTTCCAAAAATATCCAGCCGTGATCAAGCTCCCACCAGCATCAACAATCCTCCCAACATTTCAGGACGCACCACATCACCCCCTGCCATCATAGCATTTGAAACAAAAATCAGTATAATGGCCAGATACTTGAAATACGATATTTTCTGACTGAAAATGAAGTATGCGGCAATAGTTCCGAGCACCGGCAGCATTCCGTTAACCAACACACCGGCATGAGCCGCCCCAATCGTTTTTAAAAATTAAAGTCTATACAAACAGTGCATTATAAGCCGTGCTATTTAATCCTTAACCCGGTTTTCTGTTCCATTACCGCCCAAACCCATGTCAAGGCTGAACAGATATTTCCAGATTGACATGATTCCTGGTCTACCGTTGGTATCGATACTTCATCACTGACTGCATGTTACGAATCACCAGGAATGCTTCTTTAAGGCGGTTGCGATCAACGTGCGAAAGGTTGTCCGGTGATACAAAGTTGTCCATTTCCTTGCCGGCTTTGACCTGTCTTGCCTGGTGCTGAATGCGCAGATTGCTTATAAATTCAAGCGCATCATGCAGATCCCCGGCACTTTCGATAGAGATAGCGTTGCTGCTTTCCATCAAATCAATGCGATCCAGGGTATTGATTGCGCTACTGCACTGGGCAAGGGCGTAGACACGGACAAAATCCACAATAGGGACAATGCCGTTGAGCTTGATATCAAATGTATGGTCGTGTTCTCCTCCTTTGATTAATATAAAATTACGGAAAAACCCCAACGGTGGTTGGCTGGAAAGCGCGTTCCTTGTCATATGGGCCAGGAAGATATGATTGTCGCGGGTCTTGCCTAGCACATGATCTCGCAGGTCTTGAAACAGGCTGTGGTTGCCGTATATGCAACGTAAATCAAAAAAAACACTGGTCAGCATCAGGGCTTCGGGCTCAGGCCGGTCAATCCACTGGTTGAAATTTTTTTTCCAGACTGTCAGGGGTTGGCGCCAATCATAGTTGGTCGCCATCATGTCTCCGGGGCAGTAGATGTAACCACAGTCGTTGAGTCCATCACAGACATGTCTGGCCAGCAGACGGAAGTATTTGCTATGCTCTCTTGGAATGTAATCATCCGCCAGGATCAGCATATTATCCTGATCCGTCTTGGCAATCTGTTCCTCTCGCGCCTGGGAGCCTGCGGCGACCCAGGCGTAGGCCACGGGAGCAGGCCCCAATCTTTTTTCGGCCAACTGAAGCAGGCGAATAGTGACGGCATCTGTGATAGACGTAATCAGGCGCCCTACGCTCATGGCTGTTGCCCCGCTATCAACCAGATTGATCAGCAGCTCGGGAATCTTTGCCGTTACCTCCTTTATGCTGTCAATATCAGTGTGTTTGTAGATATCACCAACAATATCGACCGTAGGGCAGGTGTGCTGTCGCCTGGTGAGATCAGTGGTGGTAATCATGCCCGCCAGGCGGTTGTTGGCCATCACCGGAATATGATGGACGTTGTAGCGGGCCATTTGAAGTTGGGCCTTAAAAGCAAAATCGCTGCTGTTAATCGTAGCCGGGTTCTCGGTCATGATTTCACTTACCCTGTCGTTAAGGTCCAGCCCCTTGGCAATAACCCGATTGCGCAGGTCACGGTCGGTAACAATCCCGATCAGTTTTTGTTCGCGGCGTTCTGGTTCGTGGTATATAAGGATTGAAGAGACACGATTTTGGCTCATTACCTGGGCAGTCTCCTGTATGGTGGCTGTAACCGGCACTTTGACCAGGTTGCGGCTTAACAGTTCCATGACCGGTGTAAGCATCAAATTGAGCTGGGTCTGATCACTTTGACTGAACAGGCTTATGGCTTCACGCTGCCGTCTACTTTGCACTTCATCGGAGGTGTCAAAGAAACAGTTGAGCTGGGCATTTTGATCGCAAATCCTGTATAGATCAGCAGCGCAGAGCTGATATACCAAGGTCTCCTCCATGGCAAATGCTTTAAGCTTGTCCCGGCTACCGACGTGGGATGAACGATATCCAAACATATCATTTTCACCGAGGCGGGCCTGCAGCTCACCCTCTGCCGTATTAAGTTCCACCTTTCCGGTACGGATCAGGTAAAGGTGATCAAACAGGGTTCCGGTATCGGGTATCTCGGAATTTCTGGAAAAATTGCGTATCTGTAGCTTTTCCGACAAGTCGGACAACGTTTTTTCCGACAATAGGTCAAATGGATGGTTGTTTGCCAGAAAGCTGCGTATTTCCTGTAATTCAATATTCATCTGCCTTATTTAATTCCTATTTAAACTGGCGAAAACCATCCTTAAAATGGATGATTAACCCCAACGTTGCAGAAGTCATAAGGATTTCAGCTTCAAGGCATCACGTTTGAAGCTGTCGTAATCTACCACAAAACCTTGATAACACCGAAGATAAAATTTTCATGGCTTCCCCGAAGGGTAAAAATTCCAAATCGGCTTTAGCTGTCCAGTCTGGAGCATGTAATGCTTTATTCATTCGTTCGTACTTTGTTAGCTCAATCATTTCAGCTCAAGGTCCTCCAGCGGTAATATGTTGATGATTTTTGCATGCCTAACAGGAAAGTCTGGGGAAGTTGTCCGGTCGAAAACGGAGCCTGGCCGAAGGGTAGTCTTCACCTCAGGCCTTTAATTTAACCTTCCTGATTTTCGATCCAGGTCACCAACAATAAAAATAGCCAACGCCTTTACTGGCAAGGGTTACATCCCATAATCATACCATAAGTGCTTGGTGAACTATGTGGCAAATTAAAGAAAAAAATTTGCAAGCCTTTCCAAATGATGTTAATGATTCCATCATTGTTTTTTTAACATTGATGCAGATCTGGTTATTCTTACTTTTTGGATGTTATCCCGTTAGATAAGTGAATGCGGGAGATAAACGGAAACCACAGATCAACTTGTTAAGTGCAACAAAAAAACTGACCTTTTCTTTATAATTGCAGGGTGGTCCTCATGAATAGACCTAAAAAAGAGATTATAAAAATAATTGAGCAAAAAAAAGCTCAGCTATTACAAGCTGAGCGAGAAGCCGCTGTATGGAACTCAGGGAAGTACAAAGCATCATCAAATTCTAAAATATCAAAAATTTTTGTTGAAGCTTTGCGAAAAGAAATTGATGCTTTACACGATGAATTATTGGAAAATAGTGGAAAGGTCACTTAACCACGGGGTGGAGCGGGATGCGAAAAAGCAGGGCTTGTATTTCCGGGTTATCGTTCCGCGTGCACCTCACCCCTGTCTTTAAGTGCATAAAGGAAAAACAAGAATGAAAAAGGCAGAGGCCACATTAATCAGTTGGCTCATCATAATAGGGATCATTGTATCGTCTTTTACATGGCTTTCTGAAAGGGTTGGGGGAATTGGGATAGGAATCATTGTCGCAATGATAATAGGGCTCGCCATTTTCGTAAATATTAGAAAAACCATGAACGACCAAAAATCTTTCGATGATCTTGCTCGCTATGTTTTTAATAATCGGCTTCACCCTGATGAAGATAGAAAAATAAATTCGAAACTCGCCAGGTCGAATTTCCATCGGGCAGCATTGATCAGAAATCTCCAAATAATTAGGGATTCAATAGACATAGCCCTTTCAAGCAAGAAGCGAGATACTGCCGAATCTCGGATGAATCTTTTATTAGAACGATTTGAAGAGATCAAGAAAGAACAATCAGCGCTAATTTCCTTTGAGGTATTCGATGAAATATCCAATGTGATTCAGAAAACATCAATCGAATTTAATACGAAATTATATTATAATATTGCAGTAGGTTACATTGAAAAAGCTGAGAGTTTGAAAACAAAAAAATCTAAAGAAAAATATCTCGATCTTGCAAAGGATATTTTGGACGAAGGGATTGAAAAAGGAAAAGGTAATGGTGAAGAGCTAAAAAGAGTTCTTCTGATGGTTGAACAAGCAAAAACAAAATCTGAGACGTATGGCACTTAACAACAAACTGCACAGGACGCCAAACAGCCGGCGCTAGTGAGTTTCGCGTTATGCATCATATAAATGAGAGGCAGTCATGTTTGAAGATCTAATAAAGGAAATGGAGCGCATGAACGGCCAGTCTGTGTCAGTTCCAATTGAATCTGATGAAAAAGGCTATATCGACAAACAATGCCCATCAGAAGACTGTGAATTTATCTTCAAAGTAAATAGCGATGATTGGTCAAATATTTTCAAAGATGAGGCTGTTTGGTGCCCGCTTTGCCGTCACGAAGCCCCTGCTGACCAATGGTTCACTAAAGAACAGGTAGATCACGCTAAAGCCGAGGCGCTGGCTGTCGTAAAAGGAAAAATCAATAATGCATTAAAATCTGGGGCAGAAAAATTTAACCGTAGGCAATCAAAGAATAGTTTCATTTCAATGTCTATGAAGGTCAGCGGGGGCAAAAGAAGAACACATACCATCCCTGCAAAAGCCGCAGAACTAATGCAATTAGAAATACAATGTGAGAACTGCTCATCCAGATTCGCGGTTATAGGTAGCGCCTATTTCTGCCCAGCTTGTGGACACAACTCGGTGACCAGAACCTTTTCAGATTCACTGAGAAAAATTAAAGCCAAAAAAGAAAGCGTTGAAGTAGTTAGAAAGGCACTAATTGAATCGACAGGCAAAGATGAAGCTGAGTTAACGTGCAGGTCAATTATTGAAACGTCCATCTCTGATGGTGTAGTTGCTTTTCAGAAGTATTGTGAAGGATTGTATGAGCCCTATGGTAAGGCGCCATTTAATGCATTTCAGAGGCTATATCAGGCAAGTGATTTATGGAAGGCTGTTATCGGTAAAGGCTTTGATGCCTGGCTGTCCAACGAGGAAATCAAATCATTAAACACTCTATACCAAAAACGACATTTACTAGCTCATAATGAAGGTATTGTTGATTCAAAATATATACAAAAATCGAGCGACACAACTTACAAAGAAGGGCAGCGCATCGTTGTTTCTGGTCGAGACATTGAATCTCTAGTAACGATTTTAGACAAGCTTGGTAAAGCAATAGAGTCTGAGTGCACAAATGCATAACAAGGCGCTCGTTCGGACGCAAACTACGCTGCGCTTCGTTTGCGCCGCACAGCTTCATCGTTATACGGCAGCTGAAACAACTGTGCAATCCAAAAAATCACAATTGAGGCGAATATGGAATTTTGGTTATTAGTAGGAGGTGCGGTAATTTTGTACTACGCCATCAAAGCAATGGCAACGCCCTCAAAACAACAAGCTCAGAAGAATAATAGGCCAAGTTCCAAAAATGAGGTCAGTGTAAGCATGGCTACAAGCAATAGGGTTGTGGCGAACAGTAATCGTTATGATGACGATGATCTGGCTACTTTCAGTATTTCATATGCCTATGACGAGGAAAAAAGCAAAAACAAAACACCTGGTAAATGGATAAAATCCAGTGAATCTATCATCATCAATGGTCATGCAATTACTGGTGGTAACTTTTATTTTGGAGGAAAGCTCAGTTCATTAGATGGATATGGAACAGAAGCCTCATTAGTTGATGATTCACTAAAAATTGAAAACAAACCATCCACATTTGAAGATGAAAGTTTAGGCTATTGGCCTAAATTTATATCGCTCACTCCTAAAGGGCGTGGAGCTTTCCTTAGTTGGCTATCTGGAAATAGAAGTGATCCAGATACACCTTTAGGTTATGTGTTTATTTATTTCTATGGCATTGAAAGGCGTATTACCGTTGATTCACTTAAACAGGAAGTAGATGACACAGAATTTAAAGCGTTGTTTGACGAGGTTCTAAGATTAAAAGGCATTTACGGCAGTAGTCGCTCCTTTTCAAATTATGCAACACGTCTATTGGAAATCATGTGTCTACTACGTCCTCACGTAGTATCACATCCAGAACTGGGAAAAACACCTCAAAGGGATTCACTGTTATTTAAACATCGACTTGCCACTACGGTAAATGATGAAAAGCCCATTCCCGCCGAACTGGCATTGGCTTGGATTCGGTTTTATCCAGATTATAATTTAAAGAAACCAGCACGGCGTTGTGGATATGAATTCAGCCAGATGTTTACACGCCTCTATAGTAAAAAATATGGTGACGGCATTGTTGTCAAACCCAATAAAATACGGTTAAGGATTGAGTATCATCCAGCCAGCTCCTCTCTACGTGGTATATCCTTGCCTCAACAGGATCTTCCCGATCCAAGCAATTTAAAAGGTCCTGTAAATAAGCTGATTGCCATTGCAGATGAATGTACAGCAGAACTAGATGCTTATAGCAGGTATCTTGCCAAACCGGATACTTCACGGACAGATATTGAAGCCGTGTTGTTATTACCTGACGAACTCAGTGATTTAAGAGCTACGCTAGGCTTAGGTAAATTTAAGAAATGGGCAGATGATGCTATTTCAACAAAAAAAGGGCTGGTTGATGTTGAGGAATTCTGGACATATACCAAATCGCCTTTACCTTCCAAGATCAATAAAAAGGAAGCTGAATTAATTCAGAACCTTGCTCAAAAAGCGGGTTATGGCATAGCTCCTGATACTCGTTACCATCATGCTAAGACGAGCGCAGATGGAAAACTGGTTCTATTTCCTGAAGGACACAGCAAATACTTTGAACCATCCAAGGCTTATAGTGAAATGGGCATGGCACTCCGTCTAGGGGCAATGGTTGCCACAATTGATTCGCATGTCGATCAGGCGGAATTAAATTTATTAACTCAGCTCATTGACTACGATACCAATCTATCACCTACCGAAAAACAATCACTACACGCCTACTTAATATGGAGGCTCAATACACCTTCAAATATCACAGGCTTGAAAGCCAGACTGGAAACATTAGGTAAAACAGAAAAAGCAGCGGTTAGTCGCATACTTGTCGGTGTAGCGATGGCGGATGGAAAAATAGATCCAGAAGAAATCAAACAACTTGAAAAACTCTATACCTTGTTAGGTCTTGATAAAGCCCTTGTTACCGGAGATATTCATGGAATGTCATCAGGTAAAGCTGGTTTAAGACCTTCAAGTTCTCAATCAGAAACAACTTCGTCAACTCCTACCTCGTTCCAGTTGAATGAAAGTATCCTTGCGATTCACGAATCAGAAACCAAAGATGTACAAAGCATGTTGGGCGCAATATTCGTGGAAGAGGAACCTACAGGCGAGCCCGGTAACTCAACTACGGACAGCACTACTATAGAGGAAGAAATCGGAATTGATAAACGTCATTATGCTTTGTTTGAAAGCCTGATACGAAAAGATAAATGGACTCGTGAAGAAGTGGAGGCGCTGTGCCGTGATTCAGGTCTGATGGTTAGCGGAGCATTGGAAACTATTAATGACTGGTCGTTTGATAAAGCAGATGCAGCTGTAATAGAAGAAGATGGTGACGCAATTTATGTCGATCAGGAAATCGTAGAAGAGATAGAAGGTTAAACTTATGGAAAAACGTATCCGGTTAAAAGAACGTGACGCAATCATTCAATCACTGAAATCAGGCGTGACTCCTAAGATCGGGGTTCAGCACATTCAGGTAGGTCGAAGTAATGAAGTTAAAGCGTTGTATAAGGACATCGAAAGAATTTCTGAGGGTGGTGCAGCATTCAGACTTATCATTGGCGATTATGGCTCAGGGAAGACATTTTTTCTGAGCGTAGTACGTTCCATTGCCCTTGAAAAGAAACTGGTAACGGTCAATGCGGATCTTTCACCGGATCGACGTGTACAGGCTTCTTCAGGTCAGGCACGAAATCTATATTCCGAACTTATGAGGAATCTGGCAACCCGTAATAAGCCGGATGGAAATGCATTAGCTAATGTTGTAGAACGGTTTGTAACTCAGGCTCGTAAAGAAGCAGATGAAAAGAACACTAACGTTTCAACAGTAATACATCAAAAATTAGCCTCTTTATCAGAACTGGTTGGCGGGTATGATTTTGCAAAAGTCATTGATGCTTACTGGAACGGCCATGAGCAGGATAATGAAGAACTAAAAACAAATGCTATTCGTTGGCTACGTGCTGAATACACTACAAAGACCGATGCCCGAAGGGATCTTGATGTCAGAACGATTATTTCGGACAACTCGTTTTATGATGCGTTAAAACTTATGAGCCTATTTGTACGTCAGGCAGGCTATGAAGGCTTACTCGTTAATCTGGATGAGATGGTCAATCTGTATAAATTGAGCAGCACGCAAGCACGCACATCTAACTATGAGCAGATTCTACGGATTTTAAATGACTGCCTTCAGGGTTCGGCAGAATATCTCGGATTTCTACTGGGTGGTACACCGGAGTTTTTACTAGATCCCCGCAGAGGGTTATATAGTTATGAAGCGCTGCAATCCCGTTTAGCTGAAAACAGCTTTGCACAGCGAGCAGGTGTGATTGATTACTCCTCTCCAGCACTTCACCTATCGAGTTTAACACCTGAAGAACTCTATATTCTCCTGAAGAACTTGCGCCATGTATTTGCCGAAGGCGACACGTCTAAATATCTTGTTCCAGATGATGCCCTAAAATCATTTCTACACCATTGCAGCCAGACTATCGGGGATGCTTATTTCCGTACGCCAAGAAATACCATCAAAGCATTTTTAGATATGCTGGCAGTCTTGGAGCAAAACCCTTCTATGCAATGGTCGCAGTTAGTTCAATCAATTACGATTGAGGATGATCGTCCAAGTGATACAGATGAAATTATGGTGGACGAAGAGACTATCGAAATTATGAACTCTGGCGGATTAGCTGATTTCAAATTATGATAGAGGAATATCAGCGCCTTGATAAGCGTGTACAAAAATGGTTGTTTAATCAGGGATGGCCTGATCTAAGAGAAATACAGAAACGGGCAATCGCACCTATTTTGTCAGGTGATAGAGATGTTCTGATTAGCGCATCAACGGCGGCAGGTAAAACAGAAGCTTTTTTTCTACCAGCATGTAGTGCAATAGCCGAAGAGGAAAACGGCTTTGGAATTCTGTATATAAGTCCCTTAAAGGCGCTGATTAACGATCAGTACCGCAGGCTGGAAAGCTTAAGTGAAATGTTGGATATGCAGGTTACGCCGTGGCATGGTGATAGCCTTCAATCCAAAAAGAAGAAAGCCAGAAATAATCCTTCCGGCATTCTCCTTATTACCCCTGAATCCTTAGAATCCCTCTTAGTCAGGGAGCCGGGATGGGTAAAACAATCCTTCACCTCACTCAAATATATCGTCATTGATGAATTTCATGCGTTTATCGGAACAGAACGGGGTCAGCAATTACTTTCCCTACTTATCCGTCTTGAACATATTACTGGTCGAATCTCCAATCCTATTCCACGAGTTGCGTTAAGTGCGACTCTCGGAGAGCTTGAAAAAGTTCCTCATTCTCTCAGGCCAAATAATAGTCTGCCTTGTGAAACCATTACCAGCAGTAAGCAGCAAAGCACTATTAAGGTTCAGGTGAAGGGATATTTAGAACCGATAGATATCATGGCAGATGAAACACGCACCTCTGCCGAACAACGGATTTGTCAGGAAATTTATAAACTCTGTAGAGGCGACTCACATTTGGTTTTTGCGAATAGCCGAAGCCGTACAGAAAGTATTGCTGCGCAGTTAAGCGATTTATGCGAACAGCAAGTCGTACCGAATGAATTTTTCCCACATCATGGTTCTTTAGCCAAGGAACTGCGAGAAACTTTAGAAGCTAGATTACAAAAAGAGACCCTACCTACTACTGCCATTTGTACCATGACCCTAGAGTTAGGTATCGACATCGGCAAAGTAAGTTCTGTTATTCAGGTTACCGCTCCACACTCGGTATCAAGCTTACGTCAGCGCTTAGGTCGATCCGGAAGAAGAAATTCACCATCTATTTTACGAATGCTCATCGCTGAAAATGAACTGAGTGATAAATCTAATATTGTAGATGGTCTTAGATTAGAGTTGGTTCAGTCATTAGCAATGATACGGTTACTTATCGTAGAGAATTGGTTTGAACCAGCAGATACAGAGCAAATGCACCTCTCAACACTTTTACACCAGATTCTTGCCGTAATAGCACAGTGGGGAAGCGTCAGAGCAGATCAATTGTACTCTTTATTGTGTGAGCAAGGATCATTCAAAGAAATATCTATTCATCACTTCAAGACCCTCTTGTCCCATATGGGAACAGTTCAGTTAATACAACAACTCAATAGCGGTGAACTAGTCTTAGGAAGTGAAGGCGAACGTCTTACCAATTCCTATACCTTCTATGCGGTCTTTAAAACACCTGAGGAATTCCGCATTGTTGCCGGAAGCAAAACACTTGGAACGCTACCCGTTGATTCGCTAATTCTAAAAGATCAGCACATTATATTTGGTGGTCGTAGGTGGAAGGTCACGGATATTGATGATGAAAAGAAAGTAATCTACGTGAGTGCTACAAAAGGCGGTAAACCTCCAAAATTTAACGGTAGCGGCATGTCGATTCATGACAGGGTTCGACAAGAGATGTTAAGTATCTATCGAACTGGTGACTATCGTATTGAGATTGGCAATCAGAAAATAGATTTTGTGGATAATCCCGGAAGGCAGTTATTTATAGAAGGAGCGTACTTTTTTAAAGAAGCCAACCTTGAATATCAACCCGTCTATCAAAATGGTAAGCACTGTTATATTTTCTCATGGATGGGTGATAAAGTCGTTAATACCCTTGCTGTTTTACTCATTCGAAGCGGTTTTTTATGTAGCGTTTTTGCTGGTGTTATTGAAGTACAAAATTCTAATGCGGATGACATAAAGAATTGCTTAATAGATATAGCAAATGGTGTACTACCGGATGAAACCGAACTTTCGAGAACACTTTCTATTCAGCAAAAGCTAATTGAAAAGTATGATGAGTATCTGCCTGAAGAGTTGCTAACCGTGGGGTACGGGAGAAAATCTTTTAATTCTAGGGCTACTAAACAGTGGATATTAGGCAGCCTTGTTTGAGCTGTCGAGCCAAATGCCGTATAATAAGTTGCTGCACGCGGATAAATTACTCGCTGCGCTCCTAATTTACCGGTGAGCAAAGCGTTGGCCGGTGAATAATTTGTTTTTGCAGAATATAATCATAATGATAAGGTTGAATAGTGATGGCTTTAAAAATACCTGAAAATATTGAAGAAATGATAGGCGCCGCAGTATCCCATTACTGGGACACAAGACTTTCACAACAAGAAAAACAAAAGAAAAGTGGAAAAGTCGATTATGGCCTTCGCGGAGCTGTCACTGGCGGTGCCCAAATGGATGGTTTTATAGAACTTTTTGCACGACTTATTATTTCTACGGGTTTAGATGCGCATTTCATTCAGAGAAAAGGCGCACTTGATCTGCCAGGATATTTCCGACCAACAAAGGAATGGGATCTTCTCGTTGTAAAGGATGGAAAACTTATTGCCGCAATTGAAGCCAAATCACAAGTAGGCCCCTCATTTGGTAATAACTTCAATAATCGGACTGAAGAGGCAATGGGCAGTGCTCTTGATTTATGGACCGCATATAGAGAGGGCGCATTTCATACAAGTCCACAACCTTTTTTGGGATATTTCTTTATGCTTGAAGACTGTCAAGCATCAACACGACCAGTTCGTGTCAGAGAACCTCATTTTCATGTATTCCCAGAATTTAAAGGTGCTTCGTATATGAAGCGATATGAAATTTTCTGTAGAAAACTTGTATTAGAAAGGCACTATACAGCATCGGCTTTCATAACTTCAAATCGTACTGATGGCCCAGAAGGGATATTTTCAACTCCTTCTGAAGAATTATCTGTCAAAAATTTTGCACACGCAATAATAGCACACGTTGGAGGATTTATTTCATAGTGCAAAATACAACAATTCATAGATTAATCAATGGTGATGCAAGAGACCTTTCGTTTTTACCAGATGAATCTGTTCATCTGGTTCTTACTTCTCCGCCTTACTGGAATTTAAAAAAATATAATGACAATCCAAATCAATTAGGCCACATCGAGGATTATGAATGCTTTTTGAAGGAAATTAAAAGGGTATGGGAACATGTATTTCGGATTCTAGTTCCAGGCGGCAGGCTTGTTTGTGTGGTTGGGGATGTTTGTGTTTCAAGGCGAAAATTTGGAAGACACCTTGTTTTTCCTCTTCATTCAGACATTTGTGTACTTTGTAGGAAAATCGGGTTTGACAACCTAAACCCCATAATTTGGCATAAAATAGCGAATGCATCATATGAGGTTACCAATGGATCAAAATTTCTTGGCAAACCCTATGAACCGAATGCAATAATAAAAAATGATATTGAATTTATTCTTATGCAAAGAAAACCAGGGGGGTATAGGAAACCAACGGAGAAACAACGTGAAAAAAGCATGATCAACAAAGAAGATTTTAATCGTTGGTTCCAGCAGATTTGGAACTTGCCAGGCACATCTCTTAAAAATCATCCAGCACCTTATCCATTGGAATTAGCAAATAGATTAATAAGGATGTTTTCTTTCGTTGAAGATACTGTCCTTGACCCTTTCTGTGGTTCTGGAACGAGCATGGTTGCTGCATTAAAATGCGGGCGTAACAGTGTTGGCATTGAAATAGACTCTGATTATTGCCGCCTGGCTGCGCGTTACCTTAAGGCTGAAAGCCAAGATTTGTTTGATAAGTCTGAATTAAAATTCGAAAAATTGATTCAAACGGAAAAGCAACTCTGCGTCAGAGAAGAGCAGCAACTTTACCAAGTACGCCCGGCAAAGAAAAAGCTTGAAGAAATCGGCCAACCAAGCGCTGCACCGGACGGCAATTCCGCTGCACTCCATTGCAGCCGGTGAACTTATCGTTAACCGTCAGAAAAATTTAGCTTGAAAAAACATAGGGTATGATTTATTATCATACTCGGAGGTGATAAAAATGCCAGTATCAAAAATTGCAATTACAATTGACGATAAAACACTTAAACAGCTTGATATGCTTGTCAAATCAAAATTTTTTTCAAGCCGTAGCAACGCCATTCAACAGGCCGTTGCTGAAAAACTTATGCGCATTGAGAAAACCCGTCTTGCGCAGGAGTGCTCCAAGCTTGACCCTAAATTCGAACAGTCTTTAGCTGAGGAAGGCTTCTCATCGGAGTTGGAAGAATGGCCGCAATATTAAGGGGTAACATTCATTGGGCAGATTTAAATCCAGTCATTGGAAGTGAACAGGGCGGTTTACGCCCTGTTCTCATTTTAAGTCACAATGTATTTAACGAGAGATCGGGCACTGTAATTGCCGTCGCGATCACCAGCCAGCGGCAAAATGCAGGCTATCCACTAACTATGGAACTTGTGGACGCCAAGCTTCCCAAAAAATCGTGGGTAAAGATCAGCCAGATTCGAATCCTGTCTACAGAACGAATCGGCAAAAGGATATCAAAAGCATCCGACGAAGAGTTGACGCTCATCATTGAGGGGTTGAATGAAATAATTGGCGGTTAACCATCCAGTGCACAGGACCGCTCGTTCCTCGCGGCCAGTGACCGCAACGTTCACGGCGGCTCCGCCGCCGTGAATCGCGGTGCTGACTTCGTCCAGCATCTCGATTGGACGAAGCCCTGACGGGCGGACAGAGAGGGCTTCGGGGCTTTTACCCAAGGGGGGCGTCGTGCAAAACTCACCCGATGGATCGGGTTCCTCCAACAAATGAGTTGAAGACGGGTATCAACCGTCGGAAGTTTTTTGGGCTGCTCGGCAGCCGCTTAACTCAACGTTAAGTGTGGACTTTGTATTATTTCACGTTTAGGCCTATTTAAAAACAGTATTTAATAGCAGAAGTATTGTGGGGGCAATTCAAATTCCCACTGTGGACTACATCAATATCAAAATGTTCACCATGTGGAATTTAGCCCCGGAACTATTATTGATAATCTTGGCCATCAAGCTTCTGAAAAACAAAAGCTGCTCCTATACACAACACGCATATGAATGCTTAGGTTCCGGATTTCAGACCACTGCAATCTCTGGGGGTAGACCCTCAATTGTTTTCATGGCCCTTAAACTGCAGGCAAGTCACATGCGATTACGCTGAGCGGGGTTGTTATTCGGGCTGGTTTGGTTTATATAATTCATCAATATTTAAAATGAGGTTGATTATATAGCAAGCGGCGTCAGGAAAAAATGGAAATTCTAATATCTGAACTATGCCAATCTATAGGGGTATCCCGTACAACCATAGAACGCTGGATCCGTCAGGGAAAATTGCCTGTGTCCAAAAAGGGAAGAACCTACAGCTTTCATGCCAGGGATTTGAAAAATTGGGCTGAAAAAAACCATATTGCCCTTAACCTGGAGCCCCGCCCGGCCCAGGGACCTGAAACCAAAGTAGAGGTCTCTTTATCCACTGCTCTTGAAACCGGCGGCGTGTATCATGATATTGACACAGGGTCTGATGTGCCGTCCGTAATCAACGCATGCGTTGAACGAATTGAGGCGATTCCGGATGAGTTTAAAACGGACCTTGTCCAGCAGCTTGTTCAAAGAGAAGAAGCACTATCCACAGGAATCGGCGGCGGCATTGCCATTCCCCATCCAAGAACGCCCCTTGAATATCTCGAACAACCTATGGTCTCAGCCTGCTTCCTTAAAAACCCCGTGGATTATCATGCATTGGACAAGAAGCCTGTATCTACCCTGTTTTTTATCCTGTTTCCAGAATTGAAGTTTCACCTTCATCTGCTCTCCTCTCTTGCTTTGTATTTACGGAACAAGCAGTTCAGTGAATTTTTAAAAACCTGCCCGGAACAATCCGAGTTGATTGAAAAAATTGATGCCCTTCACCTAGCCGACAAGACGTAAGCAATTACCCGGACTCACCATGCGCACAATTAAACAACTCTATAACATTTTTTATGCAAAGTTTTTTCTTTTTGATGACCGGCTGGTGCTGATGACTGCCGGCGCAGTTGTCGGTATTTTTGCAGGTCTTGCAGCCGTGGCATTAAGACTGTCCCTGGCATCGGTTCTTGAATATCTTGCCCCGTACCGCCAGTATGCCTGGGCATTTATTCTGCCGGGCATCGGTGCCATGCTCTCATTTTTATTTCTTGACAAGGTTGTGCGGGAAGGTGCAGGCCATGGCGTGCCGGAAGTCATATATGCCGTATCCAGACGGGGAGGCCTTTTAAGGTTTCGCTCCACCTTTTCCAGGCTTATATCCAGTTTTTTAACCATTGCCAGCGGCGGGTCTGCAGGTCCTGAGGCCCCGGTTGTCATGAGCGGGTCTGCCATAGGCTCCAATATTGCTAAATTTCTGGACCTGAATGACCGGCAGCGCATGACATTGGTCGGTTGCGGCACGGCAGGCGCCATTGCATCCATCTTTCACGCCCCTGTAGCCGGACTCATTTTTTCCGTTGAGATTATTCTTGGGGAGTGGAAATTTGTCAATATCATCCCAATTACCATTGCGGCTGTAGCCGGCGCACAGATCAGTGAAGCCATCATCCCTGCAAAAGAGCTTTTCCAGCATCACCCCTTCAGTTTTTTTACGGGAGATATCCTGGGCAGCATCGGGCTGGCCCTGTTCACCGCGTTGATCTCCGTGATCTTTACATGGACGCTCAGAAAAGTCGGTGCTTTGGCCAAACGAACACCTGTATCTCCCTGGCTTCGGGCCATGATCGGCGGCTGCACAGTGGGTACCATAGGAATTTTCATGCCCATGGTTCTGGGTGAGGGGTATCATCCGATCATGGAAATGGTGAGCGGCACTTTTCCCATGACATTCTGGCTGGTATTCATCGGTCTTTTTCTGAAGATATTTGTCACATCCATGACCCTTGGCTGGGGAGGTTCCGGCGGTATTTTTGCGCCCTGCCTGGTTATTGGCAGCCTTACCGGGGTAGTGTTTCACAAAGCCATGATCTTTGTTTTCCCCAATGCCGCAGTAACCTCAGAAGGCGCTTATGCCCTTTTAGGTATGACCGGTATCATGGCCGGGGTTATGCAGGCGCCATTGACCAGTATCTTTCTGATTGCAGAAATTACCGGCGGCTACGAGGCCGTTTTGCTCTTGCTGCTGGTTTCTTCCATTTCCTCTACATTAAGCTATATTATTGAACCTTCTTCCTTTTATTTTAAAGACCTTATTGAACGCGGAGAATTCATGCGGCCCGGAACGGACGCAAGAATTTTGTCCGATTTAAGTTTAAACGAAATTATAGACACCAACTACACGCCTGTATCGGAAAATATGGTTTTCAGAGCATTTATCGATATAATCCGCAATTCAGACCGCGACCATTACCCGGTTATATCAGATGAGACCGGCAACTACATGGGCATGGTCCGCGTGTCAAGTATCAGGAAATATGCCCTGGATCCGGCCTTTTATGACATGATCTTTCTTAACCAGATCATGGATAGGGATATGGTGACGGCATCCTTTGACGATAATCTCCATGATGTGCTCGAATTCATGGAGACCTTTAACATTGACCACATCCCGGTGGTGGATCACCACAGATTTTCCGGGATGATTTCCAAAGCACGAATCCTTGATCTGTACCGCAGGGAACTGATCATGCAGACCAATATACAATGACTCCCTGTTCATGCGCCCAAGGAGACTTCCAATGAATTATAAACTGCTTCATATTTTCAGGAATACCCCTTTGGCAGGGAACCCTTTTAATTTGTAAGGATATCAAATGAAATATATGTGGTGGACAGTTCAGGTGTTATGCATTTTAATCTCCCTTTTTTTCTTAGTTTTCGGTGTAGACCTTATCCGGGGCGCTTATGGTTTAAATGATCCGTTCAGCTTTATCATGACCTTTTTTGCCGCAAGTTTTATCATCCTGATCAGTCTGACCTTAGCCCTGGTGTTCATGATTAAAATGATCCGGGTGTACCGCCATCTCAGACCATCCCAGGCCCAGGAGGAGTAATTCTGATGACGGTTTTAGTATCTGTAAAAGAACTGTGCAAAGCATATGGTGACGACACCTTATTCACAGGGTTAAGCTTTGATGTAAAACCCGGAGAAAAACTTGGCCTGATCGGGATGAACGGGTCCGGCAAGTCCACCCTTTTAAAAATAATCTGCGGTCTGAGCAACCCGGACGAAGGCGAACTCAGTGTCCAGCCCGGCCAATGCGTGGTCTATCTTGCGCAGGAAGATGAATTTGACCCGGAACTTTCCATTGAGCAGGTTTTGTTCAACACTCTGGCATCCCTGGATCTGCAGGAAAAAGAGCGCCACCGGAGGGTGAACAGGGCCTTGGGGTTAGGTGGTTTTACCGATGCCGCCATAAAAACAAAAGCGCTGTCAGGCGGCTGGCGCAAGCGCCTTGCCATCACCCGGGCCTTTTGCCTGGAACCGAATCTGCTGTTGCTGGATGAGCCCACCAATCACCTGGACATTGCCGGAATTTTATGGCTTGAGCAGATGCTCTTAACCGCGCGGTTTTCTTTTGTGGCAGTCTCCCATGACCGGGCATTTCTTGAAACCGTCTGCTCCCATACCATGGAAATTGCGCGGTACTACCAGGGCGGGGTTTTCAAAATCCAGGGCAACTATCACACATTTGAACAGGAACGCGATAAATACCTGGAAGCCCAGGCAAAAAAGCAGTCCTCCCTGGCATCAAAAATGCGCAGGGAGGACCAGTGGCTGCGCCAGGGAGCCAAAGCCAGAACCACCAAGGCCAAATACAGGATCGACCAGGCAGAGGAACTGCGCAAAGAACTGTCCGAAGTCAAGACCAGAAACCGCCAGACCGCCCGGATGGATATCGATTTTTCCGGAACGGGGCGACAGACCAGAAAACTGCTCAGGGTGCATAACCTTACCAAAAGCTTTGGGGGCAAACTGCTGTTTTCAGGCATCACCTTTGAACTGGGGCCGGGTTTCTGCCTTGGCATTGTCGGGGACAACGGTTCGGGCAAATCCACCTTCCTCTCCCTGATCGAACAAAGCATGGCGCCGGACCAGGGAACTGTAAAATGGGCGGAAAACCTTAAAACAGCCGTCTACCACCAGGAACGCACCTATCTGGACCCGGAAATGACCCTGCGGGATGCCCTGAATCCGGCTGGCGGAGATTCAATAAATTACAAAGGCCGCCCCATTCATGTGGTCTCCTGGGCCAAACGATTTCTTTTCATGCCTGACCAGCTGGACATGCCTGTGGGACGGCTTTCCGGCGGAGAAAAGGCAAGAATCGTCCTGGCTGAAATTATGCGGCAACCCTGTGACCTGCTGCTTTTGGACGAACCCACCAATGATCTTGACATCCTCTCCCTGGAAGTGTTGGAGACCTCCATCAAAGAGTTTGAAGGGGCAGTGATCATCGTCTCCCATGACAGGTATCTCATGGACCGGGTATGTCATCGCATGCTCTACCTTGACAATAGTGAAACGCCCAAGTTTTACAAGGATTTCGGCCAGATTCTCAAGGCCAGGACTGCGCTGGACAAACCCGAGAAGCCTGTGGAGGAAAAAACTAAAAAGGAGATAACCAAACCGGCCCCGGCCAAAAAGTTGTTATTTTCCTTTAAAGACAAATATGAACTGGAACATATAGAAGAAAAGATTCTGGACGCAGAACAGCGGGTTGAGGATCTTTCCGAACAGGTCCAGCATCCTGACGTCATCCAGAGCCCGGCCCTTCTAGCAGAGACCTGCCAGAAACTTGAGCAGGCCCAGGCCCTGGTCCAATCCCTTTATTCACGCTGGGAGGAGTTAGAAGAAAAAAAAGCGGCGGCTGATAAAAATTAGAGAATTCCCTTGTGCTGTAGATACATCACCACCTTTACGAGCAGCGGAATAACCAGAAAAAGGGTGAATATTCTCACCAGATGAAAAAATGCCACAAAAGATCCGTTATGATTTTCGGATTGGGCTAAAATGGCCATGCCCGTCATTCCCCCCGGAGAAAAGCCGAACAGGGCCGTACCAAAATCGACCAGCCCAATCTTGTTGGCTATAAATGCCATGCACACGGCCACCGTCAACAGAACAATGGTGCTCAAAATTGCCATGGGCATTATTTTGACCCCCAGAGTCAGAAGAGACCGGTCAACGGAGACCCCAAGGGTGATGCCCAAAATGATCTGTATGCCGGTGCGCACAGATGACGGCAAAAAAATCCCCTTGGGTAAAAACAGAACCGTAATCCCAGAGAACAGCATGGCCCCGACAACGGCACCGCCAGGCACATTAAAGCGTTGTGCCAAAAGCCCCCCGACAGTCCCCAACACAATAACCAGCAAATATCTTTCCATACCCTTTTATCCTGCTAAAATCGAACATCAAAATTTTTCGTAACTAACGTAACTCACCCGATCATATAAACGCGTGTCTGCACCATGACCATTTTTACGCAATAATTCAATAAACATGTTTACCTCTCTATAATATCATTGCGGATGGTAATCACTTCGGCCTTCCGCAGGATCGTGCCGTCCCGGGTATTGAGATAGCCTTTTTTAACGATCTCAACTAAGGAGCCGTCTTCCCGGCCGGGGTCCGCCCTTGTCTCAAGCACCTTGCATTGCGCCATGACCGCTTTTCCGTCCTGAAAGGCTATGGGGGCGACCCCTGCGGATTGAAACAACCTTAAAAGCTTTTTGTGGATGGCGCAGATATTTTTCCCAAGCATTCTTGCCGGTTTGTCCAGGCTCTCTTTTTTTAATTCAAGATTATCTTCAATTGATTCAAAGGCATCCATGATCTCAAGAAGGCCCGTAAAAAACGCGTTTTCCCGTTTTTGCCGATCCTCGGCCTGCACAGCAAGTTCCAGTTTCAAACCGGCGATTTGCTGCTGGAAATCAATGAGTTTCTTTTTTAGCTGTTCTTTTTCACTGCCCATGGTGGCCGTCAAAGATTCCAAGGCAAGGGGCACCAAATCCATCATCCCCTTCGGTGTTGTCGTAAGCGGTTAAAATTTCATCCAACTCCCGTTCCAACCGTTTTTTGGCGTCCTCAAAATCAAAAAAATGGATAAATGTCCAGCAGGCCCTGGAAACCGGGTCAAGCAATTTTTTCTGGGCCTGGGCAATGGTTTTGGCGTCATGGCGTCTTTGCCGCATCCCCAAGGCAGCCGCCTGGATGATCTCTTTGTTTGAGGCATCTTTGTCAATGCCCAGCACAGCATAGGGGTTCATCTGTTTTCAATCTCCCAGCAGGTGAATTTTCATTTCAAGGGTGTCAATAATGGGATGGAGCGGGTCAACCGCCATGCAGGAATTGCGCAGATCATTCAATTCCGCTATGTGGTAATGTTTTTCCAGTCCACTCTCTTCGATCTGTTCCATCATCTGTTCGATAAACTCAAAAAATTTGTCCCGGAGTTCAGGGAAAGGGGATTTTGTGGCGAGTGCCACAGCCTTACCCATCTTTCTCTTATTCATGGCACTGTAAAGGGCATCCATTTCCAGGACAATCGCGATCTGCTCCTTGAGATGGATGACATATTCATTACCCGGATCTACATCAAGGGCTTTTTCAAGGGCAACAAGGCACTGTTTATTGTTTATTTTTCCCCTGTTAAACTTCTCAAGGGCTGCCTGGCCCATAAAAAAGGAATATGCTTCGGATATCGGCCCGGAGGGCCTCAGCTTATATAAAAAACCCAATAGCGATTCATATTCAAACAGGTGCCGGCCATCATATTGCATCATTTGCTGTGAAAATTTTTTTTCAACACCAGGCACGGTTTCAAATAGACCGGCTGCTGAGTCAAAGTAGTCGAGAAAATTCTTTTCACCATTTTCCAGGACAAATTTTCCATATTCAAAGCGGATAAGCCCCCGGGCATAATTTGTGAACTCATCAGTCGAATCTGCGGCATCCATTGATTCAAGACGGTTAAACGCCTCCTTGGCACTGACGGTTTTCAATGCATAAAAACTTTCCCCGATCCGGGAATAACAGGCACCGGTCGAAAGGTAATGCTCCTCATCCCTGAAATAATCCCTGTTCTCCCGAATCATTGCCAGAACGGCGTCAGAAAGGCCGTAGCGTTTTGAAAAACAGGGGGTGCTGATCCATGGAACAGAATGGCTTTCCTGCAGGTCCCCGGAGATGGCCAAAAGATCGGCCATCAGTGCCTTGTCCATATCAAAATGCGTTGCGACGGCACCGTTTAAATCGTCAGACCCGGCCATGGTGTTGATTCTATTTTCAGCCATACGAATCAAACGTTGCCGAACCTTGTCCAGTTTTCCCGGGTCATCCCCCACAGCCTTGGCCAGGTCGCTTGAATAAACGGCTGTCAGCCAATAATCAGCCATAGGTCGGGTATATTCTGCCTGTGTTTCAGCCAGATGGTAGTATGTGAGGGCACTTAAAACGATTATGGCGGGATCTTGCTTGAAAATCATAGACTCCAAAAGGGTTGCCACCGCGCCATAATCGCCTGTTTCCCACAGGGGCCTGGCCAGGGAGAGCCGGCAGTAATCCGAAAGCACCCCAAGCCCTTTGACCAATCGGTCATTGCCATGGACAGACTTGCCGTTCAAAAGCCTGCCCGCATCTGCCAATATCCCGTTGATATCAGACCCGGCATTCATGGACGCGTTAAGCTGTTCAACGGCAAAATCCAGGACCTGATGCTGTTGCGAAACAAAGGCCGCATCACCGGAATCAATCATCTCCCACTGGCCCAGGGCGTCTATATATCTGCCCTGCTTTGCCAGGGCATAACCAAAATGATAGTGTGCCGCATCATCCAGGCTGTTCAACGACGTGAACAGTTCAATGGCCTGATCAAACATGTTTCCTTTTACAAGGCAGACTGCACTGTCGGACAGGTAGGTTTCCTTCTTGTGAATTTGCCCAAGTGTTGCATAAAGATCGGCTGCGGCCTGATAATCCTTATTCCTGACTGCGGTTTCGGCCCTGGCAACCATTTCACCACCCAAAAGGCTTTGTTCAAGGTCACGAATCTTATCCCTAAGCCAGGCTTCGTGTAACAGCGCTTCGGCCTCCTTGAAACAGGAGAGAGCACCGGATAGATCATTTCTGCTTTCTGCTTTCTGCCCTTTTTTTACCCATTCTTCGCCCTTAAGGCCCTGGGTGTGTTTAAGACATATGGCCAGTTTCTCTTCTATTTCCGGGCTGTTATCTTTATGCTTTGCTTTTTTGAATTCTTTTTCCGCCAACAGGTAATTTCCTGTTTCAAACAGTTTTTCCGCCCGTTTCAAAATAACGTCGATTGAGTTTCGTTTTTTAGCCATGGTTACTCCAGATATATCCCGATGGTCATCCCCGGCTTAAAGGGGATCTCTTTAACAAGGCAGTCGGTTCCATGTGAACAGTATTGCCTGATGACGGAACCGCGGGTATCCCCGGGCCTGATTTTATATTTCCAATACCGTTTTCCATTTACGGTTCCGGTGATCTCCCCGTAAACCTGCAAAACAGCCTTTTTGTCACAAAGGTAGCGCAGGCGATCCCTGCTGCTGATGTCATATATTGCCAGATCCGGATTATGTTCCATCAAAACCGGGTAAAATCTGCCTGAACCGTAAAGGGCACGGGATATTCCCCAAAGGGTGTCTGAATCCTTTGCCTGGTATTGCCTGAAACAGACCGGGGGGGACGGTGGTGGAGAGACCTCCGGCAGAACCGGCCCGGTTTCCGGACAGTCGGCTGTTTGGGAGATCCCGGTGCTTAACATCTCCTGCATTTTTTTAATCGTTTCCAGTGCTCCTGCGGATGCCTGCCGCAATTCCCGGACCGATTGGCCGGTTTCCCGGATCACGGCGCGGTCATCCGCCGCCATTGCCGCCATTTTTGTAATGCTTGACTGCATTTGTTTCACCCTCCCGGCCATAATACCGAACCGGTTGATGGCATATCCGAAACCCAGCACCAGCAAAACCAGAAGCAAGGCGGCCGGCCACATAATACCCGGAATCCGGTATTTTTTCCCACCAGGGGGTTGGGTAGTATTTTGTTCTGAAGCCTGCGGCAGAACCGCAGCCGCCTCGGCCGGGATCTCGGAAAGGGCCTCCAGAAGCCGGAAACAGACCAGGTCCGCATCACATTGGGGGCAGGTGTCACGATCTTCCGGAATGTTGGTAAAATGGCATACCGGACAGGTGACCGTAACAGTCATTTACCTGACAACACCTTTTTGAACGATACCGGTTTTGCTGTCGTATTTGCGGATGATGTCGAAGGCTTCGGGCATAATTTTATCCACAGTCTTGGTTACCAGTTCGATATTTGTGTTGCTCACCGCTTTCATGAGGGTTGCGATTGCATTATAAAAAGACGCAGCCTTTTTGGGATCATGGATTTCACACAGTTCGCCTGCTTTGCTTATATCCATCAGCATATTGATTAAGGGGAATGTTTCAAGAAACTCGTCCAGATCGACAAAAGCGGCAAGGTTCTCTTCATAGGTGCCTATCCGGTTCATTGTTTTCAGGTACGCAATCTTTTTTACCAGTTGTAAACGCTGCTTATCAGTCAAAACCCATGGAAATTCCTCAAGTACACTTTTGGCGTAATAAATCATCGAATAGCAGAGTATATTCTCTTCAAACAGCTTTTTTGCCTTGTCGATCTTCATCTTTGCCAGGGTGTAAACCCTGTCGATAACCTCTCCGGTGGTTGGATCGAGAACATTGTGGATATCCTTTACGATATCCGCACTTCTGACGGTCAACTCCTCCACGGCATAAGTATCGGATTCATCTGCATTGGCTTTATCAATCATGGTTTCAAGTTCCATAAACAGCTTTTCGTCTGCCTTGCCCCTGGACAGGGTTTTACTTAAGCCAACGTCCGGAAGCTGTGTCAAAGCACCTGAAACCTCGACAATATTGTTTTCATCTATTTTCAACTTCACCGAGATACTGAAAGGCGTATCAGATTCCTTGTCATCCGAGTTGGACCGGTACTCCCTGATGTCCTCCTCATCAATGCTCAGCCAGAAGTCGCCAATGGATTCCTCTGCTTCATTGACAATATTGAAAAATTTCATATGAATCAATTGCTGATAGGCGTCCACAAGCCTGAAGACTTCCTCCTGTTCGCAGGGCAAAGGGGTATTTTTTTCGACAAACAGGTATTTGTCTCCATTGTCAAGGGCAACATAGTAGTCATGGGCTGCAGCATGAACAATGTTGAATACACCCTGGTCTATAGTATGCCGTTCAAGGTCAAATCCACAATGGCTGCAAATGGTGTCCGACTGCCCGACAATGCCCCCGCACCCCTGACACTCGTAATTATCGGCAAGGCGGTGGCTTAAAATCGCGGCGCCCTCGGCAACAGCCAGCATGGGCCGGTCATGGAGCATCACTTTTTCCTTGCCGAACATATCTTCCATTGCCTTGATAATGCATGGAATTTTTGAACTGCCGCCCACCATCAACACATTGTCGATAAGATCCGGCGAGAAATAAATATCATCAAGCAGCTTTTTAACCAGGGTCAGGGTGTTTTCCACCTCAGGCCGGATCAACGCTTCGAAGGTTTCCCGGGTCAGCGTAACATCCACATCCAAAAGGTCGCCGTCGGCATCCTTGAGCAGGCCCAAAAGTTCGATATAGACTTCCGGCTCATGGCTAAGCTTGATTTTTGCCTGTTCAACAGCAGCTTTGAGTTCTCCCAGGAAACGGTTTTTCACACCGGGATCCTGCCCAGCTATCATTGCGGCAATATCATCAATTTCATATTCACGGGCGGTTTCCTGTAAAACATACTCTTCCAGTTTCCGGTCAATATCCTCTCCGCCGAGCCACATATTACCGCCTTTGCCCTGCTCTATAAATTGCCCGCCACTGATCGTAAGAACAGAGAGGTCAAAGGTGCCGCCACCAAAATCAAATACCAGAATCGTCCTGGCATCATCCTCATTCACCTGGTCCACCCCAAAGGAAATTGCCGCCGCTGTAGGCTCGGAAAGCAGCCGTTGAACTTTAATGCCGGCCAGGGCCGCCGCCGTTCTTGTGGCATGTTTCTGTTTATCGTTGAAATAGGCAGGCACTGTTATCACGGCATATTCCACCTTATCCCCAAGATTTTTTTCCGCATCCTTTCGAATTTTTTCAAGAATCTTGGATGAAATTTCTTCAGGGGAATATTCCTTATCACCGATACGGATCACCAGGCTGTTATCAGTACCCTTGGACTGGCTGGCGATCATGAAGGCGTGTCTTGGGTCTTTAATAAGCTTTTGAACTTCCGGGTTGGTGATACTTCTGCCCATTAACCGCTTCACCGCCGTTATGGTGCTGGCCGGCTCCTGTTTGATCCATTCCAGGGCATGCTTTCCCACAACAAATTCAGGCTGATTCCGTATTCCTGTAAGCCGGTTCAGTATGCCAATTTTATTTTGTTTTATGCATACACACGATGGGGTTATGGGGTCACCCTCACTGTTGGGTATTATTTCAACATGCACCTTTTTAATACCGGATGCCGAGTTGGTGGTTCCTAAATCTATTCCAATGGATTTTGACATAATATCTTCTGTTTTTAGGGTTTAAAGTAGGTGCTGACTATTAACAAAACAGGATAAAATTTTCAATAATTTTCACGGCCCAGGCCGGGAAGTTTTATCCCGCCCGCATGTCATAAATGAATGATTTCCATATGGGTGTCGGCAATCATGGCAAGTCCCAGTTCGTCAGCCATATTAAACACCTTGTCTATTTTGGCGTTGATTGTGCTTGCATCGTTTCCCACCAGCGCGAATCCGATTTCAGCCCAGTCATGGCTGTCGTTGAGTGCGGTTTCCGCCACGCTGATGTTAAACCGGTTCTGCAATCTTGAAATCATTGATTTAACAATGGAACGTTTGGCTTTAAGAGAGTGGACGTCAAAAAGCCTGAGTTTGATTTGCCCTGTTCCAACAACCATATTTAAAATGCCTTTCGTTTTTCTCTGCGCAATAACTGTTTACAGACGCAAATTTTTGGCCTGCCGGTACAATAAACACGTCTTCGGATACAAAACTATATTTTATCTGCGTAAATTCGTTATATAAAGAAAAATTTTTTTCATTATATG
Source organism: Desulfobacter postgatei 2ac9 (assembly GCF_000233695.2). NCBI lineage: Bacteria > Pseudomonadati > Thermodesulfobacteriota > Desulfobacteria > Desulfobacterales > Desulfobacteraceae > Desulfobacter > Desulfobacter postgatei. The sequence continues at coordinate 2,015,653 of NZ_CM001488.1, read as the reverse complement.
CTACAAAGGGTTCTATGAAAGTTGTGAGTCCTGAGTAGTGAGTAGTGAGATTTAAACCAAGCTGTCTTTCTCACTACTCACATCTTTCATTTATTCAATGCGGCCTGACACCGATAACATCCGAATGGATCTCTTTTTTATGAAAGGTTGAATATGACGTATGACGTAATTATCGTGGGCGGCGGCCCCGCAGGGTTGTTTGCGGCCTATCATCTGGTGGAACATGCCAGCCTCAAGGTCCTGCTCATTGAACGGGGTGAACGGCCGCAAAAACGCAAATGCCCCATCAGCAAAGTCCAGAAATGTGCCCAGTGCGATCCGTGCAATATTCTGTCCGGCATTGGGGGCGCCGGCCTGTACTCGGACGGAAAACTGAATTTCATTCCAAGGCTTGGCAAAACCGATCTCACCCAGTTCATGCCCATGTCCCAGGCCCAGGCCCTGATTAATGAAACCGAAGAGATTTTTACCCGCTTTAAGATGGATGCCAAGGTATTTCCCACCAACATGGATGAGGCCAGTATCATCCGCAAGGAAGCCAAACGATTCGGCATCAATCTTCTGCTTATCCGGCAAAAGCATCTGGGCAGTGACAATCTTCCGGGCTACATCACAGAGATGGCCGATTACATAGAGTCCAAAGGCCTTGAGATACGCACCGGTGAGAATGTAACAGATATCATTGAAAAAGATGGGGTTATCCAGGGGGTGGTAGCTGACAAGGGAGACTATCATGCCCGCAACGTAATTCTGGCACCGGGACGGATCGGGGCCAACTGGATGTCATCCCTGGCGCTTAAACATGGCATTGAATTGAGCCAGCGGGGCATAGAGGTCGGTGTCCGGGTGGAGGTACACAACGATATCATGGATGATCTGTGCAACGTGATCTATGACCCGACTTTTTTTATCCGCACCCACACCTATGATGACCTGACCCGGACATTCTGCACCAACCAGGGCGGATTTGTGGCGTTGGAAAATTACCAGGATTTTGTCTGCGTTAACGGGCATGCCTATTCAAATAAAAAATCGAGCAACACCAATTTTGCTTTTCTGTCAAAGGTGGTACTCACGGAACCGGTCACGGACAACCAGGCCTACGGGGAATCCATCGGGCGTCTGGCGAGCATCATCGGCGGAGGCAAACCCATTCTCCAGCGATTCGGGGATCTGAAACGGGGCAGACGATCCACCTGGAACCGGATCAACAAAAGCTATATTGAACCCACCATGACTAATGTGGTGTGCGGGGACATTGCCATGGCGCTGCCCGAGCGGATACTGTCCAATCTAATCGAGGGACTGGAGACCTTAAACCTGGTGGTCCCCGGGGTATCCAATGATGAAACCCTGCTCTATGCCCCGGAGATCAAATTCTTTGCCACCCAGATTAAAACCACCCCGCACTTGGAAACCAGAATCAAGGGCATGTACGTGGCCGGAGACGGTCCGGGGGTGGCCGGCAACATCGTATCCGCAGCGGCCACCGGACTGATTCCGGCAAAAAAAATCATTTCATCACAATAGGGGCAGGATAATAAATCGCGCAGGCATCATCGGATTCCCAGGCCATGACCCTGGAGACAACGATTTTTTCATCCACATTTTTGTCCAGGTATGTCTGGACCTTGTCTGCAATATAGATGGCAATACGCTCGGATGTGGGCTGTGTATCTGCAAAAGCAGGCAGTTCGTTTAAAAATTTGTGGTCCAGTTCCCCGTCTACAACCGAGCGGACCGCCCGTTTGATATCCCCGAAATCGGCCAACACCCCGGCGTCGTTCAATTGATCGCCCTTGACATATACCTCCACCTGCCAGTTATGTCCGTGCAGATTCTCACATTTCCGGCCCACCATGGCAAGCTGGTGCGCCCCGGCAAACCGGGTTTTAACCTTTAGTTCAAACATAGCCCCCCATCCGGTTGTTTTTCCATCACAAATTTTTAAACAAATTTTTCAGCTTGTTTGATATTTTATTTGCATCAAGTTTGTCAAACTCTTCGAGCAGCGTCTTTTGTTTCTGGTTCAGTTTGGTAGGTGTTTTGACGATCACCTTGATAATCTGGTCTCCTCTCCGGCCGGTTCTCAAAGAGGCAATACCCTCCCCTTTAAACTGGAAAGACTCTCCATACTGGGTTCCGGCGGGGATTGTCAGTTTCTTTTCTCCCACCAGCGTAGGTACGTTAATTTCAGCACCAAGTGCGGCCTGGATAAAAGAGATATCAATGGCGCAGATAATATCGGTTCTGTCCCGCTGAAAAAACTTGTGGGGTTTGACATTAATCACCACATAAAGATCACCTGAAGGACCGTTAGGCGTGCTGGACGCCTCTCCTTCTCCGGTAAGCCGCAACTTTGACCCCACATCCACACCGGCAGGGATTTTGACCTGAACCTTACGGTTGATTTCCATACGGCCGCCGCCCCGGCATTTGGGACAGGGATTGGGGATAATTGTCCCCCTGCCTTTGCAATAGGGACAGGTTGTTTTGACTTTGAAAAAACCCTGGCTCTGAATATACTGCCCCGTGCCCCGGCATTGGGCGCAGGTTTCCGCAGAGGAGCCGGGTGCGGCACCGGACCCGTTGCACTCGTCACAGGTTTCCCGCTTTGGTATGGAAATGGTTTTTTCCGTACCAAAGGCAGCCTCCATAAAATCAATGGTCATGTCATAGCGCAGATCAGATCCCCGCCTGGCCCGGCTGCCGCCACGCCCGCCGCCAAAACCAAAGAAATCTTCAAAAATATCCCCGAAACTTGAAAAAATGTCCTCAAATCCGCTGGGACCTGAATGGCCGGCACCTTGAAGGCCCTGGTGGCCAAACTGGTCATAAATCCGGCGTTTGCCGTCGTCGTTCAAAACTTCATAGGCTTCGGAGGCTTCTTTAAATTTGTCTTCAGCCTCTTTATTATCCGGATTCTTGTCCGGATGATATTTGATCGCAAGCTTTCTGTAGGCTTTTTTCAGCGTGGTTTTATCTGCATCCCGGCTTACCGCAAGGATTTCATAGTAATCTCGTTTTTCGCTCATATCAGTGCCCGATAGTGCTTTAGTTCATTTATAATTGTGTTTAACCCGGTTATATGATAGCTTCCAAACTTGCTTTGACTAAAATAAATGATTTAAAATAACTCAGATTCTAAAGTTGTCAACGATGAACCAAGAACTGGATTTTGTCAAAGAAATGTTTGACAAAATTGCACCCAAATATGATTTTTTAAACCGACTGCTCAGCATGCGCCAGGATGTTTACTGGCGAAGGGAGATGGTCAAGGCTGCACAATTAAAATCAGGTGCTGCAGTGTTGGATGCAGCCTGCGGGACATGTGATGTGGGCCTTGAAGTCAGCCGGTTTCTCAAAGGCCGGACATCTATTACCGGACTGGATTTTTCCTTTGGCATGCTGGCCCTTGGCAAAAGAAAACTGAGCGGCCCCAGGGGGCGAGCCATTTGCCTTGTCAACGGCGATGCGTTGAACCTGCCTGTAAAAAATCAGCAGTTTGACGCAGGTTTCATGGCCTTTGGCATCCGCAATATCATGAACCGCACCGGGGCCATGAAAGAATTTTACCGCACCCTGAAACCGGGAGGCAGAATCATCATCCTGGAATTGACCACACCTCAAAAGGGACTAATGCGAAGGCTTTACCTGTTGTACTTTCAAAAAATATTGCCCATAATCGGCTCTTTTTTTTCAAAACACGGCAATGCTTACGCGTATCTGCCTGAGTCCGTATTGAAATTCCCCGATCCTGTCTCCTTTGCAAATCAGATGAAAGCAGCAGGCTTTAAGGATATCCGGTTCAAGGAGATGACCCTGGGCATTGTCACTCTATTTGTCGGTATCAAACTGTAACCTGCTATTATTACAGTCCGTCTTGACAATAATCCAAGCATACTTTATAAACGGTCTTCAAAAAAAAATTGAAAAAAATTTAGAAATGAAAAAATTTCTTTTAAATACAGTTGAAGGCCGGGTCCTTGTGGCCGGTTTTGTGTTGACCGCCCTGTTCCTTATTTATGTTATCGTTGGCACGGCCCAGGGTTCACCGGGTGCCAAGGTTGCTTTGGTAGTGTTCATTACCCACTGTGTGGGCAGCCGGGCCGGAGCCATCGGCCTTTGCATCCTTAACGGCGTTGACCCTGTTACCACCATTGCCTTAAATTTTTATCTGGAATGTCTGATTGTCTGCTATACCTATGCAAGCTTTGCTTTAAGCACCAACGGTATATTCAGAGCGGCCTGGATCAAAAGAGCCATGCGCATGCTCAAGGAAAAGGCTGAGGACAAAAAAGAAAAAATAGCGCGCTGGGGTTGGATCGGAATATTTACTTTTGTGATGGCCCCCCTGCCCGTCACAGGCCCTGTCGTGGGCACCATCATCGGCTATATGCTCAGGATGCATCTGTTCAGCAACTTCAGTGCGGCGGGCCTGGGCACCCTGACAGCCATCGTGGCCTGGTGCTATGGTTTTGATGTTCTGGAACACCGGTTTGCAATGCTTCAGTATGTTTTTGTCGCCATCTGTGTACTCATCATCATCCCTTACCTGAAGCCATTGAAAAAATTCATTGATTCCCTGCGCCATGAACGTGATGAATAAGGCGCCGGATCCCCAACGGCTTAAACATTGGGACGTTGAAATGGAGAACCTGTTTGAAAATGTTCCTGACAACTTGCCGACTGAACAGTTCACGGATTTGCTTAAAGGGGAAAACATTCGGATCGAACGTATTGTGTCTTTGGGCCACACCTCACCTGAATCCGGGTGGTATAGCCAAGATGAGAACGAATGGGTGCTTGTATTAAAAGGTTCAGGTACAATTTTGTTCGAAAACGAGGGGGAACGCGTGTTAAATAAAGGGGACTATCTTAACATTCCGGCTCACACAAAACATAAGGTCACGCGAACAGACCCAGATAGCATAACAATCTGGTTAGCTGTTTTTTATTAGAACCACAGCGTCTTATCCCGATTAAAAAAGTTCCATAACTCTTCATCCGCATTTTTTTTGAGTCTGCACGCATCACTTCATTTTTTCATTTTTAGCGAATCCCTAATCTGCCATATGTGTTGAATCAGTTTTAAAATGACTGCAAAAATTACAGGCAGCCCTGAACCTGACCAACCACTTCTGCCACCATTTTTTCAAGAACCTGATAAGGTTTTGCTCCCACAAGCCTTCTGTCTTTCATAAAAAAGGTGGGGGCAGCCACAAGTTCAAGTTGCCTGGCCTTTGCCCAGTCACGGTCCACAGCATCGGCATAGGATCTTAACGCAATGATTTTTTCTGCCTGTGCCACATCCAGACCGGCGAAGGCCACTAAATCCAGGATAACCGCTTTGTCAGCCAGGTTCCTGCCATCCACAAAATAGGCCTTGAAAGCGGCATTGTGAAACTGATGAGCCCGACCGCGCGCCTGGGCCCAGAGGCCGACCTCCTGGGCCAGACGGGAATTATAAACCATTTTGCCCTCCCCGAAGGGCAGGTCAAAGCTTTGTGCCGTGGATTTAAGACTGGCGGTCACCTGTTCCGGGGTCACCAGCAGGCCTTTTTTTTCTAACAGGCGCGCCATGGGCAATCCTTGTTCAGGCACATCCGGCTGCAGCGGATAGGCCCGCCACTTTACTTCGATATCGTACGTCTTCCTTAATTTATCAATACTCCCGGTACTGAAGTAGCACCAGGGTCAGATATAGTCTGAAAAGATTTCAAGTTTACATGGATGCTGATTTTGATGATTTTCCGGGATCCCTAAAGAATCACTGTGCGCCATAAGTTTTACCGCATTTTACTTTGATTTTAGTTGTGATGCCCACATTGTGGCCAGATTTGATTTATACCATACTAAAGATAAAGGCAAACATATGCTAACAATTTATCGGGGTAATTTAAAACAAATATATAATAATCCTAAGCAAAAAGAACCAGGCTGGTGGCCATAACAATCATGCCGGCCACCACCCCATACATAGCGATATGATGTTCCCCATAATTTTCTGCTGTAGGCAGCAGTTCATCCAGGGAAATAAAGACCATAATTCCAGCCACCATGGCAAACAGGAATCCGAACACGTAATCATTCATGTACCTGAAAATCAAAAAATATCCGACCAAAGCCCCGACAGGCTCTGAAAGTCCGGAAAGAAATGAAAGACAAAATGCTTTTTTTCTACTGCCTGTGGCATAATAAAGTGGTACGGATACGGCAATCCCCTCAGGGATGTTATGGATGGCGACAGCCACGGCAATGCTCACACCCAGAGTCGGGTCCTGCAGACCGCCAACAAACGTGGCAAGCCCTTCGGGAAAGTTGTGGATGGCTATGGCGATGGCTGAAAAAATCCCCATGCGTTCCAGGTTTCTTCTCTTCGCTTCCTCAGCAGCAGCCCCTGACATTTCTTCAATTTCCCGCACCTCATGAGGATTCTCAAATGAAGGAACCAGCTTATCAATAATTGCGATCAACAATATGCCGCAAAAAAAAGCGAATGTGGTTATCAAATAGCCTTTACTGTCTCCTGCCGCAGTGCTCAAACTATCCCGAGCCTTAACAAAGATCTCGATCATGGAGACATAGATCATTACCCCCGCCGAAAACCCCAGAGAAGCAGTAAGAAAACGAACATTTGTTGTCCGGGTAAAAAAAGCCAGCGCACTTCCGATACCGGTGGAAAGCCCGGCAAAAAGCGTCAGACTTAATGCAAAAAGAATTGAACTGGTGTCATATGTCATTTAAAATCTCCGGATAATAGATTAGGAATCAGATCTGTAAAGCCACACATTGATGCAAAATGCATCAAACTTGGAAAAAACGGTCGTGGGTGTTAATGGACGTCCCAGAATCAAAGGCAATTCTGATATAACCGCCATGGGCTGACCCTGACATATCCACTGATAGGCATAGCCCAAAACAAAGCTTGAAAGATCTAAATAACTTACCCAGACTTTCTTAGAAATTCTAAGAGTTTTATTAATCTTAGCCTGAGAAAGCCAATACCAGATCGGACCTCTTATGAACAACACACAGACATTTCAATCGCAGCTGCGTCCCTTACTTTTTCTGACTGCTATATTTTTTTTGAACTTTAGCATTCGTATTATCATATCCCCACTTTTACCTACTATTCTACAGGACATGTCCCTGACAGGGGACCAAGCAGGCTCACTTTTTTTGGTCTCTGCCTCGGGATATTTTATTACCCTGATCTGCTCAGGATTTATCTCAGAAAGACTGCTGCATAAAAAAACCATTGGTCTGTCTGCAATCGTGACCGGTTTTTTCTTTATCATAACAGGCTTATGTAACAGTCTGACCATGATGCGGGCCGGTATATTTATCACCGGCATGGGCGCGGGTCTGTATCTACCCAGTGGAATTGCCTTGCTCACGGCTTCGACAAGTTCGCAGAACTGGGGCAAAGCCATCGGAGTTCATGAATTGGCACCGAATTTAAGTTTTCTATTGTCACCGATTATCTGCGAAGCACTGTTATTGTTCATGTCTTGGCGCAGTATTCTGATGCTGACCGGAATGGTATCAGTGGTGCTTGGCATAAATTTTTTAAAATTCAGCAAAGCAGTGGATTTTCCGGGCCAAGCCCCTATGTTGAGAGCCATTGTCCCACTGTTATTCATCCGTTCTTTCTGGATTATGATCGTGCTGTTCACGATGGGAGTAATCAGTTCCTTAGGGGTCTATGCCATGCTTCCTTTGTATCTGGTAAACGAGCATGGAATGCCACAGCCCGAAGCCAATACATTGATTGCCTTGTCCAGAATTCTTACCCTGCCCGTACCTTTTGCCGTTGGCTGGATATCTGACCGATATGGAATAAAAAAAACCTTGAGTACAGCTCTTATCTTAAGCGGACTCTCCACCCTGGGTATCGGATTATTGTCCGGGACAGGACTTAAGACCGTGATTTTTCTGCAGCCACTTTTATCAGTCTCTTTTTTCCCTCCGGCATTTTCAGCGCTCTCGAGTATCGGAGCCAAAGAAACCCGGAATATCATAGTTTCGTTCACTGTCCCGGCAGCATTTCTCATGGGTGCCGGCGGTGCCCCGGCTCTGATGGGATTTCTTGCAGATCGTGGATTCTTTTCTATGGGGTTCACAGCTGCCGGTATTGCCATCTTAATGTTTGCATTCCTGCCGATTTTTTTAAAATTTAATGATTTTCAAAACCATAACTCTGTATTTTAAAAAAAACAATGTATTGCCGTCAGCAGAAGCCTTGATGCCGTGGGAGGTCTCCTCAGTGATGAGGAGACCCTATCCCGATTAAAAAAATTATTTTATATTGATAGACCAGATAACCAGATAGGCACATGGCCGCTATTAGATTAAGGCTGAGTAGAAAACGTTGGATACAACACCAGCTAATAACACTAAAGTTGGCGTTATTAAAAACGATTTTTGGGTGGATAATTTGTAAATGTCTTGCATGGAACTATTTATCAAGAAAAATGTTGTACTGAGACAAAAAATCCCTATTGCAGACAGTAACTCAAAGTTGCTTAATCCAAATATTTTTATACAGAAAAATAAAACCGCCAAAGGAAGTGTAGATACTCCAGTTGTATATATACATGTTGAAATTTGTTCTTTTTCTTGGCTTATGAGTTTCATTATCAGAAAAAAACATACAAAAACAGATGCAGATGGAATCAATGAAAAGAACAATAACTTAAAGTAAGATCCTGCCACCCCCCCCATATATTCGCCAACCACTTGCGATTCAGAAACAATACTATGTCCTAATAAAAAACATGATATCGAAAATATGACAACCAATACAATTCCTGCTCGTAAAGCATTTGATTGCCCAAGGTTTTTGATCGCCTCAGATTGACCTCCAATTGGGTCGCGACTCAGTATTTTTAATGCTTTAATTGCCTGACCTGTCGCTTCTTTGGTTTGGGCAAAAACTTTTTGCCCCATTTCTTTCCCTTTAGAAATAATTTCATTTTGCTGTTTTTCGTTTTGCATAATAATCCCCTTTTTTATGTTACCAGTGAATTAGTATAGAATGAGCCAATATAGTTATAGAAGGATTCTGTCTATTGTTTTGGGTGGAACGGTTTAGAGCAAAAATCCAACTGAATTGGAGAATATACTGACCGCTGCTTAGAAGGCAAGAAAGAATTTAAATTCCCGGATTTTGATTTTTACAGGCATTACTTCCGCCTGGCGAACGTGAAAATGAAACGGAGGAGTGGTTTGTCCCTTAGCTTATCAGCATTTATTGCGTTTATTCCCATTGCCCTGGTATTAATCTTTATGGTTGGCTTAAGATGGCCCGCCACCCGTGCCATGCCCCTGGCATGGCTGGTCTGCGCCCTGATCGGGGCAACCCTTTGGAAGATGCCGGCAGGCCTTGTGGCCGCCTCCACCCTGAGCGGGTTCGGTAGCGCCGTCAACGTGCTGATCATCGTGTTCGGTGCCATTCTCATCCTATACACCCTGAGGGAGAGCGGGGCCATGGAGACCATCTCCTACGGTTTTACCACCATCTCACCGGACCGCCGGATCCAAACCATCATCATAGCGTTCCTGTTCGGTGCCTTTATTGAGGGATCTGCCGGTTTCGGTACGCCTGCGGCCATTGCCGCACCGTTGCTGCTGGGATTGCGATTTCCCGCCCTGGCTGCGGTGTGTGCCTGCCTGATGCTCAACTCCATTCCCGTCACCTTCGGGGCCGTGGGCACCCCCATCTGGTTTGGGCTTAAAAATCTCAAGCCGGTGGTGGACGCCGCTGTCGGCCAGGGTGCACCCGTGGCCTCCTTTGACGCCTTCATGCACCAGGTGGGTGTTTATTCCGCCCGGATTCATGCCGTGGCCGCCATCCTGCTCCCCCTGTTTGTGGTCTGTTTTCTCACCCGGTTTTTCGGTAAAAACAAATCCTGGGCCGAGGGGTTAGGTGTCTGGAAATTTGCCGTATTTGCCGGGCTGTGCTATGCAGTTCCCTATCTGTTCACGGCTATCCTTTCTGCCCTTTGAGGGATGGGTTACATCCTTTGTGATCTCCTTTCCCAAAATTCTGGGTTGGGAAACCGTCAACTTTGCCATGAAGCCGTTTTACCTGCCCGGCGTGCTTCCCTTTATGCTGGTGGCGATACTGACCATATTCATACACCGAATCCCCGGACGCAAGGTGGCTCTGGCCTGGAAGGATACCGTAAAGGATTAGCCGGTCGGTACTGATGGATTGTACCGATAGTCAAGCGCCTCAGGCGTTGCCGGAGGCGCTTGACTACCTGCGGCTGTTTTATGCCATCTATAATCTGAATAAATCCTAAGATTCATCCCCCCCTCCAGGGGTGTATCGGGTTGAATATTCCCGAGCACATCATAATTCCAATAGTAAATCAATGCAGGCGTTAAATTTGCCCCCATCTGCCAGCGGCTCGACGAACAATCGGCACGAATGGTTTTAACCACCCTTTTACAAAATGTCTCCAGTGTTTCATCTTCCTGGGTGACCAATGCCCGGGGTGTGTCGCAGACGGTGCTTTTTCCGTCCAAAGCCAGGGTGGTCGGGGCCATGCCCTTAATCTCAATCACATCGCCGGGGTGCACCCCCTGCTTTACCAAAAACCGGTTACTGAATTTCAGCGCTTTCACACTGGTCCCAAAAATGTCAGCAATGCCGGACAGGTCATTGTGGGTCTGGACAACATAATGAATGGTTTTTGGCAGCCCTTTGACTTCTGTGCTGCCGGACGGATCCGGTTTCGGGTTTTTCGCCCAATCAGGATAGGTTCTGATCATTTCAGCCGTCAAAGAGGAATACCCTATTTTTGTCATCAGCACATACCCGTTGCTGCTGGCATACGGATAAATTGAGGCTGCATGTTCAAGGTCCGGATTCAGTTTATACAGGGTTGGAATCATCTTTTTCAGGGATTTAACCGGCGTTTGGGCCTGAAGTGTTTTAGACTCAAACCCAGGAACCGAAAGCATGACCAATCTGTTTTGCTTAAGATAGCGGTATATCAATGACGCAGCCAGACACTGGGGGACATACTCCCTGGAAAAAGGCCCCAAAAGACTGTTTTTGAAAATCGGTCCAAATTGCCTTCCCGGATCGTCACCGCAATTGAGTAAGACATCCGTGACCATTCTGGTACCGTGGTGGTAACTGGCCAGGCTTAATACCGTGCTGCCAAACACCCTGCGGTTGTCCCGCAGGTATTTGGCACAGGCCTCAGCTGATTTTTGATAATCCTTTCGCTCATCCAGTCCATTCTCCCCTATTTTCAAGCCGTAATGAACGGCGGTGGTGTCAAGAAACTGAAACATTCCCAAGGCTCCGGCATTGGACAGTGCACCCGGATTAAAACCGCTTTCGACAAACGGCAGGGCAAAGGCAACATCTTCGGCAATACTGTATTTCTTAAATATTTTCTTTATGTCATACAGGTATTTTTCGCTTCGCCGGATGATATTGTTTGATTTATCCACATTCTGAACTGCGTAATATTTGATAAAATAGCTGACGTGCCGGACCAGCGCATCATCGACGTCAAATGCGGTTTCCCCCCAGTCAGCCATCATTTCCGTCAACTGGTTTTCAACCGTGTTAAGATCAAATGCAACCGGTTTTAAATTCAGATTCACACGATTTTGCGCCATGGCCGCACTGCTCTGGAACATGGTGAAACAGATCAGTATCAAAAAAACACTGCCTGATTTTTTGTTTATCTGTTTAAAAAAAAGAGAGGATGATTTCATAAAAAACTTAAGATATATTTGGATTCACAACTTGCGTTATTGCACATACCACTAAACCAATAAACTATCCTGTCGTTCGCGTTCGCGTAAATGCTTTCTCAAAAAGGGCCATTTTTAATATTCTATATAATTTAAAATACAAAGTCCATATACCTTTTTTTGTAAACAGGCTTTTCTCAATGATTTCAAATTATATCAAAAAAAGTGCCGCGAATTCAGGAGAAATTATGGGCATTTAAAAATTGGTCGTGCCGGATATTTCTTTTTGTTTCAAGGGCAAAATAAAGGGATCTCAGCCCCAGAACGGCAAATACATTGGAGGTGAATACAATGATATGTAAAATCGATATAATGTCTAATTTTGATGAAGAGCAACTGTTGAGTACATATATGTTTATGATATTCGTGTTTAACAGGTCTTTGGCCCAGTGGACTTAAACGTTAAAAATAGATGACAAAATCTGCTTTGTCTCAAGCAAGGCCCTTGAAATATTACTGCGTTTGTGTCCAAGCTGGATGCGGACAGATGTTTTTTTGACAAACTTTGCATCCACTGTTTTTTTGAGAACAGATTCAATATCAGTCAAGGTCCGGTTCATATGATCGGGGGAAAACTCCAGAACCAGTACATCCGGGGTGACATCCAGACGCTTGACCCCGGCCTTGATGGCAAAAATCCTAAGCATAATCTTCAGCAGCATATTTTCAGCAGATTTCGGCAGTTCTCCATACCGGTCCACCAGCTCTTTTTTCATCTCCGCAATGTCTGATACCTGGGTCAACCTTGACAGTCTTCGGTAAATGGTCAGACGCTGCTCCACCGATTCGATGTAATCGTCTGGGAACCCCGAGGACATGGATGCGTTGATTTCAGGTTCCAGGGGCTCGGGGAGATGCTCGCCCTTCATATCTTTGACTGCGTTGTCCAAAAGTTTGAGAAACATATCATAACCCACGGCGGCAATATGACCGGACTGGGAGGCGCCCAGGGCGGTACCGGCCCCGCGAATCTGAAGATCCTTCATGGCAATCTGGAAGCCGGACCCAAGATCCCGGTGTTCCATCAGTGCTGCCAAACGCTTTCTGGCATCCTTGGTGAGCCGGGACTCATCTTCAATAAACAAATATGCGTAGGCCTGCTCGTCCCCCCGGCCGATACGGCCGCGCAGCTGGTAGATCTGGGACAGGCCGAAACGCTCTGCCTTATCAATAATCATGGTGTTGGCACTGGGTATGTCCAGACCCGATTCAATGATGGTGGTGCAGACCAGCACGTTGATCTGCTGACGAATAAACTGTTCCATCACCTTCTCAAGTTCGGTTTCGGACAATCTGCCGTGGGCCACACCGATCTTTGCATCCGGAATCAGTTTTTGTATGTTTTCGGCCGTTTTGAATATGGTTTTTATGTTGTTGTGAACAAAAAAGACCTGACCCTTTCTATCCAACTCTTTGATAACAGCCTCCCGGACCAAGGGCTCTTCATATTTGGTGATGTATGAAATGATGGGCCGGCGGTCTGCGGGCGGGGTGGTAATCACGGAAATATCGCGCATACCGGTCAAGGACATGTGCAGGGTTCTTGGGATGGGCGTTGCAGACAAAGCCAGAACATCCACCGCAGCCCGTTTCTCTTTCAATTTTTCCTTATGCTTGACCCCGAATCGCTGCTCCTCGTCAATGATTAAAAGCCCCAGGGATTTAAAGACCACATCCTTTTGCAAAAGTCTGTGGGTGCCAATAACAATATCCACTGTGCCGCCGGCGGTTCTTTTTAAAATATCGGTCTGTTCCTTTCGTGTTCGGAAACGGGACAGACATTCGATGATGACCGGATAATTATTGAAACGGTCCCGGAACGTATTGAGGTGCTGTTCGGCCAGAATGGTGGTGGGAACCACCAACGCCACCTGTTTGCCGTCGTTCACCGCCTTGAATGCCGCCCGGATGGCCACTTCGGTTTTTCCGTAGCCCACATCCCCGCACACCAGCCGGTCCATGGGCGTATCCTTTTCCATATCCAGGTGGACATCGTCTATGGCACGCAGTTGATCCCTTGTCTCTTCATAGGGGAAGCCTGCTTCAAAATCATTGTAGTAGTTATCCGGACGGCTGAATGAAAATCCTTTGGCCACCTTACGCCGGGCATACAGATCAAGCAGATCCGCCGCCATTTTTTCAACTTCGGCCCTTGCCTTTGCCTTGGAATTTGTCCAGGATTTGGATCCTATTTTATCAAGCACAGGGGTGTATCCGTCCACCCCGATATATTTGCCGATGACCTCCATTCTGTCCACGGGAACGTAGAGCTTATCATCATCCTGATAAACCACCAGAATAAAATCCTGGGTGATGCCGGATACGGTAAGGCTGAAAAGGCCCTCGTACCGACCTACCCCGTGTTCTAAATGAACCACAAAATCACCGTTTTTAAGCTCTTCCGGGGCAATGAACTCCGCTTTTAAATCGCGTTTTCCCGACACTCTGCGCCGAATGCGTTTTCTGCCGAAAATCTCATCTTCGGTCACAATACTAAAATTTTCCAGATCCGGGACAAAGCCGCAACTCAAAGCGCCCACGGTAAAATAAATGCCGGGCTTCGTGTCAAAAAGAGAGCTAAAATCCCTGCAAAATTGCGGCTCTATACCGTAAGGCGTAAGAAGTGCAGTCAACCGTCTCGCCTGGGCATCCTGGCTGAGTACAAACAAAATATATTTAACATCCCGCTGCTGTTGCTCAATCCATTCCACCAGAGGGGTTAAAGGCGTGGCATCCTTTGTCCTGTTGCGCAAGGATTCCGACAGCGCCCGGTTATCTGAACACTTCAGGGAAAGAATGTCTGCCTTGCTTTTGTCCTGTTCAAGCACGAGCGCTTTAAAACAAAGGGTTTTGGATGCAAAGATTTTTTCTTCTACACTCTGCCAGTCCGGGCAAATTGATTCCGGTGGCAGGCTTAATCGTTTTTCATCAGCCAGGGCATTAAAATTAAGCCTTAACCCGTCATGGAAATCCTTTGCCTTTTCGGGCAACACATCGGCATCATCCAGGATAAAAAAAGTATTTTCCGGCAGATAGTCGAACAAGGTAGCCAGGGAATCATATACAATGGGAAGCATGGATTCGATGCCGTCAAAGCGCCCTTTGTCCCGGATCTGGTTGACGTACTCCCGGATTCTGTCCTGGGTAAGTCCGGCCTTGTTTCCGGCCCCGCGCAAGCGGGCCTGGACATGGGGCAGACTTTGTTTTGTGATCACGGCCTCCGTGGCCGGGATAATAATGGTTTCGACAAGTTCCTTTGTGCCGCGCTGGGTATAAGGAGAAAAATGGCGTATGGATTCCACAAAATCCCCAAAAAATTCCAGGCGCACCGGCTGTTTCAGCCCCGGGGAAAATATATCGACAATACCGCCCCTGACCGCATATTCCCCGGGATCCTCAACAAGGGTGGCCCGGGTATATCCGCTTGCTTCAAGATTTTCCAGCAACCCGTTCCTGTCAATCTCTTCATTGGCCATGACCAGTTCAAAACTGTTTGTCATAACCTCCGGGGGCATCAGAAAAGATAAAAGCGGCTCAAGATACGTCACCAGGAGAAATCTGTCCCGGAATCTCTCGCTGATGCTGAACAGGGCGGCAACTCTTGAGGCGGATGTATCTTTATGAAATGAAATGTTTTTGGCTCCCGGATAATGGCTGCCGGGGAAAAAAATGATACGCTGCCGGTCGGTCGACATAAAGAATTGAAGATCTGAAATAAATGCCGCCGCTTTTTTTGCATCCGGCAAAACAACAACCAAAGGCTGGTTCAAACGGGGAAAGAGCTGGGCAATCATCCATGCTTTCGGAGCATAGCTATCATTCATGGCAAGCATGGTATGCTTGCTTTTTTTCAACGAATTTAAAATGGCATCAATCATTTAAAGTACCTGGGAATTTTTTAAAACAAAGCTGAGAATCTATCATCCAGATACCAAGTGTGCAAGTTCTAAACTTTTTTCCCCTCATTATTTTCTGGGATGAAATTCATGATGCATTTTAATCAGGTACTCCCGTGAAATATGGGTATAAATCTGGGTGGTTGAGATATCTGAATGGCCAAGCATGGTCTGAACAGACCGCAGGTCCGCCCCGCCTTCTATCAGGTGGGTGGCAAAGGAGTGGCGCAGGGTATGGGGGGAAATGGGCCGGACAATGCCGGCAACAAGCGCATATTTTTTTATAATTTTCCAGAATGCCTGGCGGGTCATGGGCTGCCCTGCCCTTGCAACAAACAGAAAGTCACTTGACAGTTGCTTTAATGCCATGGGACGTCCCTGGTCCAGCCAAAGCCTTGCAGCATCTTTAGCCTTTGAACCAATGGGTACAATTCTCTCTTTAGCGCCTTTGCCCATGACCCTGACAAGACCTGCGTCCAGATTTACGTCAACCACCTTCAAAAATACAAGTTCTGAGACCCGAAGCCCGGCCCCGTACATGATCTCCATCATGGCAAGATTTCTTTGTTCTTTGGGTGTTGTGGGCTCACAGGCGTTCAAAAGCGCCTCCACCTCATTGACCGAGATGACACCGGGCAGATGCCGGCCGGTTTTGGGAATATCAATATCTTTTAAGGGATTGGCAGTTATCAGTTTCTCTGCTGCCAGGTATTTATAAAACCCCCTGATGGAAACCAGGTACCTGGCCCGGGATTTGGCTGACAGGCCCTGGCGGGTCAAGTAAACCAGCCATCCAAGAATGGCTGTGGTGTCGGCATCTCTAATCTCCTCTATCCCGTTGTCAGACAGGTAATTGATATACGAAGCCAAATCTGTGCCATAGGCTGTGATACTATTGACGGAGAGCCCTTTTTCTATTGTCAGATAATCCATATATGCATCTGCTAACTCATGCATGACCTTACCTTATTTTTTGATATGAAAATCCCAATAAATTATAAATTCAGACCCAAAAATTAGATACCGCATTTTTCCAAATTATTCACTTTTTAAAACAACAATTCTAATTTTATTCTCGCAGTAGAGTAGATGAAGGGATGCATGTGCATCCGCTTTCTCCCTCTTCAAACCGGACATGCAGATTTCCCGGATCCGGCTTTCCCTTATCTAAGGTAAGGCCCCTTCACTCCACAGGCATTCCCCTGCGTTATCACTACTATGGGCCTCTCTGACTCCCATTCAGACTGAAAACCGCTCCGCTTCCCACTTTAGGTTGCCCTCCAGTAGGGGAGCGCCATTATATAGCGAACGAACAATTACTATAGCCGGCTCCTTTCATCCGGCAAGATGTACCAAGCTTACCCTGGCACACCAAAGGCTCTGCCGGCAACTTTTATATTAATGATAAACCCACAGACGCCGTGGTCGGCCAGCAGCCCTTTGGCGGGGCCCGCAAGAGCGGCACCAACGATAAAGCAGGGTCCTGTCTGAACCTGATCCCCTGGGCATCGCCCCGGGCCATCAAGGAGACCTTTGTACCGCCCCAAAATTACGGCTATCCCTCCATTAATTGAATTTAAAATAACTTGACGAAGCTTGTTTTTAAATATAGTAACCTCGGAAAGGAGAACAAAACATTTTTCGAGCAGATCGCCAGAATGCCCAAAAGTCTTTTGCAGGCGTGCTTTCAAAATTCCAAAAGAGGAGATTCCAGATGATTAATAAAACACTTATCGTCAATGGTATTAAACGAACCGTCATTGTGAATAAAGATGACATGTTGTCCTCTATATTGCGAAATGGCCTTCATCTGACGGGCGTAAAGGTCGGGTGTTCAGAAGGGCAGTGCGGCGCCTGTTCGGTTATTTTAAATGACAAACTGGTTCGATCCTGTATCACCAAGATGAAACGGGTACCGGATGAATCAACGATCACCACGGTGGAAGGCATTGGTACGCCGGAAAAACTGCATCCCATCCAGGCGGCATGGATGGCCCATGGCGGTGCCCAGTGCGGTTTTTGCACCCCGGGTTTCATTGTCTCCACCAAAGCATTGCTGGAGACCATTCCCAATCCCACCAGGGAAGATGTCAGGGAGTGGTTCCAGAAATATAAAAATGCCTGCCGCTGCACCGGTTACAAGCAGCTGGTGGATTCGGTCATGGCGGCTGCCAAGGTCATCAACGGCGAAATGTCTATGGATGAACTGATGTTTAAGATTCCCGAAGACGGCCGGATTTGGGGAACAAAATACCCGCGGCCTTCTGCTGTGGCCAAAGTTACGGGCACCTGTGATTTCGGTGCGGACTTAGGTATTAAAATGCCTGAAGAGACGCTGCGTCTTGCACTGGTACAGGCTGAAATTTCCCATGCCAACATCAGGGGCATTGACGTTTCCGAAGCCGAAGTCATGCCGGGTGTTTATAAAGTTGTCACCCACAGGGACGTTCCCGGCAAAAACCGGATCTCCGGTCTGATCACATTCCCGAGCAACAAAGGCGACGGCTGGGACCGGCCCATCCTCTGTGACGAGAAAGTATTTCAGTTCGGCGATGCCATTGCCATTGTGTGCGCAGATACGGAAAAAAATGCCAAGGCCGCTGCGGCCAAGGTAAAAGTGGACCTGGAACCCTTGCCTGAATACATGAGTGCGCCGGCGGCCATGGCCGAAGACGCCATTGAGATTCATCCGGGCACCCCCAATGTCTACTATATTCAGAATTTGAAAAAAGGTGAGGAGACCGCCCCCATCTTTGACGGGGCAGACGTGATTGCCGAAGATGATTTTTACGTGAGCCGCCAGCCCCACATGCCCATTGAACCGGATGTGGGATTTGCCTATCCCGGTGAAGACGGCACGCTTACAATCCACTCCAAATCCATTGGCATCCATCTCCACCTGGCCATGATTGCACCGGGTATCGGTATTGAACCTGAAAAATTGACCCTGGTTCAGAATCCGGCCGGCGGCACCTTTGGCTATAAATTTTCCCCCACCATGGAAGCGCTGGTGGGCGTGGCAGCACTTGTCACAGGCAAACCCGTATTTCTTAATTACTCCTGGTTCCAGCAGCAGACCTATACGGGCAAACGCTCCCCGTTTTTTACCAATGTCCGGATGGCCGCATCCAAAGATGGGGAGATCAAGGCGATGGAAGCCGACTGGACTGTGGATCACGGACCCTATTCCGAGTTTGGTGATCTGCTGACCCTGCGCGGGGCCCAGTTTATCGGTGCCGGTTATGATATTCCCAACATCCGGGGCCAGGGCCGTACGGTCTGCACCAACCATGCCTGGGGCTCTGCTTTTCGTGGTTACGGGGCGCCTGAAATCGAGTTCTCTTCGGAATGTCTCATGGATATCCTGGCGGAAAAACTGGGTATGGACCCCTTTGATCTGCGGTACAAAAATGTCTACAAAAAAGGGGCCACCACCCCCACGGGCCAGACCCCTGATGCCTGGAGCCTGCCCGGGATGCTGGACCTTCTTAAGCCCAAATACGAGGCGGCCAGGAAGGCGGCTGCCGACAAATCCACAGATGCTGAAAAATGCGGTGTGGGCATTTCAATCGGCGTTTACGGCTGCGGTCTGGACGGCCCGGACAGTTCCGAGGTCCGGGTCCAGCTCAACGAGGACA
Source organism: Desulfobacter postgatei 2ac9 (assembly GCF_000233695.2). Classification (NCBI taxonomy): domain Bacteria; kingdom Pseudomonadati; phylum Thermodesulfobacteriota; class Desulfobacteria; order Desulfobacterales; family Desulfobacteraceae; genus Desulfobacter; species Desulfobacter postgatei. The sequence goes on along the minus strand of NZ_CM001488.1, from coordinate 1,996,335 downwards.
ACACCATTACCCTGTTCAACTCCTGGGAAGACCACGGCCAGGGCGCGGACATGGGGTCCCTGGGAACGGCCCATGAAGCGCTTCGTCCCATGGGAATTACCCCCGATCAAATCAAACTTGTGATGAACAATACCGCCATCACCCCTAACTCCGGTCCGGCCGGTGGTTCCCGATCCCAGGTGGTGACGGGACAAGCTGTGAAAGCGGCCTGTGAACTGCTCATGGGCGGCATGAGAAAGAAAGACGGGACCTTCCGTACTTACGAAGAGATGAAGGCTGAAAATATTCCTGTGGAATATGACGGAAAATGGACAGCCCCTGCCAGGGTGTGTGACGAAAACGGCCAGGGCAGTCCCTTTGCCGTTTATATGTATGGGGTATTTATGGCGGAAACTTGTGTGGATACTGCCACAGGCAAGGCCAAAGTTACCAAGATGACCGCGGTGGCGGATGTGGGCAAGATCAACAATCGCCTGGTGGTTGACGGCCAGATGTACGGCGGCTTGGCCCAGGGTATCGGGCTTGCCCTGACCGAGGACTACGAAGACATTAAAAAGCATTCTAATATGCGCGGTGCAGGATTCCCCTATATTAATGATATTCCTGACGACATGGAACTGCACTATGTTGAGACTCCCAGGGAGCACGGCCCCTTTGGCGCGGCCGGGGTGGGCGAGCTGCCCCTGACCGCCCCCCATGCAGCGGTGATCAACAGTATCTACAATGCCTGCGGTGTCCGGGTTAAGGCCCTGCCCGCCACCCCGGATAAAGTATTGGCCGGCCTTAAAGCACTTTAGGTTTATTTAATCCTTTCACATCAGCAGGCCGTTTGCGGGAAATGAAGGTTCCCGGGCTGATACGATGCAAAGTCCTGTGATGCAGGCCTTCCAGGGCAGAAAGGCAGGCACCTCCATTGACCGGATTTTATCGGGGGTCTCCCTTGACGCAGGAAGGCACAGGGAGGGGGTGTTCACCACCGGGCTGAACACAGACCTTTCCAGGATCATGCCAAAGCCCGGGACTGATTTTGAAAAGGCCATGGCCGGGGCAGGCTTTGTGCCGGATCCAAACCTTGCCGCGGCCGAGGCAGCCCGGTGCCACCAGTGCGACTGTTCCCGCTGCATCAAAGCCTGTAACAGTTTTATTGAATCCTTTGAGGGATTTACCGGCCGGTATGCCAGGGAAATTTACAACAACCTGTCCATTGTCATGGGCGAGCGCACGGCCAATCTGATGATCAATTCCTGCACACTTTGCGATCTTTGCGCCACGGTATGTCCCAATGATTTCTCCATGGCGGACTTGTGTTTGCAGGCAAGAGAGCAAATGCTTGAAGACAAACGAATGCCGGTTTCAGCCCATGCCTTTGCCTTAGAGGAGATGGCTCATGCCATGGGAGACGCCTGTTTTTTTGAAAAACACGCCCTGTGTCTGCGGCAGTCCGTTTTCCCGGCTTGACCGGGTGAAAAGCCGCTTTGCCCAAGGCCTCAGCCTTGAAAGCGGTGCCATCCTGTCGATGGCAGACCTGGATGATGCGTTGTTTGCCCTGCCTGGTGTTGTGGATTTTACCGCCCGCAGGAAAGGGAATCATCCCCAGGTGCTTGATATGGATGTGGCGGCGTTGGATCAAAATTTGTCCCGGCAGGCGGTGGAAGGGGCTGTTGAACAGATTGGCGGAATAAAAACCGCTATTGACTCAGGCCGGATTTGTTTTGGACATATTGAAATCCATGCCTTTGATAAATCGGATAGGTTGAATTTTAGTCGGGCCAAACGAATGATTATGGCCGAAGAATCATGTTCGGGGGAAAAATTGTCCGGAGGCGAGGCGCAGATGGATGATTTTTTCTCTAAAAATAAAATAAGAGGTGATGCATGAAATATTATGAAAAGGACAAGGCGACATCCGTACCGGTTCAGGAAGCTGTGGGAAAGGTCCTGCTTCACGATATCACGAGAATTGTTCCAGACCTGTTTAAAGGCCCCCAGTTTAAAAAAGGGCATGTTATCACCATGCCGGATGTCAAAGTCCTGCTTGATATGGGCAAGGAACATATTTATGTCACAGGACTTGATAACGAAGTCCATGAAAATGAGGCTGCCCTTTGCATAGCCAGAGCTGCTACAGGACGAAATATCCGGCTGAGTGAGCCTCAGGAGGGCAAAGTGAGTCTGTCATCTCAAATTTTTGGACTTCTAAAGGTCAATGTGGATGCCTTGTTTGAGCTGAACAGCATCCAGGATGTGATTTTTGCCACGCTGCATAACCGGCGGACCGTACAGCCGGAAGAGGAACTTGCCGGGACCCGTGTGGTGCCCCTGACCGTGCCCAAGGAGAGGCTTGAAACCGCAGAGGCGGTGTGTCGAAAATATTATCCCGTTATTGAAGTGACGCCCTTTAAACGCTGTGATGTAGGGGTCGTGGTCACCGGATCAGAGGTGTTCCACCAGCGCATACGGGACGGATTCGGTCCGGTGGTTTCAAAAAAGTTTGAACGCCTTGGGTCCAGGATTCTGAAAAAAAAAGTGGTGTCCGATGATATGGAAATGACCGTCACGGCCATCCGGGATCTTCTGGACAACGGCGCCGATTTCATTGCCGTGACAGGCGGGATGTCGGTGGATCCGGACGATCTGACCCCGGCGGCCATCCGGGCCGCCGGCGGCCGTGTGGTAACCTACGGCGCCCCGGTGCTGCCCGGGGCCATGTTCATGCTGGCTTATATCGGTGATGTCCCGGTGGTGGGACTGCCCGGCTGCGTCATGTACTACAGGACTTCCATTTTTGACCTGGTGGTGCCCCCGATTTTAGCCGGTGAAACCCTTGAACGCGAGGATATCGTTCGTATGGGCCACGGCGGGTTCTGTGCCAATTGCAGCCAGTGCCGGTTTCCTGCCTGTAGTTTCGGCAAGTAACCGTCCATAACAACAGATTAGGAAAAAAATAATCTATGGGAAGTTTATTTACGGAAACAAAAAACGCATTCTCAAAAGGCCACTCCTTTGCCCTGGCCATGATTATCAGCCATAAGGGGTCCACCCCAAGGAGATCGGGCTCATGGATGCTGATATGGCCGGATATCCGACGGCACGGCCATTAAGGCGGAAACCCCGGCAGAACCGGATGAAAAAAATATCAAAGAACAACGAGCCTATGCAAAAAACTAACCGGACACCACTGTGACATCGCAGGACGGCTTGCCTGTCAAGTCACCTATTCTCAACTTATTCTTCCCCGTCTTCATTTACTGAGCAGTGCCTTTTATTTTGTTGATTTTTCAACGAAGAGAGATGTATCATAAAAATACAGGGCAGACATCTGCCGAAATGGCGAATTCATTCAGGTGGTAATCCCATGAAATTGACTATTTATTTGGCTTACGACGGTTCAATAAATGCCGACTGGGTTGCTCGCTATGCCTTAAATATGGCAGCTAACGGCCGGGATCTCCAGATCATTTTGATCCATATCCTGGATGATATTTATTCTCCCGATAGGATAGCTAAAAAAATCGAAGCCATTGAAGCCGAATCTGCGGTCCGGGGGATAAGGATGACCAGCCGTATTTTGCCCCTCCAAAAAAACGTATTTTATTCCCTGCTCCAGGCTATTCCGGCCGGGGGGGAGAGTCTCTGTGTGTGCGGGGCCAGAATTTGCTCACGGAACAAGGGATTCCTGGCCGGCACTATTTCTGAAAAGCTCCTGCGTCATAAACAGTTCAATGTCATGGCTATCCGGGTGGTCAAACCCGGCATCCTTGGAAGTCCCAGTGATTTGCTTTTCCCCCTTTCCGGACATCCCAGGGGGTTTGAGGCTGCCATGTCTTTTTTCATGCTTCTGGCACCGGAAGTGGAACGGCTCTATCTTTTACGAATCATGCTGGTTAGCTCCCTGTGGTTTCAATATATGCCGGCAACTATTGTCCAGAGCCTCAAAACAAAGGGTTATTCCTATGTGAACGGGGTACTGAAGGAGATTCGTCAGCAGTTGGGAGAGAACAAGATTTATTTGGATGCCAAGGTGGTTCTCTCTGATGACTGGGCCAAGGAAATTCTTATCCACGCCAGCAAGAGTCGTGCTCAGATGATCTTAATGGGTGCCTCTGACCGAAATCTGCCGTCTCGTTATTTCTACGGTAACAAAATTGAACAGATCCTCAGGCGTTCTCCTTGTGATGTGGGGATTTATCGTAAGATATGAGCAGCCAGGGCAAACAAATCCAAAATTTGACGCCGGATCGGGTCTATACTTTTCTGGAAACGAATCCCGAAGGCCTGCATGGCGAAGAGGTGGAGGAGCGGTTGCTCAATGTGGGCAGAAACTCATTTGACATCCCTGACCGCTGGAAAATGCTGCGCAATTTTGGTAAGCAGTTCACCAATTTTTTTACCATACTCCTCATTGTTTCGGCAATTATCTGTTTTTTCGCTCATGGTCTCAATCCAGGGGAGAGTATGAATTTCCTGGGCTGGGCCCTATTTGTTGTGGCTCTGCTCAACGCTTTTTTCAGTTTTATTCAGGAATATCGGGCTGAACGGGCCATGGAGGCCTTGAAGAAATTCCTGCCCCAGATGGTCGAGGTCCAGCGTCAGGGTCAGGTCATCAAGGTTTCTGCTGAAGAGATCGTACCCGGTGATCTCCTCATCCTGGCCGAGGGTGACAAAATCACGGCAGATGCCAGGGTTGTTGAGGCTGAGGGGTTGCTGGTCGACAACGCACCTCTGACCGGTGAGGCCAATCCCTGTGTTCTTGTTCATGGGGCAAGTTCGAGTCGCCTGGTTGAAAGTAACAACATTGCCTTTGCCGGCTGTACGGTGATCCGGGGCAGCGGTAAGGCCGTGGTCTTTGCTACCGGTCTTCGTACCGAATTCGGTAAACTGGCTCACCTCTCCCAGGAAATCAAGCGGGCCTCTTCGCCTCTGGAGCAGGAGACGGCCCATATGGTTCGAGTTCTTACCGTCATCGCCGTGAGCATGGGATTTGCTTTTTTTATGTATGGGATGGTGACCGGCAGGCCGCTGTGGGTGAATCTTGTCTTCATGATGGGGATCATCGTGGCCAATGTTCCGGAAGGGCTTTTACCCACCTTTACCCTCTCTCTGGCCATGGGTAGTCTGCGCATGGCCAAAAAAAACGTTCTGGTTAAAAGTCTCAATGCGGTGGAAGCGCTTGGTGCAGTCCATGTTATCTGTTCGGATAAGACAGGAACGCTTACTGAGAACAGACTCACCATCACCGAGCTACTGAGCCCCCTGCATGGCAGGTCTTTAGCCGAGCAGGAGCAACTGGATCTTCTGGCCTTAGCCCTGGCTGCATCTGATGTCAGGGGTACTGATCACCTGAGTGGGGATCCTTTGGATGTGGCGGTGGCCGAACGGTTAACTATCCTGGGTGCTGATCTGGAGGCGCTTAGGGAACAGATTGAGCATTACTTCACCTTTGACGTGGAGAAGAGACGATCGGCAGGTATCATGACTGTTGCCGGGAAAAGGTTTTTTGTAGTTAAAGGGGCCTTTGAGGCCGTGTCTCCGATGCTTGTCTCTGTTCGCAGTGCAAAGGACTCTAAGGTTGTGGATACAGAGGTTTTGGGTCAGGCAGAGGATGTGCTCCGGGGAATGGCCGCTCAGGGCTTGCGGGTTATTGCTTTAGCCTGCCGGGAACTGGATCACGGGGAGGAAGAGGACTTCGCATCTCTCCAGGATGCTCTAGAAAAAGAGCTGGTTCTTGTCGGTTTTATCGGCATCGAGGATCCTCTTCGCAAAGAGGTTCCGGCGGCTGTTACTAAATGTCATACCGCCGGGATTGAGGTCCTGCTCATTACCGGTGATCATCCGGATACGGCTCAGGCCATCGCCCGTAAGGCAGGGATTCTTCCCCGGGAAAATGACCCGGCCCTGTTGATGACCGGTGCCGATCTGGAGCATCTGACCGAGGCGGGGCTTATAGAGCGTCTCGATCAGGGAACCAGGGTCTTTGCTCGAACGACTCCGGAACAGAAGATGAAAATTGTCACGGCCCTCAAGGCTATGGAAAAAGTGGTGGCCATGACCGGGGACGGGGTCAACGATGCCCCGGCCCTTAAGGCCGCTGATGTGGGTATTGCCATGGGCAGCCAGGGAACAGATGTGGCCAGAGAGTCGGCTCAGATCATTCTTCTTGATGATAATTTTGCTTCTATTGTTGCGGGCATTGAAGAAGGGCGGACCGTGTTTGGGAATATCAAGAAGTTCACCAATTATGTCCTGGTAAGCAACGGCCCGGAAATCCTTCCTTACCTTCTCTATATCCTTCTACCAGTACCCCTGGCTCTGAATGTGATTCAGATTCTCTCTATTGATCTCGGCACTGACATTATCCCTTCCATGGCCCTGGGTCAGGAACCGCCGGATCCCGAAACCATGAACCAACCACCCCGGCTTCGAGAACAGGGCCTGCTTACCCTTCCCCTGATTATGCACAGTTATCTCTTTCTTGGTCTCTTGGAAGGTATCTGGTCTCTGGGGCTTTTTTTCTATGTCCTGACGAGTGGCGGATGGCGGTTCGGGGAGGCCCTGGCGACAACGGATCCCCTCTACCAATCGGCCATGGGTATTGCCCTGTCCACCATTCTCCTGATGCAGATCGGCAATCTCTTAGGACGTCGTTTTGCCAGGCGCTCCGGGCTTGATGGGGGAATTTTTAAAAACAGGCTGATGCTTTTGGGTATTGTTATCCAGGTGGTCTTTTCCTGGGCCACCCTATACTTTCCGCCTCTACAGAAAATCCTTAATACCGGGCCGGTTCCGTTGACCATCTATTTTCTGGCCTGGTTCGGGATTATCCTCATCTTTGGCAGTGATTATCTCAGAAAACGATATTGTAAATTCCGGCTCATCGCGGATTAGTGTGACAAACACCTAACCCTGCCAGTCTTGACCTTTTTTAATTCCCAAAGTGAATAATTTTTGCATTCTCATTTATCCGTTTCAAGTGCGTACCGTGAGAATTGAACTCTTTTCAGGAAATTATCCGGCCCATATATTGTGCCTGCTCTCAAAAGCCAAGAATCAATTATATTGGAGATTAACCTTACCCTTCCCAAATTTAAAATGGCTGCCGTATCACTGGAATAGTTCGGAAATACACCGAAAGCCGATGATGTTGGCAGTGGTTTCAAAAGGAAACAGGCCCCGGGAACTGATGGTGACTGTGTCCTTGGCATTCCATGCCCCGCCTTTGGCCACATTAAAAAACTTAGCCTTGCTGCTAGCAAACGGAGGCGGCTGGTTGTCGGCGGTCCATTCCATTACATTGCCCAGCATATCTGCCATGCCGAACACATTGGCAGCATGGTCATAGTTATCCACGGGGCTTGTGTCTGCAAGCCCTGAAGATTCAATGTTCAATGCGTCCGGATCAAACTGATTGCCCCAGGGGTATTTTAAAGCCATGTCCGTGCGGGCAGCAGCCTCCCACTCGGCTTCTGTGGGCAGCCGCCTGCCGATCCAGGAGGCATAGGCAAAGGCATCATCCACACTGATTTGAACCACGGGATGGTTTCTTTTGCCGTAAAGGGTTGAGCCGGGGCCCAGGGGTTGGTGCCAGCAGGCCCCTTTAACAATGGAAGATCCGGCCTGTTTGCTCCAAATCACTTTTTCGCCCTGTTTTTTATACCGGGAATGGTAAACGGTTCCAATCCCTTTTCTTTCAGCTGTGGTGACATATCCGGTCTGTTCAATAAAAATTTCAAATAAAGCATTGGTCACCGGATATTTGCCGATATACACCCTGGGCATGTCAAAGGGCTGTAATGCCAGGCTGGATTTCAATGTTTTTTCCGTGCCAATGGTATAGGTCCCTGCGGGAATAGTGATATACGCATTGAATTTTTTTTCACGCTCTCCCAAAAAATCGTCAAACTGTTCAGCACGCTCCCGGGCATTTCTATATTCCTCAAGGACTTTAATCTCTTCTTCATCAAGTTCGTCAAGCTCTTCTAAGTCCTCATCCTCATCTAAATCAACTTCTTCCAACTCCTGATCTTCGTCAAGCTCAATGTCTTCTATTTCTTCAAGGGATTCATCATCATCCAGCTCAACATCTTCTATTTGGGTATCCTCGTCAATCTCTTCCAACTCTTCAAGGTCTTCATCGTCATCAAGTTCGATATCTTCGATCTGCTGGTCTTCATCTATCTCCTCGACTTCTTCAAGTTCGTCGTCATCGAGCGCTTCTATTTCAACATCTTCATCAATTTCCTCAATTTCAACGTTATCTTCGAGGACGACATCACCATCACCGCCTGCCCCATCACCGCTTGCCCCATCCTGGTCATCAAAGATTTCGGATCCAAGCCGCGTCAACAGCTTTTTAATCTCTTCTATGATGTCCGTTGTCTCATTGTCGGCATCAGGAAACTCAATTTTATTCAAAAACTCAGCCACGACCTTAAGCACATCGGCGGTTTTGGTAAGATCAAAACCATCTGTTTTTACAGCATCACTCAAAGACTGCAGAAGACTGTTTTTAGCATCCTCTGTCATATCAAAGACATTTGACTCGGTCAGCCTTATGTCTTCAGGGTTAAGACCGTTTTGGAACAATTTTTTCAAGTCGGCATTGATGGAGGATTTAAGACTGGAAAAATTTCTTCTTTTGAATTTTATCTTTGCATAATCATCCCCGACCTCCCAGATCTGACGGATAATACTGTCTCCGTCGATAGACGAAAGCGCCTGGATACTATCTTCGGAAACATAATAGGCAAAGATGCCCCGAACAGCCTTATCCTTGACAGATCCCGGGCGGTAGTTAAGATTTTCTATGACCTCGGCAATGCCGGACAGGGTGATGGATAGATTGGCCAAAGCTTAAAAGGCTCCTTTTTAAACGATCTTGAAAACTTTAATTCGATAATGGATTAAAGGCATCCGAATCCGGAATGATATATTTTTTTGCATAACTACAGGGTTTCACGTGCTTTTAGTACAGATATTATGATATAAGATTTTATATATTTCAACTGTACAAAATCTTGATCTTGAGGCAAAAATAAAAAAACAAGTCTCCTGTTGAACGCAGATGAACGCCCTGATATTATAACATTTGGCGTTGATATTTTTTTTATGAGCGTGCTAAAGAGATAAAAAAGATGAAAAATGTATTAACTATTTCAGGGCTGAAGGGCGGCACAGGAAAGAGCGTAACTGCCCTTAATCTATCCGCATCTCTGGCACTTTATGGAAAAAAAGTACTGCTGGTTGATTGCGACCCCCAGGCACGTGCGTCCCAGTGGCGCAAGATTGATTCAAAAAAAAATGATCATAACCTTGCACAGGTGCTGGCCGGCAGAATAGGTGTTGCTGATGCCGTATCCGGAACCGATATTGAGGGATTGGATATCCTGCCGGGGGGTTTCGGACTTTTTTCCATTTCCCGTAAACTTACCAGGCGTATAGACAACGAAAAGCTTCTTCGCCTGATTATTGATGAAATCAAGCACGATTACGACATAGTTATTCTTGATGCCCCCTCATCCTGCGGATATCTGAGTATCGCCGCGTTGACGGCGGCAGACTGGCTTGCCGCAGTGGTCATCCCGGATGAAGACTGGGTCAGTGATTTTTACTCACTGATCAGAATTGTCCGGTACATACGCCAATCCCACAATACGCCGTTAGGCATTGCAGGTATACTGTTCAACAGATGCAATAGTGAAAAACAGATGGAAAATCGAGCAGCTCCCGAAGTGTTTGAGAAAATTCGTCCCCTGATATATAAAACCATGATCCCTGACGATGAAATGCTTGACAAGAAACCGCCCTCTTTTGGACCTTTGTCTCTGTACGACATTAAAGCACAGGCTTCCCAGGCTTATCTTGGGATAGCCCGTGAGATTATCTGTGCATTCAATTTAAAATGAGGAGACCCCCATTGAAATTGACCAATCCAGAATCCATCCAGAAAAGTGAAAAAGAATTTATTGACACCATAAATGCCGAACTTGACTGGGATGTCATCGAGCAGCTGCTGCTTGACAAACATAATTTTGAAGTTCACGATGACATCGCGTACAAGGATGGAACTCTTATCGTTTACAACAACGAAATCGCTTACAAATTTGATTTTGAAATCAAGGTTCCCCTTTCGGTAATTTTTAACCGTGGTGGAGAGTGCTTATCCATGTCAACCGCCAGGGAAGATGAAATGTTTGGAAATAACCACGATATGGAAATTCAAAATTCGTCAACGGAACAACCGCATAGTGGCGAGGCGGAGAGAAAAAAAGAACGGGGGATGGCTGTTGAAATCGCTGATTTAATCTCTGAAATTAATAATAAAGCGTAAGGGAGTATGAATATGCCGCAGGGCAGCAGCACCACGCGGGAGTCTGTCAGGAAACAGTTGGATGAAATTATAGCCAAGGAGATCACCGCTTTTATTGATGTAGATTCCAATATGGCGCTGATGTCTTTCAATCTTGCCACTATATCCTGTATCGTCATCTGCGTGGATCGGGAACGTGAGATTAAGGAGTATGCAGACGCGCCTCCCGAACGTTTCAACCGCAAAACCTTTACATCTGAACTGGTGGATATCGGACTTGACCAGGACGATTACCTTGACAATGCCATATCAACTGTCCTGGGATCCGGCTACATCACAACACTTCCCAATGGTGAACTGAAATCAGAAATGCCTGCGTTTATGATGGTCGGTTTTTTAGACTCCATGTTTCCAGGCATGCAGGGCCTTAACCTGATTGCTTTTATCCTTCAAATGAATGAGGAGGTCAATGCCGGCCGGAAAAGCCTTGAGCTTGCAAAACAAAGTTTTGAAAAAACGCTTAAAACCCGTGGCGTTTCCGTCACAAAGGACCGCGCACAGGAACGGGCAACAGAAATGGTCAAAGGGATTCACAAGGCAGTCACTGTACAGTCGAAACAAATTTCAGCCCGGTTAAAGAGAGAAAAGCTCAACAAGTTGTCCCAACTCATGAAGACCAGGAAACAACGTACCGACGGGTACCATGAAAAGGTCAAAATTAAAAATCTTTTTGACAAAGAGCCGAGCCCTGAAGAGATTGAGGCTGAAAAACAAAAAGCCAGGGAAAATGACAAGGCAGCCTTAAAAGCGGCAGAACTGGCAAAAGAGTTAGCGGGAAAAGAGGAAAAAATAAAACAAGCCGAGCTTACAGCACAAAAGCTTGCAGAACAGCTTAAAATTATTGAAGAAAAGCAAAAAGCTGCGGAAGAAGCCATAGCCCTTGAAGCCCAGGAAAAAGCCGAAGCCCTTGTGGCAAAGGAACAGGAAATGGCCGAAAGGGAAGCCAGACTTATAACACTTGAAGAAAAATTAAAACGCAGGGAGGAAGAGGCAAAAAAGAAAGCCGAAGCAAAAAAACTGGCGGCTGTGCAATCAGAAAAGGAAAAAAAACAAGATGATATTGAATCCAGGATCGCCGCATTTGAGCAAACGCTCTCCATGCCTTGCCCTTTATGCCGTAACGGCAGCGTTCAAGAAAAGACCACGGACAAAGGAAAGGTTTTTTACTCCTGCAATCAGAAGGATTGCCGGTTTGTATCCTGGGATAAACCCTATCATTTTGAATGTCCATTGTGCAAAAATCCTTATTTAACCGAATTCATCACACCGTCCGACACCCCCGGACTTAAATGTCCCAGGGCTTCATGCACCTATTCCCAGAACAACCTGCTGCCCCCCGCTCAGCATATGGCCGCAAATGCAGCACCCACAGAGCCTGCCCCAAAAAAGAAAAAGCTGGTCAGACGAGTCAAACGACGGCGATGAATATTCCCTTACAAAAAATGAAGCCAATATTTTCTGCAGTTTTAATAGGGTTAACCATCCTGGTAGCATTTCAGGTATATGCCCTGATCGGTCCGATTACTGATACACCAGGGGTACAAACATCCTCAAGTAATCCAAAGAGTGACCATACCCGGCCACAATCCAAATCTAATCGCTTCGAACCTGTCAAATTAAATAACGTCATAGAAAAGGTTACCCAGCGAAATCTTTTCAAGGTAGAGGTAGACGGTCAAAAAAATAAGGCATCTGAACCCATGAACCTTCATCTTGAAAAGACCAGCCTGGAACTGACGCTTTGGGGTACGGTAACAGGTCATAAAAAACAAGAAGGCTGGGCTGTAATACAGGATATTGAAACAAAACAGCAGGATCTATACCGGGTGAATGATAAAATCCAGGGTGCCACCATTAAATCGATATTACGCAACAAGGTTATTTTAACCGTAAACGGCAAGGATCAGATTCTTGAAGTGAATGCGGATCCGTCACCTCTTCTTGACCGAAACCGCAGTCCTGCCGACAGACCCTCCAGACCCAGGCCCCCGCAGGATCACAGGCCGGCCCAGAAAGAAGTGGAGGATATGTTAAATGCGGCATCAAACTCAAATCCATTGTTCAAAACCCGACCCTATATCAAAAACGGCGAAGCGTCAGGTGTTATGATTTACAGCATCAAGAAAGACTCCTTGGCCCAACGTTTAGGTCTCCGAAACGGGGACATTATCCTGGCCGTGGACAACATTGAGATACAAGATCCCCAGGATCTTGAAGATTTTGATGAGAGCATTGACGACAGCTCAGATATTAACATTTCCATCCTCAGACGCGGAAAATCCAAAAAACTGGTTTTTAGCGGACAAGATAACGCGCATACCATCAATGATGTTCAACGATAATGCACCTTGTATCACTTGCAATATCCAATTGAGAATATTCATAATTCGATTGTTTCTCTGCATTTTTATTTTCAGTTCACTACCTAAGGTGCTTTGGGCCCAGGACCCAACCAAAAACAACGACACAACAACCAATCCCGTAATTAAATTTTATCAAACGCACATATCCGGCATTGACGGAAATCGTTGCGCCATGTATCCGCACTGCTCCCGGTATTGTGCCCAGGTCATCCGGAAACACGGGATCGGCCTGGGCGTGATCATGGCCTGCGACCGTCTCCTCAGATGCGGTGGGGACGAGCGCCAACTGTCTGCCCATGTCAGGATCAATGGGCGCGAATTAATATTTGACCCGGTCAGTGCCAATGATTTCTGGTGGTTTTCACCTAAACCGTTGGCAATTGAAACCAGCCAACCTGGGAAAAAATTGTATCATTCAGGTTCCGAACGGATGTCGAATTTGAATCCGGATCACCAAAAATGAAGCATCTGCTGATATTCCTGGTCGTCCTTGAATTTTTTGGTATACTTGATCTACCGTATGCCTATGCAATACCAAATAATCAACCCGGCCTTTTTATTACGGCAAATATGCAGTTTGACTACGCCCTGAATCTTTTTGAACAAAAAGATTTTAATGCAGCCCAGGTGGAGTTCAAACGGTTTATCCATTTTTTTCCCCAAGACCCCAGGCATGACCGCGCCGATTATACCATAGGCGTCGCCCTGTTTTACTCGGGGCAGTATTACGAGGCAGCCAAACGATTTGATACAATAATTCGGCAGTCCAAAGATAAAGACAGCCCATGGGTCGAGCAATCCTGCTTTATGCAGAGCCAAGCCTTTGAGGCCATGGGCAACACAGGTTATGCCCAGATTGTTCTGCAAAATTATTTAAAACTGACCCGGGATACCGATACAAAAGACCGAATTTATCTGGAACTTGCCCGTATGCATATCCGGAACACCGTTACCCCGGGAAAAAATGAACTTGCCTATGCGCGTAAAAATTTGATGCTGATCAGTCCTGAAAAACAGCGAAAATACGACGTAGCAACGCAACTTGAAACCATTGACAATGCCGTACATGCACCGACAAAAAGTCCTGTTCTTGCAGGAATTTTGGCCATTATCCCGGGAGGTGGCATGCTCTATTGTGAACGGTATAAAGACGCCTTTATCAGTTTTTGCTTTAACACAGGCTTAATATGGGCGGCATACACGGCCTTCGACCATGACAACCCCGCCCTTGGCGGTGTGATTACCTTTGTGGAGAGCGGCTTTTATTCAGGCAATATTTATGGCTCCATAACCGCAGCCCACAAATACAACAAAGCAGCCCAGATAAAAATCTTGAACAAAACCTTTGACTTTGAACCGGGGTTGGACCCGGTAAATAAATCTTTTTTCCTGAGATTAACTCACGGATTCTGATTTACGCATTAAAAGCACAGAACATTCAAAAAACAGTCCATGGACCCAGGATTCTTGTAAAGTATCGTGATATCATCCGTGCAGGGTATTGGGGATTGACATGACCCCCCTACCGGAGTAGTATCCTCAACGTTCTCAGGGCGGGGTGAAATTCCCCACCGGCGGTAACCTGGAAATTTGAGGTCAAATTCCGGGAAAGCCCGCGAGCGCTTTGCAGCTTTTTGCGCAAAGGTCAGCAGATCTGGTGAAACTCCAGAGCCGACGGTTACAGTCCGGATGGAAGAGAATAAGCAAAAGACACCAGACCATTGTGCTTACAGCTTACTGACACTTTTTGTCGGCAAGAACCGGTATGGCAATGGATGATCTTATTTTGCCTTTTTATTCCCACGCCCTGATTCATGTATTAATTTATAACGATTACCAAGGAGTTGAATCATGAATCAGAATCCCTTAAAACAATTTGGAAATTCCCGGCAGCGGTTACAGGCCGCTCTTGAATCCCTTCGCCGGGGTTCAGGCGTATTGGTGGCTGACGATGAAAATCGGGAAAATGAAGTGGATCTCATTTTTGGGGCACATACCCTTAAAGTAGAGCAGATGGCTATGCTGATCAGGGAATGCAGCGGCATAGTCTGCCTGTGTCTTCCCCGGGCAAAGGTTGCGCACCTGAACCTTTTTCCAATGGTAAAAAACAACACAAGTCCTTACCAGACTGCATTCACAGTCTCTATTGAAGCGGCCAAAGGTGTCACCACAGGGGTTTCTGCCCGGGACCGGGTAGCAACCATACAGGCAGCCATTGCCGATGATGCAGTGCCGGAAGATCTTAATTGCCCCGGCCATATTTTTCCGTTACAGGCAAAACCTGGCGGAGTACTTGAACGTGCGGGCCATACCGAGGCCACAGTTGATCTTATGACCCTGGCTGGTTTACCCCCATACGGGGTTTTGTGTGAACTTACAAACCCCGACGGAACCATGATCCGGCTCCCTAAAGCAGCACAATTTGCCATAGACAACAGTTTTACAATGCTCACAGTTGAAGATATTATAAATTACAGGCTTGGGGCACAACGCGCTAAAGCATCATAATCTTTCTCCGGCATCTGCATACTTTCGTGCCGGATGCCGGACAAACAATTGCTGGTTCGCCCGTCACACATCCTTTTTCGTCAATTCATTAAAAAGTTTTGACTTTATTCATAAACATGTGTTAAAAAATTTAATATTGTGCTGTTTTGCTCTTAAATAGGTAATGTTCGATAATCCGGCTGAAGTTCATTCATTTAACATTCAGGAGCGTTACTCAAGTCTCTCAGTATTATTGAACTGTATTCTTACGTTAAGTTCTATTTCCCGACACATAGCAAGATACTTAGCAATTTCTATTGCGAATTTTTGCGGGATCTTAACCATACGGAGGAAACATCATTGAACGATTTTTTAAAAAATCTGAGAAATTCCGGTAAAAAGGAAATCTCGTCCGTTAGAAAAAACATGGACAGTAATTACTTTACACCTGGAGAACGGCGTACGCCAAAAGACAGGAGAGCCTCCGCCTTTAACCGGTCAAGTGCCATTCCGGAAAAAAAAGCAAGGAGAGAGGATATTGAGGACCTAATCCCGGTTATTGCCGAAAGCACCATCCAACTGGTCAAAGAAATGGGCCGTATAGCAGCGGTAAGTGAGATGCTCATGGAATCACAGATACGCCAGCAAAATGCCATGGCTGATTTTTTTGAATCCTTGAAAACGCTTATGAAAAACAGCCAAGGCCCGGATGAGATGCCAATAGCAACAACCAGCTATGCCTCGGGCACCCATTACACCAAGGATGACATCATCTCCACCATAAACAGAATGCGAGATCAAGGCGCCACATTTGCCACGATTGCTGAATACTTAAGAGATAAAGGGATTCCGACATTTTCCGGCAGGGGGCATTGGCATGCCCAGACCATCCACAGGCTGTGCAAACAAATTTAGCCGTTATTCAGTCCTTATTTAAATGGGCTTTAAGCTTAGTTTAATATTCACAATCGTATAATTATTATATATGATATTCCCCGTCTTTACATTTTTTTGTAAAACCATAGTTGCCTTTAAATACGAAAGATAAAAGCCGTCTTCAAGCAGGCAATAAATATTGGAGGGGGGGGGCGAGCATGAAAAAAGCCACTTACTGGGCGGATTCCTACATCTATAAACGCTGCAGCGCCCAGGAGGCCCTGAAACATATCCGGCCTGGTCAACGCGTATTTATAGGCTCATCCTGTGCTGAACCCCAGCACCTTGTCAAAGAGTTATCCGCTATTTCCGCAAGATTGACCGATCTTGAAATCGTGCGCCTGCTCAGCATTGAAAACGGCCCACTGACGCTTATCGCTAATGAGCCCCACTCCCAGCAGTTCAATATCAGATCCTTTTATTTAGGATCCTGCGGACCAAAGATTATCAAAAAAAATCAAAAATTTATTACGCCTGCGAACCTGTCCCAGATTCCGTACCTGTTCAAATCCGGGCTCATGCCGTTGAATACGGCGCTGATCCAGGCCTCTCCGCCCGATGACTTTGGATGGATGAGTCTTGGAATTTCCGTGGACATTAATCTTTCGGCCTGCGAAACTGCTGATATTGTGATATGCCAGATCAACCCCCAAATGCCCCGGGTCCTGGGCAGAAGTTTTATCCATGTTAATGATGTTGACTATATTGTGGAACATGAGGATCCGCTTTTAACCATCCAGCCGCGTCCTGAACATGAGTCGAACAATATTATTGCCAAACATATTTCACGTCTCATTGAAGACGGTTCAACCATCCAAACAAGTCTTAGTTTAACCACTGAGGCAGTTATGTTGGCATTATCAAATAAAAACGATATTGGAATTCATTCACAATACCTGTCAGATGCAATCATGCATCTTTTTTCCATCAGGGTCATCACGAATAAGAAGAAAGGGTTTAATAACGGCAAACTTGTGGCCAGCGCAGCCGTAGGCTCCAGACTGCTCTATGACTTCCTTGACGACAACCCTTCCATTGAATTTTACCCGTCGGATTATACCAACAACCCGGGTATCATCGGTCGCCATAATAAAATGGTTACCCTGAACACGGCCATGGCCATTGATTTAACCGGCCAGGTGGCTGCCGATGCCCTGCCGTTTAACAACTACACAGGAATAAATGGGCTGCTTGACTTCACCCGGGGAGCAGCTATGTCAGAGGGTGGAAAATCCATCCTTATGATGACCTCTACCATGGATCACGGGCAAAAAAGCCGGATCGTTCCCCGTTTAGCAGAACACGCTGTGGTGGTCCCAAGAGGAGATGTCCAGTTTGTGGCAACAGAATACGGGGTGGTGAATCTTTTTGGCAAAACACTTCAGGAACGGGTACTGGCGCTGGTATCCATTGCCCATCCGGATTTCAGGGATGAACTGTTTGCCGCAGGCAAGGAGATGGGCCTGATTGACAGTGACCGCAAATTTAAAGAGGCCATTAAGGGCGTCTACCCGCTTAAATATGAGGAAACCATTGTTATAAAAGATATCCCCATTACATTCAGAGCGGCAAAACCGACGGATGAACGGTTTATCCAGGAACACTATTACACCATGAATCGCGGGGATATTGTTTCTAGATTTTTTCATGAGAAAAAAAGTTTTGCCTATGACCAAATTGAAACCACCTATGAAATTGATTATATCAATGACCTGACCATTGTCGCGACCATAGGTGAACTGGGATTTGAAAAAATTATTGCTGTGGGCGAGTATTTTAGAAACACCATCATTAACATGGCCGAAGTTGCTTATTCCGTATCAAAAGAATACCAGGGCATGGGAATTGCCAACGTCTTACAGAAAAAACTCAATCAAGGGGCCATTGACAACGGTATTAAAGGATTGATCGCCTATACTTCTCCACATAACAAAGGCATGATCCGCCTTTTTCACAAACAGCCAT
Source organism: Desulfobacter postgatei 2ac9 (assembly GCF_000233695.2). NCBI lineage: Bacteria > Pseudomonadati > Thermodesulfobacteriota > Desulfobacteria > Desulfobacterales > Desulfobacteraceae > Desulfobacter > Desulfobacter postgatei. The sequence continues at coordinate 1,978,218 of NZ_CM001488.1, read as the reverse complement.
ATAAAATCACAACTGAAAGAAATGATGACATGCTTATTCTAACCTGCTTGTTCAATGAGCCGAAAGAAGATGGCAACGACGACGGCGGCAAAGCCCTGGGAGAGGCCATTCTATCCATGGGCGCAGGGACCTAAGTCCTTAACTTGTTCCTGAACGGAAACCCGTGTTTGGCCGAAAAGTTGCCCAGATGCAAGGCGCATAAAAATTTACAACCGGAGCATACTAAAGTATGTGAGGATTGGAAATTTTTATGCAACGCCGCAGATGGGTCACTTTTCGTTCAAACACTAACTTTTTCTCACAAGCAACGCCACGGATTCAATATGATAGGTATGGGGGAACATATCCACAGGTGTCACTTCTACTACGGCGTAACGTGAGGCGAGCATTTCAAGGTCCCTGGCAAGGGTTGCAGGATTGCAGGAGACATAGACGATTTTGCCCGGAGAATTGGCCAGCACATGTCCCACCACATCCTTGTGCATACCCACCCTGGGCGGATCAATGATGATCACATCCGGCTTTTCGGGGACCTGTCCAAAAACATCCTTGATGTCCCCTTCCAGAAAGGTGCAGTTATTGATGCCGTTCAAACTTACATTTTCCCGTGCGTCAACCACAGCAGAGTGGACAATTTCAATACCGTATATTTTTTTTGCCTGGCCGGAAAGCCAGATGGGAATGGTCCCGGTACCTGAATACAGATCCAGGACTGTTTGGGATCCGTCAAGACCCGCATATTCACTGACTTTTGTATACAATTTTTCACAGGCCCGGGTATTTGTCTGGAAAAAAGAGTTTGCCGAAATTTTGAACTGATACTCACCAAGCTGTTCGATCAGATGATCTTCTCCATGCATAAGGATCTCTTCCTTACCCGTGGAGACCCCTGATCGGGAATCTGTAATATTATTGACAATGGAGCGTATCTGACTGAATTTTTCCACAAGTTGCCTGCTTAAGGCTTCAATGATATCAGGCTTTTTTTCACTGGTCACAAGATTGACCATCCACTGGTCCCGGGCCACGGAATGCCTTAGCATGACAAAACGCCAAAAGCCCTCGTGGTTGCGCAGATGATATGCGTCAAGACCGGATTCGGCCACAAAGCCACGGATGGTTTCTAAGATTTCATTACCAAGAGCCGGCATAATATGACAGGTATGAATGTCAATCACTTTGTCAAAGGTGCCGGGCACATGCAATCCAATGCCAAAGCCCTTTTTGACGGTGTCATCAGAGAGTTCGTCCGGCAGAAGCCAACGCATGGAAGAGCAGGAAAACTCCATTTTATTCCGGTATTCATAGATATAATCCGAGGGCACAACATCCATCACCCGCACATCTTTCAAGCGTCCGATGTGCGCCAGAGACTCAAGCACATGGCGCTTCTTGTATTCAAGCTGGCGCTCGTAAGGCAGTTGCTGCCATTTGCACCCCCCGCAAAACCGGTTATACTCGCATCTTGCTTCCTGGCGCAGGGGCGAAGGATTGACAATATTGATGAGCCGTCCTTCGGCCCAGGATTTCTTTTTTTTGAAAATCTTTACAAAAACCCGGTCTCCTGGAATACACCGGTCCACAAACACGGGAAATCCATCGGGTTTAGCCAGACCCTTTCCCCCGAAGGCAAGGTCAATAATGTCAAGTTCGTAGGTTTTGCTTTTTTTAACAGGCATTTTATACTATATTTTGTGATTATATTAATTGTTGAAAAAGGCGATAAATATACAAGGATATGAATATAAAGACAAGATGAAAATCGTAGAAATAAATTTTATAGTTGATGGATTCAACTTGAAAGGCACCCTTCACCTTCCCAAAAGGCCCATCCCCCCCCTTGTTGTCGGTTCCCATGGTCTTGAAGGCAGCAGAAACTCTGCAAAACAGGTGCTTTTATCAAAGGTTCTGCCTGCAAATAAGATAGCCTTTTTGCGTTTTGACCACAGGGGATGCGGCGACAGCCAGGGCAATTTCCTTAAGGAGACCTCTCTTGAAAACCGCACAAGGGATTTTTGTGCGGCAGTGGATCATGTTCTTAAAATGGGGGTTACATCAAATCGGGTTGCCCTGTTTGGCTCCAGTATGGGTGGTGCCACCTGTATCAGCGCCTGGCAGGATCTTGAACGTTCAGGCGTCAGTATTCAGGGCGCTGTTTTGTGTGCGTCCCCCGTGAATACCCGGACCATAACAAGGATTCCCCTGGCAGGGAATAACAAGCGCCCTGCCCTTTCTTTGGATTTTTTCAAGGAAAACCTTTTGTATGACCTTTCAGACCAGGTAAAGGCCTTGCACCATGTCATGATTTTCCATGGCACTGCCGACGAGGTGGTCCCCGTGGAAAATGCAGAACGCATTTACGCCGCCATGCAGCCCCCCAAAGAGATGGTACTTCATGACGGCGGAAATCATCAGATGACAATCCGGGCACACCAGCAGGATTTTGAAAAAAAAATGACTGCCTGGTATAAATCTGTATTTAAAAAATAGGCTTGATCATAACATCAGCCACAAAGTGTCCATCTGAAATATTTTTTATGTAGTTAAAAAGAGCCTTCCACTACCGGCTTAATAATGATTTCTACGCGACGATTCATTGCGTCATTGGAAGAAATTGGCCGGGACTCCCCATAACCCACGGCCATGATTCTTTGGGCTGAAACGCCGTTGTCAATTAATTGGTTTGCGACAACTTGCGCTCTTCGTTCTGATAATCTTTGGTTATACTCTTCCGAACCTTTGGTGTCAGTATGCCCGGCTACTTCAATGCGGGAATGGGGATACTTGATTAAAATGTCCGCAATCCTTGTCAGTTCTGAATATGCCCCTGGTTTCAAACGAGTTGAGTCATAATCAAAATAAGCTTCTTCTTTAAAGGTTGCCCTTAAAATATCCTGCTCACGCTCTATACTTGCCGATTCGGAAGCGCCAACTGCATGTCGCAACTCTTGCTCCTGCAGGTCCATATATTTACCGACCTGATTACCTGTAAGCCCGCCGATGGCAGCACCGATACCAGCACCGATAAGTGTGGATTGCGTGTCTCTGCCAATGACCTGGCCTAGAATGGCGCCGACGGCTGCGCCGGTACCTGCCCCCACAGCCGTTCCTCTCTCCTGATTCGTCTGCATGGTTGCGCATGAAAAAAGAGCGGCCGATAAAACAATAACAACACCCGTGACAATCAATTTTTTCATAAAACCCCCCTTAAGGTGTGGAAAACCAAGCCTTCGGGCTTGGAAAAAAAACAGTGCTTCAGCACGTTGTGTTTGTAAAAAGGTATAATATTTAGTCTTCAATAGTTTTTCACAAGTTCCCTGCGCAGCATCTCAAGGGACATGGCGGCAAACAGTTGTTTGTTGCGCTCACGGTCTCCGCGATCCAGCAGAAACCTTTGGGAATTCGACCCCGACGGACCTGCCACCCCAATGCATACGGTTCCCACAGGTTTGGCTTCGGTTCCACCGGAAGGGCCGGCAATGCCCGTGGTAGACACGGCCCAGTCTGACCCGCCGGCTGTTCTGACGCCAATCGCCATTTCAAGGGCAGTGGTTTCATCCACCGCCCCATTTTTTTCCAGGGTTTCCCGGGAGACGTTAAGAATTGTTTCTTTGGCGGAGTTGGCATAGGTGGTGGCTGAAAACAAAAAATAGTCAGAGGCGCCCGGCACATCCGTGATCAGGTGAGCCACAAGTCCGCCGGTGCAGGATTCAGCCACACTGAGCGTCTGCCCGCACTTTTTCAAAAGCCGCCCCACTTCCTGGGCCAGGGTCAGCCCCTGGTCTGAAATGACTATAGATCCAAGCTGTTCCATCACCCATAGTTTGGCCTGCTTCATCTGCCTGGCGCCATCCATGCCCTCTTCGGAATCGGACACGACCTCTTTAAGCAGGGACAACTTCACCTCAATCATGGGGAATCTGACCCTGAAACCCAAATGAATTTCGGGAAACTGCAGCCCAAAACCTGAAAGGATCTGTCCAACCCTTGATTCAGGCATGCCAAACAGCATCAGGCGGATGATTTGGATTTCACCGGCATGACCGGTCATTTCATACAATTTGGGTCTCACTTTCAAATCAAACATCCGCTCCATTTCCCGGGAGACACCGGGCATACAAAAAAAACGGCACTTGTTGATGGTCATGGAAATCCCGGGAGCCGTACCATGAAGATTTTCCAGAAACTTTGCGCCTTTGGGCAGCATGGCCTGTTTTTCATTGGCGGGGGTAAGATCGAACCCGCGTTTATCAAAATACTTTTTCATGGACTCCAGGGCTGCGGTATCCAACTCAATTTTCACCCCCGCAGCTTCAGCCAAGGCCGCAGCCGTTAAATCATCGGGTGTCGGTCCGAGGCCACCTGTCATCACACAGATATCTGCGGCAGATGCGATGCTTTGAATCTCCCGTACAATGGCTGCCATATCATCACGCACAGCCGTTGTTTTTATAACGGTTATTCCTGAACTTTTAAGCTGCCGGCATAAAAATGCGCTGTTGGTATCCACAATATCACCAAGCAGAACCTCGTTTCCGGTGGATAGAACATGGCCATTAATCATGACAAATTCCTTTAAAATTCTTCTATATGATTAAAAAACATGGCATGGTTTGATGAAAAAAAAGCCGGATTTTTTCTAAACCTGGATCCCACTCCCAGCTGCTTTTTAAACTCTTTATCAATAAACGATTTCACATTACGGCGGGTCCAGCCCAATGGGTGTTCAAAATTAAGATATAAAGAGAGATCTCCATGGTAAAATTCTTGGGTAACAAGCCCCTGGGCATCTTCGCTGAACTTAGGTAAATTAAACACGGACAGATTCAAATAGTCAATATCGGATTTATGGGTCTTGATATAATCCAGAGTGCGGTAAGCTGCAGCCTCATCTTCATAATGGGTGCCGAAGAGCAGGTAAACAAAAGTAAGAATGCCTGCAGCTTTAAGATTGGCAAGGGTGGCTGACACAAGCTCAAGATCCGTCCCCTTTCCCATATCCTCCAAAACCTTCTGATCACCGGATTCAAGCCCGAGTTTAAGCATTTCACATCCGCTTTGCTTAAGCGCCCGGCAAAATAGAGGATCTGCAAAATCCTTTTCAAACCGGACAAAGCCGTACCACTTAAACGCACACGTCCGTCTGGAAAGTGTACGCAGAAACGCAGGCGTTATGGCATTGTCTATAAAATGCACAACATCCGGATGGTGGTTTTGAGCCATTAGGTCAAGGTCTCCAAGCACCCGATCGGGCCGCTGGGTTGAATAGGGACGTGTTTCAGCCTTTTCAGGGCAGAACCGGCACTTGCGCCAGTAACACCCGATGGAACCCCGAAAAGGCAAAATTTTTGCCGGCGCAATGTAATCATGGTTATCGGCAAACCCGTAATCCGGCACATAATGTTTTTTCTCAATGCCGGGCTTACCAAGTAATGCGAGCAAAGCAGATTCTCCCTCCCCTTTAACCAGGTGATCAACCAGGCTTGAAAACGGGTTGTTAAAATGAGGACGACTCATCCAGGAAGAGATCAATCCTCCTCCCATGACAAGTATTTTACCCGGGAAGTTATCTCTGATCCACCCGGCCAGGGCAAAGCTGACCAAGGCCTGATTGAGATAGCAAAGGGAGATACCGATCCAGGGATGATCCCAGCCTTCTATCACGGGGCGAAGTTTTTCTTCAAAATATGGGAAAAAGGGGTTTTCCTGGTATAATGCGGCACTGTCAAGCAGGGCCTTTGAGTCCACCGAAGAGAGCTGATTATCTGAATAATCACTTAAGCTGATTCTAAATCTTGACCGGTCCACGGATACCGCCACCAGCCGGTTCAGGTCATAGACCCGCTGGTGGTATCGGTCAAAATTGGTGTAAAGATCAGAGCTGCGAAGATCATTTAAAACGGCTGCCCTGTTTTTCAAAGCCCTACGGGTCCAGGAATCGGTTGCCTTGTCTTTGCCAACAGAATTGATCAGCCACAAAAGGCCGTCCACATTGGCATCAACACATTTGCAGTCAATACCATTTTCCTTTAATGCGGAAGACAAAAGAGCAATGCCGGCCGGGGGTTCACAAGGTTTTGCCACAGGGGGGAAAATCAAAAGCATTTAAATCAGTCCTGAACCAATATCATAAATCATGAAACTTAAGATGCATCCAAATTAAAACATTCAATATATAAATGCCGGTGTCCAATAGTGCCAGCTTTTTTTCATCTTTGTCCGGTCTTAATTTATAGGTTTTAAATTTTGTTTCTACCAATAGAAACATTTTTATTGACACCGTTATTAAAACCATTTAATTTGGCCTTTAAAAAACGTATATAGAGTAAGGGCACCTATGAAAACTTTTGCAACCCATCAGAAACTAAATTTGTGGCGCTGGCATTCCTGGCCAATATGGCAATGGCTGTTGCACCGGTTATCAAAGATGTTTTAGATTCTTGTGACATATCGCTGCAGCAGCTTTCACTAACTTTCATGGCTGTTGCGGACCCAAGGCTGACAACACCCATGTCAGCCTTTTTTTTATTTTAAATATTTTGTGAGGATTTTTTAATGATATTAGACAGACTGCCGGATAAAGACCAATTCATCAAACTTGCTCAATCCGCCAATGTCATACCTGTGGCCACGAGGGTACTTGCAGACAGTGATACACCCGTATCCATTCTACAGAAATGCTATGAAAAGGACAAAGCGTGCTTCCTTTTAGAGAGTGTGGAAGGCGGTGAACGGTGGGGGCGTTACAGTTTTCTTGGTGTGTCTGCATTTGGGCACATTAAAATTTTTCAAACCCATGTGCTTGTGACAACCCGCCACGACACCCAAAAAATCGCACATGACAATGATCCTTTAAACGTGATGCGGGACGTTATCAAAGGATTCACCCCTGCCGATATCCCTGATTTACCGCGATTCTGGAGCGGTATTACCGGCTATTTTGCCTATGAGATGGTCTCTTTTTTTGAAAATATTGATGTTTCCCTGCCCGATGGCACCCCGTACGGCCATTTTATTATTCCCGAACAGATGATCATCTTTGACAATATCAAACAGACCCTGACCTGCCTGAATATCTGTTACCTGTCCAAAACAGATGATCCGGCCACGGTCTATGATAATGCCAGGAATAACGTTGACACGCTTGTGAGGGATTTAGGAAAACCGCTTGTTCCCAGGACGGCGGCCCACGTTGTCGATACACAGCTTGCACCGGAAACACCGGCCGAAGAGTATATGGAAGGGGTTAAAACCATCAAGGCGCATATTGTAGAGGGAGATATTTTCCAGGCGGTATATTCCCAGCCCTTTTCATGCAAAACAACGGTCGATCCCGTACTGATCTACAGGGCCCAGCGCTACATCAACCCGTCACCATACATGTTTTTCATGAACTTCACGGACCGGGTCATTGCAGGATCTTCCCCTGAAACCATGGTTCGCCTTGAAAACCGGGTGGCAACCCTTCGACCCATTGCAGGCACAAGGCCCAGGGGCAACAGTGAACAAAAAGACCGGGCCCTGGCCGATGATCTGCTCAATGATGAAAAGGAAAAGGCAGAACATGTGATGCTCATCGATCTGGGCCGAAATGATCTTGGCCGGGTCGCCCAGGCCGGCACGGTCCAGGTCACGGACACCATGGTCATTGAACGCTATTCCCATGTCATGCACCTGGTCTCTAATATCACCTGTGATTTAAAAGAGGATTGTGACGCCTTTGATCTTTTCAAGGCCACCTTTCCGGCAGGCACCTTGTCCGGTGCGCCCAAAATCAGGGCCATGGAGATCATAGCAAAGCTTGAAAAACGACAAAGGGGTGTTTATGGCGGTGCTGCCGGGTATATCTCCTTTACCGGCAACATGGATTTTGCCATTACCATCCGCACCGCTGTCATGGAAAACGACACGTTAACCGTCCAGGCAGGGGCAGGCATTGTCTACGACTCAGACCCTGAAACCGAATTGAACGAATGTATCAACAAGGCCAAAAGTGTTGAGATGGCATTGAAACTTGCTCTGTCACAAAGCCCAAAAGGATAGTAAGATATGAAAACCGCAATAATAGACAACTATGATTCCTTTACCTTTAACCTGGTGCATTATGTGCTGCATACAGGGGCACAGGCAGAGGTTTTCAGAAATGATAAAATCAGTGTGGAAGCGCTTGCCGGCTTAGGGTTTGATGCAATCATCCTCTCACCGGGGCCGGGCAGGCCTGAGGATGCAGGCATCTGTCTTGAACTTGTTCAAAAACTGTCCGGGACACTCCCCATACTGGGGGTGTGTTTAGGCCATCAGGCCATTGCCCAGAGTTTTGGCGGCACCATTATCCATGCCAAGTCCATTATGCACGGCAAAACATCCGTGGTGCAAGCCGACGGCAAACACATCTTTTCGGGCATCAACAAGCCCTTTAATGTGATGCGTTACCACTCCCTGGCGGTTCAGGAATCGGACCTGCCAGACTGTCTGGAAGTGACGGCCAGAACTCTGGACGGTGAAATCATGGGTATAAGACATAGAGAGCACCCCACCCAGGGAGTTCAATTCCATCCGGAATCTTTCATGACCACCGTGGGAAAACGGCTGATCAGAAACTTTATCAAAGGAGCATGATGTGGATTTTACAACGTACCTGAATACCATAGTACGCGGACAGGATCTCAGCCAAGATCAGATGGCGAACATGATGAACATCATTTTTTCAGGACAGGCCACCGAAGCCCAGATCGGGGCATTCATGGGAGCCCTTGCCACAAAGAGGGAGACATTTGAGGAACTGGCAGGTGCAGCCCGGGCCATGAGGACCAAGGCGGTTCGTGTTCAAACGCTTGCCAAAAAGGTCATTGACACCTGCGGCACAGGCGGTGACGCCTCCGGGTCATTTAATATCTCCACCACAACGGCCTTTGTCATTGCAGGCGCGGGCATAACCGTGGCAAAACACGGCAACCGGTCAATCACCAGCAAATGCGGATCTGCGGATGTACTTGAAGAACTTGGAATTAATTTAAGTGTGCACCCTGAAATTGTGGAAGAGGCCATCAACGAAATCGGCATTGGTTTCATGTTTGCGCCCCTGTACCACGGATCCATGAAGTACGCCATGAAAGCCCGTATGGAGTGTAAGATCAGAAGCATTTTCAACATGCTCGGACCATTAACCAACCCGGCAGCCGCCTCATGTCAAATCCTTGGGGTATATGCACCGGAACTAACTGAAATGTTTGGAAAGGCATTAAATCTGCTGGGTGTGGAAAAGGCCTTTGTGGTTCACGGCCATGACGGTATGGATGAAATGACCACCACAACCCTGACCCGGGTGACGGAACTCAATGACGGCATGATTAAAACCTATGATGTGGATCCCTTGACCTATTTTGACGAATACGCCGACCCCAAGGATCTTTTGGGTGGCGATGCAAAACACAATGCCGCCATCACCCGGGCCATTCTGTCCGGGGCAAAGGGCCCGAAACAGAATATCGTCCTACTCAATGCAGGCGCCGGCCTTGTAGCCGCAGATGCCGCACCGACCATTGAAAAAGGGATTGAAATGGCATTAAAATCGATTGAAACAGGGGCTGCCATGGAAAAACTTGAGCTGCTGGCGGATTATACCAAGGAAAACGCTTAAACGGAAAGGCAGATAAATGAAAGGATTTCTCAACGCTGTTGTTGATGTAAAAAAAGAAGAAATAAACCAGGCCAAAAGCAAAGTACCCTTAACCGCCATTCGCCATGATGCCGAACACACCCCTACCCCGGCTTCTTTTGCTGATGCCATGGCAGATTCAACCCGTGAAGCGATCGGTATCATTGCCGAGGTCAAAAAAGCATCCCCTTCCAAGGGAGATATCAAAATTGATCTTGACGTGGCCGCCTATGCCGGGGCCTACACCCAGGGCGGGGCAAGGGCCATATCGGTGCTTACGGAATCAAAGTACTTTAAAGGCACCTTGTCCGATCTTGAACTTGTGTGTCAAAACACAGATCTGCCCGTACTTCGAAAGGATTTTATCTTTTCCGAATACCAGATTTATGAAGCCAAAAAGGCAGGGGCGTCTGCGGTTCTTTTGATCACCACCCTGCTTGATCCCGCCCAGCAGGCAGAACTGACCCTTCTTACCCGGGAACTTGGCATGGAACCGCTGGTGGAGATTAATTCAGAATTTGAATTTGAACAGGCATACAAAGCCCAATCCCGGGTGGTGGGCATTAACAACAGAAACCTTGCGACCCTTGAGGTGGACACAAGTGTGGCAAAACGTGTGGCAAAAATTTTTCCCGATGAAATCATCCCCGTGGAGGCCTCGGGCATTTCCGGTCGCCCCGGCATTGAAGCCGGCATTGAAAACCGTATTTTCAATTTCCTTGTGGGAGAGAGCATTGTCCGTTCAAAGGATCCGGCCCGGTTTATCAAAACCCTTCTTGGCCTCAACGAAGAGGGTGATTAACGGCCATGGCTCAAATTCCCGCACCCATATGGCAGATACCCGCCCAAAGGCACCGTGTGCTTGTAAAAATATGCGGCCTGACCCTTGTGGACAATGCACTTGACTGCGTGAAAGCCGGCGCGGATATCATTGGGCTTGTTTTTTTTGAAAAAAGCCCCCGGCATGTCAGCACAGCCAAAGCCCGGGAAATTGCCCGGGCCCTTCCCAAAGGCGTGCCGGCCTGCGGGGTGTTTGTCAACGAAACCTATAATTCGATCATGCAGACCGTTTCTGCCTGCGGACTTGAAATCGTGCAGCTGCACGGCGCAGAACCACCTGATCTTGCTGAACGATTATCCGCCCAAAACCTTGTGGTAACCAAAGCTTTTTTTGCAGCAAAACCTCCTAAGCTTTGTGACACAGAAAAATATCCATCCGCTGATTTTTGTCTGGCTGAGTACGGCAAAGGGATACTTCCCGGAGGCAATGCAGAAACCTGGGATTACAACCAGGCCCTTGACATGGCAAAAAAAGTGCGTTTGATGCTGGCCGGAGGGCTTAACCCGGCAAATGTGGCGGATGCGGTTGCGAGGATACATCCCTATGCCGTAGATGTCTCTTCAGGTGTTGAAAAAACAAAGGGCATTAAGGATATTGCAAAGGTAAAAGCCTTTGTCAGGGCTGCAAAATCTGTTTCTATCTGACCAATAACTTACTGCCGATATGTATCTTATCCTCAGGTGTCAGATTATTCAGTTTGCGTACGGCTTCCACATTGGTTTTATATTTCTGGGAAATCGACCACAGAGTTTCACCCTTTTGAACCGTATGAAACTGGTTGGTCTTCTTTGGTTTGTCAGCGTTTTTCTTTGCCACCTGAACCTTTTTCTCGGACGCGGGTGCAGACTTCTTCACTTTAGGCTCGGATTTGACAATCTTTTTTGGAGGAGGCGTCGAGGCAACAACAGCCACCTTTCTTAATCGGCCTTCAAGTTTGTCCACACGTTCAATCAGAACATCAAGCTTCAGGTTGACTGCCGTTTCAATTCGAGAGATCCGTTGATCAAGGCCTGACACGGCCCGTAATGCAGCTTGGTTTTCATTCTGAGCCGAAGAGGATGCTATTTTTGCCAAAGCAATCTCAAGGGCTGAGATACGATCTTCAAAACCCGGGGCGATATGATCTTCCCCTTTAGCTGAAACAGCTTCCTGTTCAGTGCTATTTTGTGTCGATGATCCCCTGAAAAAAAAGAAAAAAACCAGGATTGTAACCACCAGGGCGGCGATAATAATCATGTTAAATTCATTTTTTTTCATCAATGAGGTGCCTCGGTCGATGGTGAACACCCCGGGTTCATTTTTTTCCTGGGTTGTCTCTTTGTCTGTGGTATAAATGTTGGATTCAGGGGTGGTTTTCTGTTTCATTTGTCGGCTCCTGGAGAAAAATATTTTAATGCCTTTTAATAGCATTTCAGTTTGTTATTTCAAGCCCAAACAATAATTTTACGTTTATATAATTTCATCGTATAAGAATACGGTTTATACATTTGGTCGGACCAAATCAGTATACAGCAAATTTTTCAGATAGTTGCCTGTCAAGTACACCTTATCGACCGGTCTGGCATACCGGATATAAAAATTGAAATCCTGGAGCCTGGCATAAAATTGTAAAAAAACGGCCTTATCGGTTTCCAGATTGACCCGGCATTTATCAAACAATTGAAAGGCACTTGCGGCATGATGAACCATGAGATAAAAGCAGGCGGCTGACAAGTACTTGCAGTTTATCTGCCTGTATAATTCCGGATAAAATCTGGAAACATAGAGGCTGCCTGAAAAAACTTCATGGGAAACAATCAGCGTTTTTGAAATCTGCTTTCCTGTATGTCTGCTGCAAAGAAAATATTCCAGACAGGTGTCGTCCCTGGAAAAGGTGAGTAAAAACCGATTGTTGAATCTTGGAATCTGCTGATTTAAAAAATTATTTTCCCCGGCGTTTACTGTGATCATTTTAAAGATCCGGCTATCCTTGTCTGGGAATCCGGCACAAATCTGAATCCCCTTTGAAACCAAATTGTTCATACCACTCACTCAACACCTTGAAATCGCTGTTCGAACATTTGTCATTGGGGGTGAAGGCGGGGTTGGCACTAAGTCGGACGTTAAAACAGTCCGCTTTCCGGCACAACTCCACAAGCATCAGTGTTCCGTTACCGCTTTGGAGAACAAAAGCCTTTAGATGATGGATATGGACGGTCCTGCTTTGGGTACCAACCTCATTCAATGCGACGGCACCAATGGGCTTTCCATAAACATTTTGAAAAACAAACGAATGGACCCGGGAATGAGTTCCTGCATATCCATACCCGGCAAGGCGACTTTTGTACTTTCCGTAAAAATAATTGATGTATTCCTGTTCTCGGGATACCGGTAATGTCTGAGCAGCTCTATCCGAATGGAGGTCAAAAGATCGACAATCACTCAATGAATCAACCTGTGATGATGCAGGTCCCAACTGGGTATTTACATTTAAAATATCTTGTCCTGAAAGCCACAACGGTAATGGATCAGTTGCTTTAAGACAGTTGAAGAGAGCCCCCGTCATTTCAAAGGGAGCTGTCTCAAGTTTCAACTGCCCGGCAATATCTGTAAAAAGCGATCTGGAGGATTCAAATACAAAATTTCTGGCAGAAGAAGATTCAATTTCATCATCAAATTTTCCCGAATTAAAAATTTTTCTGCAAAGCGATGAATCTATGCTGTTCCATGCACGGCAGATAAAAGGGCGAACCTTATAAATGCTGCACATGCCGTTTTCTAAAAAAATACAAGGCAGCTCATCCTTGATTGAGAAAAGAAGGCCAATGGATTTTCCCCGGGTCCGTTGAAGCCGCAGTTCGATTTTCTCCATGAGCAGCAGAGTCTGTTTTCCGGTAAAACATTCATTGATAAAGGACAGAATAAGCAAGGATTCAATGGGCAGCACATGTATCTGGGAATGACAGCAGTAACTGCAGCCTGGCCCGCAAGCCACATCAGGGCTTTTATTCGAACTTTCAAGGGCGTCGACAATATCATGGGCGTATGCCATGACCTCTTTTAACACGGGAAGAATCGCGTCATTTATAAAACCGTTGTAAATTTTTTCCCGAAAATGGTCTTCCAGAATATCTTTGAATGCATTTTGGCATGAATCGCCTATGATTGCTCTCATATATCCTCTCCAATGTAAGACAGAGAGGATTCTGTACCAAACCAAAAGGCTGTCTGAACTTACTTAATCCTGGATTCCCGGCATAAAATTTGCTTAGCCAACCCTTGCGCTCTGATACATAAAAATCTGCTGAGGCTTGGCCTCTGCAAACCCTGACCCAAGATCATATTTGATGACTTATTGGCCAGCAATCTTAGCTAATCCATTTTTTTACTGAACTATACTTGATTACCCATGGTCAAATCACGCCAGATAGGCACAGTTCACCATTAGCGCTCTGCGCATAACTTCTCCATCCCGATTTTTTACCCAATAATGTGCTTATCCTGGAGAACAACGTAACCGGTACAATACGTTCTCAGCCAATTGGGCAAACGGGTTGATCTTACCAAATGAAATGCTCCACCGCCGACCACTATATATTAAACGGCCAGCCATATACATTAAATCCTGCATAACTGTTCTTAACCTCCTTCGTGAGACTTTTTTTCTACGGTTGATCGGAAGATTGTTCTCATCCTGCTCCTCAAGGCTAATTTGGCCTATGATTCTAAGAATGTTATACGCCAAAAGAGCAAGATGGAGAATCAGGCTGTTGCTGCTAAAACGGCAACTGGGGAAGCGTTCTAACCCAAGATCACTTTTGATTTCTGAATGAAATTGTTCACTGGTTCCATGATCATGGTATAAATTGATGACCTCTTGGGGGCTCAGCCCGGCGATGGTAACCCAATAGGTCTCGACTTCAATTGTGGGAAAAAGCAGGGGCTCCCCTTTTTCTTCATATCGTTCAGTCACTTTGAAGACAATCGGACGTGGCAATGCCCGCCCTTTTGGGTCAACAGTTGTTTGCCCGACCCACACACTTTTGTGTCCACAGCGAATCAATCTAACGCTTTCAGTATTCTGGGCCAGGATAAGCCAACCATCCAAAGATTCTTTACGTAAATTGCGCTTAACCAAGACATCAACACCTTCGCATGTTTTTATTACTTCAAAATTATCCTGACTGTCATTTCCTGAATCAAGACGGATAAGAAGAGGTTCCTGGGTAATCTGCCTGGTTAATTTTAATATTTCTTGAATGAATTCCGGGGTGTTTTTTTGACAATGCTGGCTGCCTTCTCTAAGCTCTACATTGATTAAGTATCCTTCAGTTCCTAAATATCCGAACATTGGTGCATAGCCATCACAGCCTTTGTATGTCCTGGAAACTCCCTCTTTTTCGTTTTTGAATTGTCAAAAGGGCTAACGTCCAGATCTAAGGGAATATAATTGCCGACACTCGTCTGAACCGGTGAAATGGCGGGTGCTTTGCCTCGAATCATTTCAACTGAAGCCTCCTTGATAAGTTCATTGGCAGATTCCCCGATCAGGTCAATGCGTTCACGCAATGTTGATTGAGAAGGACAATTGCTGATTCCCAGAGATTGTGTAAAGAAAAATGGATCCTGCCTGAAAATTTCAATAGCGATATAGTCTGGCTTACCAACACAAATAAGTCCCAACATGGACGAAAGGATCTCTCCATGAGAAATATTAGGATCAACACAATGTACATCCGGTAAATTTTTGAACCGCTGGGCAAAATTAATCGACTTAAGCAATGCACCTACAGGGAGCAATCCGCTTTGACTGACAAGGTTTTCATTTCCATGTTTTACATTGATAGTGGTCGGCATCGGTCTTCACCTCCGAAGTGAATGTTTTTTTAATGCCATTGTATTAATTTTATATTAAAATTTCAATATGTTATAATTAAAAAAGCAATCTTTATGCCGCTAACTCAGGTTAATGATAATAATAAAAAGTGACGACACATTATATAATATTAAACCCGGCGTCAATATACCATTTCCATCCGAATGGATATAACCTTGAACCCCGGGTTTTAAATATGTTAATGTCAACATTATTATCCGCGGGGCATAACTCAAAACCAGACAAGCAACCAGGAACTTGTTATGAGGTTGAAATCCTTGTTCGCCATTCCGTTTTTTCTTTTGATCTTCGCACTGATTCATGCGTCTGTGCTTTCGGATGCACGTGCCCAAAACTTTTTTATCAATAAGATCGGAATGAAATTTGTTCTCATTCCGGCCGGATCCTTTATAATGGGAAGCCCTGACTCGGAAAAGGGGCGGCAAAAGGACGAAAAACAACACAAAGTGATTATCAGCAAAGGCTTTTATATGTCAGAAACCGAAGTAACCCAGGGTCAATGGGACCGCCTTGTATTTCCGAACCCGTCATCCTTTAAGCTGGGCAGTTACTATCCTGTGGATACCGTGTCATGGCATGATGCCATTGAATTTATTCGGTTTTTAAATAAGAGAGAAGGTACCCATACATACCGTTTACCCACAGAGGCGGAATGGGAATATGCCTGCCGGGCCGGCAGTCTGACGGCTTTTGCCACAGGGGATGTGACCACCTTCTCCTGCAAGGAGCCGGAAGCAGCGCTTGTTGATCATGCCTGGTACTGCTATAATTCCGGCGGGTTCTCACCGGCAGGAGATTTCAAACCCCATCCCGTCAAGCTTCTTAAGCCCAATAAATGGGGGCTTTACGACATGCACGGAAATGTTCAGGAGTGGGTCCAGGATTCCTGCAAGTGGCGCACACTGTGGAGTGCAGGCACAGGAACCATTACCCGCACCTATGTTGACGGCATTACAGATCCTTTGGAAACAAAAGGGGAACACCGGGTGGTCAGAGGTGGTGGATGGTTTCAAAATAGTAAATACCAGCGATGTGCTTACCGCACCAATTACAAGCCGGTGGCCCGGCGTAACAGCCTTGGATTCAGAATCGTCCGGGAGCAGTGAGCCGGCAAATTGAACTTCTTGAATTCTCAATTTGTTTTCCGGGCTGCGCGAACAGCCTGAAAAGATAAACCCCTGCCCCAAGCATTACAAAATCCCTGACAAGCAGCCAGACTGAGGACCAGAGACCCTTGGTGTCCCCCCCTTTGAGCATCCTAAAATATCTTGTTTACGAATCATAACCGGGCTTTAATAGCTTTGAATGTATCCACCCGTTTCTGCATGACAATAAGCTTAAGCCAGACTTCAAGCATACGAGCCATTCCAGCCTCTTTGGTGCCGGCTTGGAGCTGATCGGGCTTTAAAACATCATGGTTTGGTGCTTTTAAATTTTCTGCGGAACTTGCGGTTTTCTTTTGTGCGTCAAGGCGGGAAATGGTGTCAAGGATATTCTGAGCGTCAGGGTTCCGGCTTGTATCAATGGCCCTGTAAATTTCAAGGGCATCGTCTATATATCCCTGTTTCTCGTACAGGCGGGCCAGGGCAAGGCTTGCAAAATTACGGGTCATTTTTCAACTCCTTTGTCCGATTCTTAATTTGGGGGTTTCTCTTTGAAAACCAGTTCATCCTGGGCAGCCATTTCATGCTCATGTTTGGCCAAGTGCTTAATATATTCAATATCGGTTTTAAGTTTGTGTATCTCTTTTTCCAGCTTTGAATTTTGACTCTCGGCAATGGCAGCCTGGGCTTCAAGCTTTTCCTGCCTGGATTTAAACCGAGCATAGTCCACGACCCCTCTTGTGGAAAAGAAAAACATAAATAAAAGAATCACCGCTCCGCCCATGGCCAGGTAGAGACATATTTTTTCCATGCGGGTCATTTTTGTTTTAAAAAAATCCTTGTGAGTATTAGCATTTCCGGATTCGATGTAAGGCGGGTTCCCACCAGATAGCAGCCGGCCCCGATACTGATGCTGGCAACAATGCCTGCTGCCTGAATTATCCGGGAGGAATCCGACCAGAAGCCCCATATCCATCGAACTAAAAAAAACATTATAACAGACATGAAAACCGCTCTGCAAGCGCAAACCAGGACAGCCCTGCCCCGGACCCCAAAAGGTCCGGATGCGGCGAGCAAAATAAAATGGGCCACAGGTTTTCCTTGACATGTTTAACTCTTTTATATATCTTACCGAATTTGATATAAGTTTTACTATTTACTTTTAATTCTCTATTTTATGAAGGAGCTAGACCAAGTTGGCGAACCATAAATCAGCAAAAAAACGCGCAAAACAAAACCAGGTCAGGCGGATGAGAAACAAATCCGTAAAAACCTCCCTTAAAACCCTTGAAAAGAAACTTCGTGCAGCTAAAGAAGCTGGTGAGAATACCGAAGAACTGATGAAAAAGACCCAGTCAGCCATTCACAAGGCGGCTAAAAAAGGTATTGTTCACAAAAAAACCGCTTCAAGGAAAATCTCAAGACTGTTCAAATTTGCGAACGCATAAGTTGCGCGCTTTTGCACCATTTAAGCTCAGCCGGTCCAGATTATAAACCGGTGCCTGCCTTTTATAAGGACAGGCGCCGGTTCGTCCTGCTGCAGTTAAAAATCGTTTGTCATCCGGCTGACCAGGCGTTCGGCCACACGCTCGGCAATGAGATCAATCGCCTCCCGTTTATTGGCCTCATCATCCACGGAACTGATAGATACTTTATAAGACTCCGTGGCTGAGAAATTCTTTACTGACCAGAGAACCTTTCCTTCAGCTCCGGTCAGAACCACATCAACCACAGCCTTAACTTCCCTTTCCGTGACATCTTCCGAAGAAGATCTGGACAATGTGGAAAAAGTGATGGATTGAACCGCACCGGATATCTTTCGGGTGGCATTACCGCCCCCCACAACAATGGTATCCGTTTTTGCGGTAATTTCCCGGATCAGTTCGTTGGTAAAAGAGATCCCGGCCCTGGATTCGGTGCTCTTGTTTTCAAATACAGCCACAGAGACCCGGGTGATATCATTATCAATCAAACCACCGCCATCCAGTCCGTATCCACACCCCGGGCCGATTAGCAAAAATAAGACTAGCACCAGACATGCGATACATTTTTTCATAAATTACACCACGATATTAACAAGGGTCTGTTTTTTACGAATCACAATGATCTTACGGATCTCTTTTCCTTCGATGTACTTGACAATTCTTGAATCCCCAAGGGCGGCAGCTTTAATATCATCTTCATTTGAATCGGCACCCATGGAAAATTTTGCCCGCAATTTTCCGTTAACCTGAACCACAACAACCACCTCGTCGGTCTGCATGGAATCTTTTCTGAATTCAGGCCAGGGCTGTTCGAGAATTGAACCCTTGTTCCCCATATGGGCAAACAATTCCTCGCAGAAATGGGGAATGATGGGACTGAGCAAAAGCAGCACATTTTCAAGGCAGAACCAGATCACGGATTTGAGTTCATCATCCGCCTTTTCCAGTTCAATCGTGTACATGGCATTGACCAGCTCCATGACCGCAGCAATGGCCGTATTGAAATGAAAATTGGTTTCGATATCCGCGGTCACCTTCTGGATCGTCTGGTTGGCCTTGATATACAATTCCTTTGCCTGATCCCCCTTCAGTGAATCCGCCGGCCCTTTGTATGCATCAACACCCTGAATGGTTTCCATGCAGGTCAATGCCAGACGCCAGACACGATTGACAAAACGGTTACTGCCTTCGACACCATCCTCACTCCACTCCAAATCCCTTTCAGGGGGGGCGGCAAACAGACAGAACAACCGGGTCACGTCAGCCCCATATTTTTCCAGAAGCTCATTGGGATTGACCACGTTTTTCTTGGACTTGGACATTTTGATCACACGTCCGACATCCACATCCTTGCCACACATGGTGCAGACAAGATTGCCATCCTGTTTCTCGCCTTGCTCGGGAAAGAGGTATCCGTGCTCTGGACAAGTCATGGTCTCCTTACATACCATTCCCTGGGTCAAAAGCCGGGTAAACGGTTCTTTAAAAGGCACAAGCCCCAGGGTATTGAGAACCCGCAGAAAATACCGGGAATAGAGAAGGTGAAGCACGGCATGCTCCACCCCGCCGATATACTGATCCACGGGCATCCAGTATTCCACCGCCTTGGGGTCAAACATGCCCTTGTCATACCGGGGGGAGCAGTAGCGCAGGTAATACCAGGAAGACTCAACAAAAGTGTCCATGGTATCGGTATCCCTTTTGGCATCTTCCCTGCCGCAGGCAGGGCAGGTGGTCCTGGCAAAATAGTCCAGGGTCGGCAAAGGGGACTGGCCCTTAGCCAGCAGGTTGGCATCTTCGGGCAGGATAATGGGCAGATCCGTCTCCGGCACCGGAACCACCCCGCACGAGGGGCAGTGAATCACCGGAATGGGGGTGCCCCAGTACCGCTGACGGGAAATCCCCCAGTCACGCAGACGGAAAGAGACCGCGCGCTTACCGATGCCTGATGCTTCAAGCCAGTCCGCCATTTTCTCAATGGCTTCCTTGCTGTCCATGCCGTTAAATTGTCCGGAATTGATCATAATGCCGCGGCCGGTATAGGCCTCGGTCATGGTTGCGCCGTCAAGGATCTCTCCTTCCGGCTGCACCACCACCCGGATCTCAAGTCCGTATTTTCTGGCAAAATCAAAGTCACGCTGGTCACCTGAGGGAACGGACATAATGGCACCGGTACCATACCCCATTAAAACAAAATTGGCCGTATAGACAGGGATCTTTTCACCGGTGGCCGGATTGATACAATAGGTGCCGGTGAACACCCCTTCTTTTTCGTATTTTTCAATGCCTTCGGCAGAACGCTCCTGCCTGGACACCTTCTCAACAAAGTTATTTACAGCCGCTTCCTGGTCCGTGCCGCGGGACAGGGTCTCCACCAGGGGATGTTCCGGCGCCAGACACATGAAGGTGGCGCCGAAAATGGTGTCAGGGCGGGTGGTGAACACATTGATCACCTCGTCACTGCCCTCCACCTTAAAGTCAAGCGCTGCACCCACGCTTTTGCCGATCCAGTTTTTCTGCATGGTGGTGACATTGTCCGGCCAGCCGGGAAGTTGATCACAATGGAGAAGCAGATCTTCGGAATAATCGGTTATCTTAAAAAACCACTGCCATAATTTTTTCTGCTGAACCACCTGGGAGCAGCGCCAGCACTTGTCCTGCTCAACCTGTTCATTGGCCAGCACCGTCTGGCATTTTTCACACCAGTTAACATAGGACTCCTTGCGGTAGGCCATGCCCTTTTCAAGCATTTTTAAAAACAGCCACTGTTCCCAACGGTAGTATTCCGGCCGGCAGGTGGCAATTTCCCTGTCCCAGTCATAGGAAAACCCCATTTTCTTAAGCTGGGCGCGCATGGCCCGGATGTTGTCATAGGTCCAGGCTGCCGGATGGGTATTGTTATCAATGGCAGCATTCTCGGCGGGCATACCAAAGGCGTCCCATCCCATGGGATGAATGACATTGAAACCTCTCATGCGCTTGTAGCGGACCACCACATCTCCGATGGTGTAATTGCGCACATGCCCCATATGAATCTTTCCCGAAGGGTAGGGAAACATTTCAAGCAGATAATATTTTTCCCTGGACGAGTCTTCTTCCACTTTGAAAAGCTGAGTGTTTTTCCAGTATTCCTGCCATTTGGGCTCGACCTGGGAAGGGATGTACCGTTCCTCCATTATTTTAATTCCTTTCGAAAAATATCTATATTTATAGTTGAACCTTTTTAGATGCCACAAGAGAGGCGAAATAGCAAAGATATTTATAACAAAAACTTTAAATAAAACAATGATGCTTTTTATTTTCTATTACATGAATTATTGTTCTCGGAACCTCTCTACTTACAGTATTTTGAGGACCAAATTTATTTCTCCAACGCAAAAATTGGGGAAATCAGCATTTTGTAACAGCCTGTCGAGTCGTATACAGTATGAATAAATTTGATTTAACAAGGGATGATTAATGAAACCGGACTCAATGCAGCGTATATGTGAAACCAGGATACTGGTCGGCTTTTTAGGTGAAAAACAGCAGACATCCTGGTGGGGTTCTTCTTTTTTGTCACCATCAAGCAGAGCGTTTCTTGGGCCGATTTACCCCAATTCCATTGATGTGGCTCAATACAGCGGCGTCTGTCAGGCGGCGTCGATTGTCCATGACGAACATATAGGCATCGGTAAGCACTATCACCTTTATCGACTCCCGGATTCTATCGAACGGGCACTGTTTCAGTGCATACAGGCGCATAAAGTCATTAACAACATGTCTGACTTCCTGAAAAGCCACGACACAGCAGTTGAAAGACTTAAAGAATTGGGTGAAGATACTGTCAAAGAATCAGATGGACCTGTTACCGTGGGCCAATACGCGGATAATAAATTGGATACATTGATTCAAATATCCCGGTCGCACTATATCTCAGCCTTTCAAGGTGATTATAAAACGTTTCCTTACATGAGATGTATATGACCGGCGGTTCAAAAATAAGATATACGACACAACTTCAGGCGGGCTTGGGCCTTATTGAAGAGACAAAGTCGTTATTGTCGATTTACAAACCCGGGATGACAGTGACTGAACTCTATGATGCAGCCTTAGAGTCCGGACTGTTTCCCATGGTTTCTGCCAGGCGGTTGAAAAATATAATTGGCGAATGCTTTTCACCCAGATATCTGAAAACAGACTCAGCAAGATTTCTGAAACCGATTAGCCAAAATGCACCGGCACATGTTTTTAACCAGCATCTATTCGTGTTTACTGCGCTGGCCAACCAGATTCTTTTTAACTTCATAATAGAGATTTACTGGAACCGGTATGCCGGCGGACGAGACATGCTTTCAATTGATGATGCCAGAGATTTTGTCAGCCAGGCCGTCAATGAAGGGAAAACCCAAAAGCCCTGGTCCGAAACAACCATACGCAGAGTCTCATCTTATTTGATTGGATGCTGCGCAGATTATGGTATGTTGTCATCCAAGCGATCCCCTGTCAGGCAAATCCAATCCATCCGTCTTGAGGAATATACCCTGCTCTTTTTTTCATATTGGCTGCATTTTCAACAGATGGGTGACAATCGCATCATCAAACACGATTTATGGCAGCTGTTTGGATTGACGCCGGATGATGTTAGAGAGGAGTTGAAACGAATTTCAAAAAAAGATTGGCTGATTGTTCAGTCAGCCGCAGATGTAACACGAATCAGCTGGCGTTTTAACAGCTTGGAGGAGGTCGTTGATGTCATCACTGAAAGCTGATTTTAATGAATTGATCAAACGGATCAAAACGGGACGGGAGCTTGGGCATGCCAGTTTCGAGCCCATATTTTACCTGGTGTTCTCCCCAAAGCAAATCCTTGACGTTAAACGTCAAATGCCTGCCTGGACGGCCAAACTTAAAAATGAAGGATGGAGGGTGAACATCTTTTCCATGGCCGTTGAAATAAACAAGATCCTTGAGGCGGCACCGCTGCGAAAAATCTGGCTGGCAGCCGACACCAAAGCACCTTTGCAGTGGGACAAAACCAATAAAGCTCTGGCCAATGCCCTGGGCAACGGTACGCTGCAAAAAAAACTCGAAGCTGTGCTCGAAGACCTGGAATCAGATCCCCGGAATATCCTGTTGGTTACCGACATTGAAGCATTGCATCCTTATATGAGGATAGGCGCCATTGAAAGCCGGCTCCAGGGCAAATTCACGCTCCCCACAATATTTTTTTATCCAGGAACACGAACGGGCAAAACCCAGCTGAAATTTTTAGGATTCTATCCGGAGGACGGCAATTACAGATCGGTTCACGTTGGTGGTTGATACTCAAAATTTAGGAACCTGCCATGGAAATTAAAAATTTATTCGATACAAATAAGGACATTTACCGCACCATTGAAAAAGTAATCACCTATGGTGCTTCCCAGCAAGCCCGTCTCAAGGCTGAAATCTCAGAATACGTGGTCACCGAAAGCATTGAAGAGCAGTTTGAAAAACTGCTTGAGAAAATGCAGGCGGCAATGGAAGCAGGTGGTGAAAACGAGGTGGGTGTCTGGGTGTCCGGTTTTTATGGATCCGGTAAAAGCTCTTTTACCAAGTACCTGGGACTGGCCTTTGACGAGAACGTAACCATTGACGGCATTGCTTTTATCCAGCACCTGCAGGACCGCCTGAAAAAATCAACCACCCGGGCATTACTCAATACGATTGCCAGGCGGTTTCCCGCTGCAGTCCTGATGCTTGATCTTGCCAGCGAACAGGTGGCCGGTTCCACCATGGAAGAGGTTTCCACGGTTCTTTATTATAAAGTACTCCAGTGGGCCGGATATTCGCGCAATTTAAAGGTCGCGGCATTTGAACGAAAACTTAAAAAAGAAGATCGCTACAATGAATTTTTAGACCTGTTCAAAACGTACACCGATGGCCAGGCCTGGGTAAATTACCGCAACGACGACCTGGTAGTGGACAGCCTGATCCCGGAAATTGCCCACCAGATTTACCCATCTCTTTTTAAAACACCGGCTTCATTTTCAACAGAAACAAGCGAAGTGATTCGCTTTGAAAATGACCGTGTTGAAGAGATGCTTGAAATTGCCAGGGAAGCTACCGGCAAAGAACACATCATTTTTATCATTGATGAAGTCGGCCAGTATGTCGGATCCAAGAAGAACCTTATTCTCAATCTCGACGGGCTGGCTAAAAATTTGAAAAATATCGGTAACGGCAAAGTATGGATTATCGGAACCGCCCAGCAGACATTAACCGAGGATGATCCCAATGCCTCTTTGAATTCACCTGAGCTTTACAAGTTAAAGGACCGGTTTCCCATTCAAATTGATCTGGAGGCCAATGATATCAAAGAGATCTGCTACAGCCGCCTTTTAGGGAAATCTCCGGCCGGTGAAAATGAGCTGGGAGAGCTGTTTGATAAACACGGGCAGATGCTGCGCCATAACACAAAGCTGGTGGACGCCCGGGTATATGGCGCGGACTTCGACCGAAAAACATTTATTGATCTATATCCTTTTTTACCGGCTCACTTTGACATTCTCCTGCACCTTCTAGGGGCGCTGGCAAAAAGAACCGGAGGTATCGGGCTCAGGTCAGCCATTAAGGTGATTCAGGATATACTTGTGGAGGGGGCTGACAGCCGGACACCCGTTGCCGATCAACCGGTGGGCTGGCTTGCCACAACCGTGACCATTTATGACACCCTTGAAAAGGATATCCGCAGGGAGTTCGCCTCATACCATCAATCTGTGGGCAAAGTGGTCAACAATCGCTTCCACGACTCCATAATACACCAGGATATTGCCAAGACTGTCTGTGTCCTTCAGATCCTGGGCAATCTGCCTGTTTCCGCTGAGAACGTTGCAGGCCTGATGCATTCGGGAATCAGTGATGTTTCCTGCCTGGATCAGGTAAAAGTCGCCGTGGAAGATCTCATCAACGATCCCATTGTTCCATTTGGAGAACAGGACGGGCAGCTTTGCTTTTTCAGTGAAAAACTCAATGATATTGAACAGGAACGCGCCACCGTCCCCTTACGGCCGGTTGAGCTTCGACGGATTCAAAACGAGGCATTAAAAGAGATCTTTTCTCCGCTTCCAAGCACACAGCTGGCCGGAAGCCTGTCTGTGCAAACCGGTCTTAAAGCCCTTTCATCCAGCGGCCTGCCCGTATCCATTGCAGGAGACAGGAATACCATCCAGACCTTTATCGAGATTGTGGACCCCAAAGCGTATGATACCACCAAAATACGCCTGACTGATGAAAGCCGTCATAATTCAGCGAAACACCATATCTTTCTTGTTGGCCAATCAACACCTGAAATGGAAGAACAAATCAATCAGATTTACCGCAGCCGGGAAATTGTCAGCAAGTACCGCAGCGAACCGGATCAGGAGGTAAAAGAGTACTGCAACGGCCAGGCAAACCGGGCCAACCGCCTGATGATTGATCTGGAGCGACTGATTAAACGCAGCCTGCTCCAGGGGTCTTTTATCTTTAAAGGGGAGGTCTCTGCGGTGGAAAGTATTCATCCAGAGCTGATCGAAGCCTGCCGTAGACATCTGTCCGGGGTGGCAGAACAGGTGTTTGACCGGTATGCCGAAGCCCCTTACAGGGGCGGAACCGATCTGGCCGAAAAATTCCTGCGCCTGGGCAATCTCACCGGTGTCACCTCGCAGACCGATCCGTTAGGGCTGGTGCAGACCCAGGGCGGACGACCGTCCATCAATACCGACCATAAAGCCGTTACAAGCATCCGGGACATGATTGAACGCCAGGGTGCCATAGAGGGAAAACGGCTCATAGAAATTTTCACCGGCGCGCCCTTTGGCTGGTCCCAGGATACCCTGCGGTACCTGGTGGCGGCCATGCTGGTGGCAGGAGAGATCAAACTCAAAGTGGCAGGCCGGGAAGTAACGGTAAAGGGACAGCATGCCATTGACGCCTTGAAAACCAATAACACGTTTAAATCCGTGGGCATATCCCTGCGGGATGAACGCCCGAGCATGGAAATCCTGGCAAAGGCGGCCGACCGCCTGACAGAGCTGAGCGGGACCATTGCCGATCCTGAAACCCTGACCTTTCTGGACAACCAGGGAGAGCAAACCGCCTTAATACTGCGGGAAACCCTGACCCATTATCTTACAACCATTCCGGGCAAATCCCAAAATACAAGAACCTCTCAGACACTGGACCGCATCATCCGGGAGCAGGCATTTACGGTCCTGAACCGGTTGAGCGCGCTTCGCATGGCCGGAGCCCGGGGCTTTTTGATTGAATCCATTGCCAACGGCTACAGTTCCAAAGGATTTCAACTGTATAAAAATCTGGCAGGCACAGCCCTGGGCAAAACCGAGCAAACCGTAACTGGAGATACCTATCGCCAGTATCTGTTCAGCCTGTTTGATGAATTCAGTGGGGAGTTGCCTGTGTTGTTCGACCGATACAGCATCCAGGGGCGGTTATTTCCCCGGGAGTCAGCCCTGCTGGCCCTGCTGGAGCAGATCAACCATTTTGAGATTGAGCATCTCTGGGCCGAAGATGAGACCATTGGATGGATTTATCAGTATTTCAACTCCCAGGAAGAACGCAAAAAAATGCGGGCCGAGTCCCAGGCCCCCCGGAACAGCCGGGAACTGGCGGTGCGCAACCAGTTTTTCACCCCCCGCTATGTCGTGGAGTTTCTCACGGACAACACCCTGGGCCGAATCTGGTATGAGATGACCCAGGGGAAAACGTCTCTTGTGGGCAGTTGCCGATACCTGGTCCGCAGGCCCAATGAATTTTTTTTGGCAAAGGGTGAGGAAGCACCGGATACGGACGAAGAAGCGCATGAAAGTTTATCCCAGGAAGAACTGCTCAAGCAGCCGGTTTACATTCCGTTTCGGGCGTTGAAAGATCCCCGGAACATACGCATGCTTGATCCTGCCTGCGGCTCCATGCATTTTGGACTTTATGCCTTTGACCTGTTTGAAAAAATTTATAAAGAGGCGTGGCAGCTGGAAACGGAGTTGGGGCCGAATAAATTGGAACGGCCAAAAAAATTCAAGCCGTTGCAGGATTCCTTTGCAAATTTTGAAGAATTCCAAAAAGCCATCCCCAAACTGATTCTCGAGCATAATATTCACGGTGTGGATATTGATCCCCGCGCCGTCCAGATTGCAGGGCTTTCCCTCTGGCAGAGGGCCCACCGGGCCTGGCACCAGATGGGAATAAAACCCAGTGACCGTCCCATGATCAGAAAATCCAACATCGTTTGTGCCGAACCCATGCCCGGGGATAAAGAGATTCTTAAAGAGTTCACTTCAAAGCTGCATCCCCCCGTGTTAGGGCAATTGGTTGAAACCATTTTTGACAAGATGGAACTAGCTGGAGACGCAGGGACTTTGTTGAAAATTGAAGAGGAGATCGCCTCAACCATCAGTAGAGCCAAGGATGAATTCAATCAGGAAATTTTACGGAGTAAAGAAGAGGAAGGATTTCTTCCTGGTATGGCGCCCAAAAGGCAGTCCACCCTTTTTGATTTTGCGGAATTGCCGGATAACACCAATTTTTGGGAGACTGCTGAAAAACGAATTCTGGATGCATTGGGAAACTATGCGGATCAGGCGGAGTTTGACAAAGGGCAGAAGCGGCTTTTTGCTGAAGATACCGCTAAAGGATTTGCTTTTATCGATCTTTGCCGGAAGCGGTTTGATGTGGTGTTAATGAATCCGCCGTTCGGGGCTCCGGCAGATTCTGCCAAGGGATATTTAAAAAAAACATATGCAAATCATGTTCAAGATTTGTACTGCCTCTTCATAGAAAGAGGTATAAAAATGTCACTCTCTTCTAATGTTGGGGCAATAACATCTAGCTCTTTTTTAAAATACAATGATTATTCATCTTTTAGAGAATGTCTACTTAATAAAAATCTTATTGACGAACTTCTTGATCTTGGTTGGGGAGTGTTGGATGATGCCTATGTAAGTGCCGCAGCCTATGTTCTCTCTCAATCCGATACTAACCATTGGATCTTTACAGACTACAAGAGAATCGAAAAAAAAGAAGAGCAACTACTCTCGGATATTTTTGCGATTCACAAAGGCAACAAAAATACATATCTCTACTTTGTTGAGCACCAATTATTTCATAAAATAGATAGTTCTCCTTTTTGTTATAGTTTTCCTGCTGATTTCTTTAAATGGGTAGAAACATCAAAAAAATTAATCGATTTAACTGAAAATAATGGGATTGGGGCTGGGCCGCATAATTTCTTTTTTAGATTGCACTGGGAAGTAGATAAAGAAGATTTAAAAGTGCATGGTAGATGGCCTATGCTTCCCAATGGTGGGCAATTTTCACCATACTATCGGAGTAATAATCTCGTAATAGATTGGCGACAAAATGGTGAATTTATCAAAGAACACTTGAGGAAGAAATACCCTTATCTAAAAGGAAATGTTGGTATAAAAATCCAACGAGAGGACATGTATTTCCGAGAAGGAATTACTTACGGCAAAAAAACAGACAGATATAATGCTCAATATATGCCGAGAAATTGCATTCCATCTTTTGAAGGAATTGCTATTTATCCAAAAGATAATAATGACATTATGTGGATTTTGGCCTACTTAAACACTCGATTTGTTGCATATTATCTTAATCTCACTAGTGGATTACATAAAAATTCTATTTATTTGGATAGATTGCCACTTCCAGATCTAAATGACCCCAAAAAAAATGAATTGGCTAATAGAGGGCGTGAAATATTAAAATTAACAAAAACGTTTAATATGTTATTTGAAACTGACAAATCTTATAATCGAGAAGCCGTCATTTCCCAAATTAAAAATTTTGATAGTTTCAAGTCCTTGCTTTTATGGATTTTTCAAACAGAACTTAAAATTGCAACATTGAATGAGGAAATTGAAAATCTAACGATTGCCGACATTCCAATATCAGAAAATATTAAAAATGAAATCTATGAAGATCAAGGAAGCTTATATTTTGAGAACGCTAATGACGTAAAAAGGCAGGCATTGGGCATCCCGAAGAACTTCGGGATTTCAGACTTATTAGCTGATATGAAGTCAGAACAAAAGTTTGAATTTAGTAACTTCACGTCTAAATATTGTATTCCTGCAGAAAAAATATTCTGGCTTCAACAATACTTATTGTCGCTTGCTTTAGGGGTCTGGGTTGATAAAGAAACAAAAGGAATTTTTTCTCTTGGGGATGATACTGAAAATTCTTTAGATATTACCTTAAGCAATTTTCTTGATATGGAATTTAAAGGTTTAAAAGATTTTAAATTATTGGAGATTGATGATCGAGAATCAATCTCCAATAATTTAACTAACAATAAATTTTTTGAATACCATTATAAAGAATATAGCGCATCGAATCGAAATGCACCCATCTACTGGCCTCTCCAAACCCCATCCCGTTCCTATACTATATGGGTTTATTACCACCGCTTAACAGCGCAAACCCTATACACCTGCGTAAATGATTTTGTAGACCCAAAGCTTAAAATCCTTACAGAGGATCTGACTGATCTTCGCAACAAATCAACCCGCAACAGCACCGAAGAAAAGGAGGTGGCCAGGCTCACCGACATGAAAGTCGAGTTGAAAGATTTCAGGGATGAACTGCTGAGGCTTGCCAAATTCTGGCAACCCAATCTGAACGATGGAGTCCAGATCACGGCAGCACCCCTGTGGAAACTGTTCCAGCACAGGCAATGGCAGCAAAAATTGAAAGAGACCTGGGAAAACCTGGAAAAAGGCGAGTATGACTGGGCGCATCTGGCATGCAGCATCTGGCCGGAACGGGTGCTGGAAAAATGCCATACGGACCGAAGCCTGGCCATTGCCCATGATGTGGAAGACGATTTCTGGGAAGAGATAAAGGTGCCGGTCATACGCCGGGGCAAAGATACGGGAGAGACAAAACAGGAGTGGCATCCCAGAAAACTGTCGGGAAACCAGTTGCGGGATCTGATCCAACAGATCATTGAAACAGGTCAATCATCCCGGTAAACAGGAGATAAAATCCATGCAGAATATATCTTCAAAGAAAAAAGGCATTCCGAGGATTGAATCGGTAAAGGTACAAAACTACCGGGCGCTGAAAAATGTCACCCTGGATAAACTCACCCCCATGACCGTGCTGTTAGGCCCCAACGGCAGCGGAAAATCCACCATATTTGATCTGTTCAATTTCTTGTCCGAATGTTTTCAATATGGCCTGCGCCATGCCTGGGACCGCCGGGGCCGGGGGAAAGAGATTAAATCCAGGGGCGCTGACGGTCCGGTTGTGTTTGAGCTCAAGTACCGGGAAGCGCCGAAAACCCCCATTATTACCTATCATCTGGCCATTGACGAAGGGCAAAAAGGCCCGGAAGTGGTGGATGAGTGGCTGCAGTGGCGCAGGGGCAGCAAGGGTCAGCCCTTCCGGTTTCTGGAGTTCCACCGGGGCATAGGCAAAGCCGTCAGCGGAGAGGTTCCGGATGTGGATGATGTCCGCACCGAGTCCAACCTGCGGTCCCCGGATCTGATCGCGGTCAACACCCTGGGACAGCTGTCGGATCACCCCAGGATTGCGGCTTTGCGTGAATTTATTACGGACTGGTATGTGTCCTATCTTTCCATTGATCAAACCCGCAACCAGCCCGAAGCAGGCCCCCAGGAGAGGTTGAGCAAGACCGGGGACAATCTGCCCAATGTGATCCAGTATTTAAAGGAGCGGCATCCGGACCGGCTGGAAAAAATATTTGAGATCCTTCGCAGAAGAATCCCCCGGCTGGAGCGTGTGGATGCCGATCCCATGCCGGACGGGCGCCTGCTGCTGCAAATTAAGGATGCGCCTTTTGAAAAACCGGTGCTCTCAAAGTTTGCCTCGGACGGGACCATGAAAATGCTGGCGTACCTGACGGTGCTTTATGATCCGGAACCACCGCGTTTTGTCGGCATTGAAGAGCCGGAAAATTTTCTTCACCCCCGTTTGCTGCCGGAACTGGCCGAGGAGTGCCGGGCTGCGTCTGAAAACGCACAGTTGTTGATTACCAGCCACTCTCCGTTTCTGCTCAATGCCATGCGGGATACAGAGGTGCGTATCCTGTACCGGGATGACAGCGGTTTTACCCAGGCGGTCAGGGTGTCTGATATCCCGGGCATGCCTGAAATGATAGAAGCCGGCGGTTCCATCGGACATCTCTGGATGGAAGGGCACTTTGGTTTTGGTGATCCCCTGGTCAACTTCGGCGCGCCCAGGCCCGGAAAAAAGGGGGAAAAATAATGCTGGAGAAGCTGATCGTTTTTGTGGAGGAGTATTCCATGGAAGCGGCATTGGACATCTTACTGCCCGGCATGCTGGACGGGATCGACTATCAGATTATCCGATTCCAGTGCAAGGATGATCTGATAAAACAGCTGCCTTCACGGCTGAAAGGGTACAGCGCATGGATGCCCGAAACCTGGTCGATCCTGGTTTTGGTGGACCGGGACGATGATGATTGCATGATTTTGAAACAGCAATTGGAACAATATGCCCAAGACGCAGGACTTTTAACCAAAAGCCACGCCCAGGCCGGTGAAAATTTCAAAGTGACCAACCGTATTGTGATCGAAGAGCTGGAATCCTGGTACTTCGGGGATTGGGCAGCGGTTAAAACGGCTTATCCCAGGGTACTCGGCACCATCCCGGAAAAAGCACCGTATCGAAATCCCGATAACATCCAGGGCGGAACCTGGGAAGCCTTGGAACGAATTTTAAAACGAGCCGGTTATTTTTCAGGGGGCCTGCGCAAAGCAGAGTGCGCCAGACAGGTTGCCCGGTGTATGGATATTCATCAAAACCGCTCCTTAAGTTTTAATAAGTTCTGCGGGGCTGTACAGTCTATTGTTGCAGGAGCTATTGCATGAGCATCAAATCGTTTATTCAGGAAGAGATATTAATGCCCCGCCTGCAAAAAGCGCAGGTGCTGGCTGTATATGATCCGGATTGCCGCTATGGCGAGTTGTGTCTCGGGATGGCCGATGATAAACGCCGGGTGGTGGATGCAGGCCCCTCCAGTATCACCAGCCGGGCTGCTGCCATTGAAGGTCTGTCAGCCCTGGGCCGTCATGAAATAGACCAGCTGCTAATTTATGTGCCGGCTGCCAAACCCGTTGAAGAAGAGGAGAAGCAAAGAGATCCTTTTGCACTCTATCTGGCCTGCGGAGCAGTTTTCCCCGATGGTGACGGAGATACCTATTTGAGCATCTGCCTCAAGGCCAAGCCGGATCACGCGACCCAGGTACGGGATGTGTTTGCAAAGGATGAAAACCCTGGCTTTGCGGTGATTGATGCCATTGGCGGCGGTTTTAACTGGCCGAATTTAAGGGCGCTTTTGTCTGTGGAATCCACCCGGGATATCCTGTTTGCCCTGCTCAGTCCCAGTGACCGGCAGCAGGATGCGCTTAAAGGAAATGACGCCTGGGTTGGGGAGGTAAAAGACCTTTTAAAAGGGAGCATAGGCCTGAGTCTGAAGACAAAAGGGAAAACCTGGTCAACCATTGCAGACGAACTGTGGCGTTATCTTCTGTTCAGCGAATTTATGTTTGATTTGCCCGAATCCCTGCCGGAAAGCTTAAGCAACGTTCCTCATGCGCCCGGGGCGGCCAAACCCTTGATTGAAGATATCTGTGAACGGCTGCGCAATGACCGGCGCACCCAGAATGTTTACGTTTTGCGGGCTGAATCCATAGAGAGCAAGTCCGAAGGGCTGAACCTGGTTGAGGCATGCAGTCATATAAAAGATCTTGGGATCAAAGATACCTTTCCCTTTGAAGAGCGGACTTTTTTAAGGAATGCGATTACATCTTTACTGGACGATGATATTGATCAGGCCCGGGAAATTATTTCAGGCCATGCGGCCTCTGTGTGGAACGGCAAAGGAGAAAGTCAGGCACAGTGGTATTTTTTGCGTTCTGCAGTATCCCTGATAGAATGCTGCCAGGATAATGATCGGGCATTGCAGGATCATGGGAAATCCATGGATGCACTGATCGACTTTTATAAGTACATGGACAAATATAAATCCAGGTTAAGAAAACGAAATTGTAAATTCCTTACCGACGCTTGCCAATATATTATTCAACTCAGTTTTCAAAAATTCAAATCCTTTATAAGCAGATGTTGATAGCCAAAAGTACTTGATATGTTTCCATAAAATTTCAATCAGATTCAACTCCGGTGAATATTTGGGGATAAAGTATAGAAAAAGGCCTCTTTCTTCCCATGTCCCAATTTGAGATTTAAAAATGGCGCTGTGATGTATTGGAGCATTATCCAGAACAACAATGGTTCTTTTTGTTATGTAACGTGAAAACGCATCAAAGCAGGCGGTTACAATATCTGAAGTAACTGAGCAGTCAAAAACGCAAGGAAAGAAATCATTTTGCTTATTCAAGAATCCCAACACATTGATTCTTGAGGTTTTTCCACTCGGAAGCAAAAGCTGCTCATCCTCATCTTGCCAGGCATATGGAATCTCAGGCACGCCGGTAAAGCCAGATTCATCAAAATAATACAAGTCAATGATATTTGCCTGATCTTCATCTTTCAAGATTTCAATTTCCTTTTGCGCTTCCCTGAACTCGTTCTCATTGCGTTTGCTTTTGAGAGATTTCCGTCCTCGACACCAACGCAGTTTTTTTTTATAATCCGTTTCAGGGTTTTTACGCTGACTTTTTTACCAAATTTTTCCTGTATTTCAGTAATGGCACTTTTAAGTTGTCTTGGATTTTTCTTCACAATATCAATAACTTCATCATGCATCTCACTATGGATCAGCGGCGTTCTTCCAGAACGTGGTTTATCAATTAAAGAGTCAAATTGATATTTTTCCCATCCATCAATCCACTTCGAAACTGTTTCCTGAGTGGTCAAACATATTTGTGAAATCTGACTGATACTATACCCAGAGTTGCTCAATCGGATTGCTTGAGCCCTGAGTTTAGTACGGTTTGACTCTTCATCCGAAAATTCAATAAGTGACAGCCATTTTAATGCCAACGGCTCAATTGGAGAAATAAATTTTTTACCCGTACGTCTCATCTGATATCCTTGCTATGCAAATTTAAAAAAACAATGATTTGTTGCAAAGCAAGATTATACAGGAATTATATTTGTCCACCTACTTATCAGCCGGTTCAGGGAGGTGGATCAGCGGCACCGCGAATTTGAGCAGGCCGTCAGTGACTATGCCTGGAAAGATATCCAGGGGATTTTTAAACCGGTACAGGCCTTTGCCAGAAAGCAATACAGCATACTCGCCAGCAAAGTTCAGTCCTTTTTTACCAGGTATTTTCAACAGACGGGCTGGCCTGTCACCGGAAGAATGGCAAATACCGCAGTGTTTGATAAAATGGTGGCACCGAAACTCGAGATCAGCGGCCGCAAAATCGCGTTTATCATGGTGGATACCTTGCGGTATGAGTTAGGTGTTGAATTGGAAAAACAGCTCTCGGAAGAGACACAGGCCCGGATTACCCCGGCACTGGTGCAGCTGCCAAGCATTACCCCCGTGGGAATGGCCGGTCTTTTGCCCGGGGCATCTGCTGATTTTAAATTGATCAGAACCGATGCCGGATTTGCACCCCAGGTCAATGGGGCTGTCGTGGCCAATGTCACCCAGCGGATGGATTTTATTAAAAAGAAATACGGGAGTCGTTTCCAGGAAACCCGGCTGGAGGAATTTGTGCGCAAGCGGTTTGACATTAGCCCGGATACAGATCTGCTGGTATTAAGATCCGTGGAAATTGATTCGCATTTTGAAAACAATCCGGATACGGCACCCACAGAAATAACCAATGCGCTTAAGCGGATTCGCGTGGCGGTTCACAAGCTTCGGGAAGCGGGATTTGAAGAGGTGGTCATTGCCACAGACCATGGTTTTTTTATGAACACCCATGCAGGCCCGGGGGATACCTGTCAGAAACTGCCCGGTGACTGGGTGAACATCCATGACCGTGCCTTGTTGGGTGACGGCCAGGCCGATGCAATGCATTTTTGTGTGGAGGCTGAAAAGGCCGGCATCCAAGGCGATTACAAATGTTTTGCCGGTCCTTTGAGCATGGCATCCTATAGAGACGGTTTGCTTTATTATCATGGCGGGTGTTCGCTTCAGGAGTGTGTGGTGCCGGTGATCCAGTTGCAGTTAAAACAAAGCACCTCTTTTGAAGCGAAAGAGGTTTCCATTGAGCTGAATTATAAAAACGGCGCAAAACGGATTACAACGCGACTGCCGGTCATAGATGTTCAGGCGATTTCCCAGAGCCTTTTCTCCCCGGATAAAGAATTTGAAATTTTGCTGGAGGCCCATGACAAAAAGGGGAATGTTGTTGGGGAGGCAAAGCCCGGAGGGCCTGTCAATCCGGCAACACGCGCCATTACGCTTCAAGCGGGCGGAAAAGAAAAGGTGGCGATTAAAATGAGCATGGAATTTGAAGGCAAATTTAAAATCAAGGCGCTTAATCCCACAACAATGACAGCCTATGACCAACTTGATTTGGAAACAGATTATACGGTGTAAAATATGGACGCATTAGATAAAAAGCTGATTTCAGAGTTTGGCGGGAAAGTGGTTCGCAAAGACCTGCTCCACCGCATCAAAAAAGGCACCAATGTGCCCACCTTTGTGCTGGAGTTTTTGCTGGCTCGGTATTGCGCCAGTGATGAACCCGCTGAAATCCAGGCCGGGCTTGAAGCTGTTCTGGAAACGCTCAACGACAATTATGTGCGTCCCAACGAGGCCAACAAAGCCCAATCCAAGGTGGCTACCAAAGGCAAATACCGGTTTATCGATAAAGTCCATGTCAACTATGTGGAAAAAGACCGGCGGCATTGGGCTGCGCTTGAGAATTTCGACTCCAGGCGGATTGCCATTGCCCATAAATATTTTGATGAGAATGACCGGTTGCTCCAGGGCGGTTTGTGGGCGGAAGTCACCATTGCCTACAATGAGATTGAAGATGATGCCTATGCGTTTTATGTGGAAGACCTGCGTCCGATTCAGCTCAGCCGTTTCGATTTTAACCGGTATTGTGAAGGAAGAAGCGCGTTCAGCCGGGATGCGTGGATAGATATTATTCTGCGCTCCGTAGGACTGGAACCCACGGTTTTATCCCATCGTCTGAAACTGCACTTCATTGCCCGGTTGTTTCCGCTGGTGGAGCCCAACTTTAATTTTATTGAGTTGGGTCCCCGCGGCACCGGCAAATCATACTTTTTCAGTGAATTTTCTCCGTATTCAACTCTGATCAGCGGCGGCCAGGCTACCAAGGCAACCTTGTTTTATAACAATCAGCGAAAAAAGATAGGACTGGTCGGGTTCTGGGATACCGTGGCTTTTGACGAAGTCGGAGGGATCAAGGTAAAAGACCAGGATACCATTCAGATCATGAAGGATTTTATGGCCAACGGCCGGTTCTCCCGGGGAGTCGAGGTAATTGCCGACGCATCCATGGCCTTTGTCGGGAACCTGGACCTGTCCGTCCAGCAAATTGTCCATTCAGAGGTTTATGACCTTTTTCAGCCCCTTCCCAAAGAATTTGATTTAGCCGTAATGGATCGATTTGCACTTTATCTGCCCGGCTGGGAGATGCCTAAAAACAGCAGTGAGTTTCTAACCAAAAACTATGGGTTTATCACTGACTATCTTGCCGAAGCATTTCACCATCAGCTCAAGCACACCAACCGGTATGAAGAGGTCAGCAAACGCATTCGTCTTGGAAAATCCGTTGAAGGTCGGGATGAAAAAGGCATAAAAAAGACGGTGGCATCTTTCCTGAAGATCCTTCATCCGGCCGGAGACGTCTCAGATAAAGAATTTGAAGAATATGTCACCTATGCCATTGAATGCCGCCGGCGTGTTAAAGAACAGATGAATAAACGCAAATCAGATGATGAGTTTGCAAAAATCAATTTGTCGTATATTAACAATCAAGACGAAGAAATTGTTGTGTACTGCCCGGAATCAAAAACAGCCGAAGCCACCCAGGATCCTGTCAGAAAGGATATCCACGATGGTGAAGGGGCCAAGGAAAGCAGTCAGCGCAAACCCGCAGAAAAAAAGATTGCTCCAGAACCAGAGCATAAAAAACTGCCGGAACCGGAAGAACAACCAAGTCCGGATATCATCATAAAAGAGAACGCCCAAGAACCCAACGCGCAACATTTTACCATCCAGTATGGTGCGACAGGCTACAGCTATGAATCCATTCTCTCCCCGTATCTGACAGGGGCTAAAACCATAGAGATAGAAGATCCTTACATCCGGGCAAACCATCAGGTCCAGAATTTCATCAGGTTTTGTGAAGCAGTTGTCAAAACACCGACAATCCAAAAAATTTCACTTTGCACAGGTTACGATGATCAGACTGATTTAAAAGAGCTTTCAGACCGGCTCAATGATGTAAAACAAAGTCTTATAGAACTGGATATCCAACTTGATATCAACATAAACGAACATCTCCATGACCGTGAAATCAGGATCGACAATGGCTGGACAATTAAAATCGGCCGTGGACTGGATCTGTATCAAAAACCAGATTCCTGGTATAGCGTTGGTGTTTATGACCAATCCCTTAAAAAATGCCTTGAAACCAAAATTGATATTTTTAAACGAGACGCAGAGCCGGGGGAACAGTAAGCTGTCCACCCTGTAAAATGTGACAACCATCAAGCCGCATGCAATTCTCCTGGAAAAAATCAGACATTCATATTGACCTCATATATCTTAGATGATATAGAAAGTGGTTTTATTGTCTCATGATAGACAATGCACATAACTATTTTATCCTTGCTCCGGGTTATTAACAAGGTTGATCCGGGGCTTTATATCCACGAGGAGGAAAAATGAGGAAGTACGAGACCGTATTCATTGCTGATCCTGACATGTCGGATCAGGCCCGTGAAGAACTGTTCGAAAAAGTCAAAAATATTATTGACAAGGAAGGTGGCATTCTTCTGAACTTTGATGAATGGGGCGTAAAAAAACTCTCCTATGAAATCAAAAAGAAATTGCGCGGGTATTATGTCTGCCTGACTTACGGCGGCACCGGCGAACTTGTCACGGAGCTTGAGAGAAACTTTCGCTTAAGTGATCTTGTTATGAAGTTTATGACTATCCTTATCACGGAACACGTCACCGAAGAATCTCTTAAACAAGACGCTGAGCAGTTTAAAGAAGCAGCCAAGCAAGCTGCATTAGCCACACCCCAGGAAGAAGATCAAGGGGGCGCGGATGAAGAAGACGATTTGGATGAAGATAATGCAGATGATCAGGACGATGAGGAAGAGACCGAATCTGAACCTGCCGAAGAATCCAAAGAATAATTCAAGCACAAAGGAGATCAAGTATGTT
Organism: Desulfobacter postgatei 2ac9; assembly: GCF_000233695.2. Taxonomy (NCBI): domain Bacteria; kingdom Pseudomonadati; phylum Thermodesulfobacteriota; class Desulfobacteria; order Desulfobacterales; family Desulfobacteraceae; genus Desulfobacter; species Desulfobacter postgatei. The sequence goes on along the minus strand of NZ_CM001488.1, from coordinate 1,939,873 downwards.
TAAAGGTCATAGAGGCGGCGGAAAAAACAGGTTCTATCAGCGCCGGAAAATATGCAGGTTCTGCGTGGACAGCTCCATGGAAATTGACTATAAAAATCCCAAAGCACTCAAACAGTTCATTACTGAACGGGGCAAAATCATCCCCCGCCGTATCACAGGAACCTGTGCGAAACATCAGCGCAAGCTGACAATCGCCATCAAGCAGGCCCGGCAGATTGCTCTTCTGCCGTTTGTGGGACGCCCCTTAAATTAAAACAAAAAAGATTTTCACAGGTTCTTGGAATATGCCATTATCCATCACACACCCCGTTTTCATCAGGGATACTTTGACAGGCATTATTTTCTGTCTGTTGATTTATGGTGTGATGTTGACATTCCCCCTGCTTGGTGTATTTGTTCTTCTGTTTCTGCCTATACCGGTGCTTTTTTATCGCCTTAAACTCGGCAGAAACAGTGGGGCTCTGATTGCAGCCACAAGCTTCTTTATACTTGTACTCATGGCCAAAGGCGTCGCTTTTGACACACTTTACGTTGGACTGCTCCTGGCAACGGGTATGATTTTAGGGGAATGCCTTGAGCGGCATATGAGTATTCAAAAAGCCATGGGATTGACCTCTCTAATAGCTGCAGGCCTTGTCTGTGCAGCGATTATGGCCTACACCACCAGCCAGGGACGGACATTATCCGCAATAATGACCGATTACATGAATCAGTCTTTGAGTATTGCCAAGCAACTCTCTCCTGAAATCGGAATGGATCCGGACATGACCCAAAAGCTGATATCATCCATGATGATTGTCATGCCGGGCATGTTCATGATTTCTTTTATGACAACCCTGTGGTTGAACATCCTGATTATCAGAAAGCTTTTAAGACTCAAGGGCATCACTATCAAAAGCATTGAGCACCTTAATCTTTACAAAGCACCGTACATACTGGTATGGGCATTTATCGGCTGCGCAATCGCTTTGATGATTCCCGCAAGTCCTGTGAAAATCGTTGGCATCAACTGCCTGATTGTTTTAATGCTTGTTTATTTTTTTCAAGGAATTGCAGTTGTCTCCTTTTTTTTTCAGCAAAAAAATACACCCATGGCGCTGAGAGGATTTTGTTATTTTCTCATTGCCGTGCAAGTGTATGTTTTAATCCTTGTCATTGGCCTTGGTTTTTTTGACAACTGGATTGATTTCAGGAAACTTTCTGCATCACCAAAATAAAACTATGCCGGACCGTAAAAAACAACGGCCGGATTGGAGGTTTACAATGAAAGTAATATTAAAGGAAACCATCGACACTTTGGGTATCGCAGGTAGCGAGTGCAAGGTGGCGGAAGGCTATGGACGCAATTATCTGCTGCCCCAGGGTAAAGCGGTTCTTGCCACCCCTGCCAATCGCAAGGTTATGGAACAGGCCCGGGCTAAACTTGAACTTCAGATTGCCAAAGAAAGAAAGATTGCCGAAGAGATGGCAGCAAAAGTTAAAGACGTTGCGATCACCATCAAGGCCAAAGTCCGCGAAGAAGTTTATCTTTACGGTTCCGTAACCACCCATGACATAAAAGAAGCGTTGGATGCACAGAATATTGACGTTGAACGCCGTTCCATACTGCTTGCAGAACCTATCAAGGAGACTGGTGAATACAAGGTACCCATCCGTTTATATAAGGATGTTGAACCGGAAATCACCGTGACGGTTGTAGCAGAAGAAAAACAGGACAAATAGTTCCGATATATCTCTGCAGACCTTTAGAATCCAACAGGAGTCCAAGGGTCTGCAGAGATTTTTTTTAAAGGTCCGTGATGGCAAAAAAAGAACCCGTTAAATCAGACCACCTGCTTAACCGTACTCCGCCCCATGATACAGATGCAGAGGCATCGCTTCTGTCTGCCATCTTTATCAATAATGACAGCCTGTTTGACATTATTGAAATCCTCACTCCCGATGATTTTTACAAAGGAGCGCATAAAAAAATCTTCAGGGCCATCACAGAACTTTCCAGAAAAGAGGAACCTGCAGACCTTGTGACCGTTGCCAATCACCTTAATGAAAAAGATGAATTGGAAGGAGTTGGCGGGCCTGCTTTTCTTGCTGCAATTTCCGATGCCGCTCCGGTGGCGGTCAATGCCGTCCATTATGCCAGGATCATCCGTGAAAAATCCACTTTGCGGCAGCTTATCAATACCTGCTCTGCAACCATTGAACGCTGTCTTGAGGACAGGGGGGACTTTAAAGATATACTCGATGAGTCCCAGGCATCAGTCCTAAAAATTGCCGACCGTCAGTCCGGCAGTTCTTTTAAGCCCCTATCAGAGCTCATCAATCTGAATATTGACCAGTTAGAAGAGCTGCAGGGCAAGGAAGGCGGACTTGCGGGGCTTTCAACCGGATATCCAAGGCTGGACAGGATCACATCCGGACTGCAGCGTTCGGACCTGATTATTCTGGCTGCCCGCCCCTCCATGGGAAAAACTGCTTTTGCCCTGAACATCGCCAGAAATGTCGCGTTTCACTACCGCAAACCCGTGGCTGTGTTTTCCCTTGAAATGTCCAAAGAACAATTATCCATGCGGCTGTTAACTTCCGAAGCACGGGTGGATGCCAACCGGCTTCGCAGTGGGGTATTCAGTCCTGAAGACTGGCAGAATTTCACGGATGCCGCAGGCATTCTCAATGAGATTCCCATTTTCATTGATGATACGCCTGCCATATCGGTGATGGATCTTCGGGCCAAAGTCCGAAAACTGTTCCAGGCAAACAAAGAGATCGGCCTTGTGGTCATTGATTATCTGCAGTTAATGAAATCGTCCATCCGTTCCGACCGAAGGGATCTTGAGATTGCCGATATTTCAAGGGCGTTGAAATCCCTTGCCAAAGAACTCAGCGTTCCGGTTCTCGCGTTATCCCAGCTTAACCGAGCCCTTGAACAGCGCTCGGATAAACGGCCCATGATGTCTGACTTACGCGAATCAGGCGCCATCGAACAGGATGCGGATATTATCTCCTTTATTTACCGGGACGAGGTCTACAATAAAGAGCCGGACAATCCCAAAAAAGGAACTGCAGAGATCATTGTTGCAAAAAACCGTAACGGGAGCATTGGTACGGCACATATGGTGTTTAACGGCCAGTACACCCGATTTGAGGAACTGGCACCCGAAGCATACCAGGGGTTTAAATGAAATGAAACGAATTGTATACGGCAACCTTGACGGGCTCAACAAAGCCCAGATAAACCGGATTGAAAATCTTTACAATATCAAATCACCGCCGGAATATATTCTTTCCCCGGAGGCCGCCATTGAAATTGTTGACATAAGCCGGGATATCCGCCGCCAGGTCGGCCTTCTGCTGGATCGAAACGGAAAAGTCATCTGTGTCATTGCAGGGGAACCCCAACGCATTGTTATTCCGGTCACACCGGATTATCGACCCGGACCGGGCCGACTTAAGGGGCTGCGCTGCGTTCATACGCATCTGTCCCACGAGGCCTTGACACAGGATGATCTCACCGACCTTGCCCTTCTGCGCCTGGATTATATAACGGCCATCTGCCTGAATGCCGACGGAACACCCGGCCCTGTGTACTCTGCGCATATTCTGCCCGATCCTGAAGCAGACCCTTACAGAATTTTGCCCGCCACATCCCTTGACCATCTGGATACAGACTGCCAGGCTCAGATTCTTGAACTTGAATCCGAACTTTCCCGGCACAACCGCCTGTACAGCGGAGAAACCGGCCAAGAAAACGCCTTTTTGATCAATGCGGCAACGGAAGGTATCAGTTCCGCCCATATTTCAATGGATGAGCTCAAGGAATTATGCAAAACAAGCCGAATCAAGGTGGTGGGATCGGCCATTCAGCAAAGAAAAAAAATTGACCCTAAATTTGTGGTGGGCAAAGGTAAATTATCTGAACTGATTATTAAGGCCATCCAAAATTATGCCACATTACTCGTCTTTGACCAGGAGCTCAGTCCCTCCCAGATACGTTCCATCACCGATTTTGTGGAGATGAAGGTCATTGACCGCACCCAGCTGATACTGGATATTTTTGCCAAACAGGCCAAATCCAGTGAAGGCAAATACCAGGTGGAATTGGCCCAGCTTGAATATATGCTTCCCCGCCTGATCACCAAAAACACGGCCATGTCGAGGCTGACAGGCGGAATTGGCGGCAGAGGCCCCGGGGAAACCAAGCTTGAGGTCAACCGGCGCCGTGCCAGGGAGCGTATCACCCGGCTGAAAAAAGAGATCGAAAAAATCCGCAAACAGCGAAAACAGCAGAAAGCCAGACGAAAAAGAAAAGATCTGCCTGTCATCTCCATTGTAGGATATACCAATGCCGGCAAGTCAACATTGCTCAACACCCTGACCCAGAGCAGTATTATCGCAGCAAACCGGCTGTTTGCCACCCTGGACCCCTCCTCACGAAGGCTGAGGTTTCCCCGGGATAAGGAAGTGATCATCACGGACACAGTAGGCTTTATCCAGAATCTGCCCAAGGAGCTTTTAGAAGCATTTCACGCCACATTGGAAGAACTTGAGCAGGCAGATGTGATTCTTCATGTCATTGACATTTCAAATCCAAGGTACATGCAGCAAAAAGAGACCGTGGACCAATTGCTGAAATCTTTGAATCTTAATAAAATCCCCACACTGTATGTATTCAATAAAATGGATCAGGCTGATTTGAGCAATTTTGATTCACCCTGGCTTTTAAACCAGGGCATTCTGGTTTCAGCACTTGAAAAGGCAAGCCTTGCACCTTTGGTGGAAAAACTTGAAGCCATGGTATAATTTTTACCAATCCCGGATTGAAAAAAAGAGATATATATTTTAACATATCTAATATAAAAACCACTTGCCTTGGGATTTCATATGGAAATACATTTAGACCGGTTAATAGGAAAAGCGAATATTACAGAAGACTCAATGGACATTCCGGACTGCTTTGGGGAATTTGATAAAAACTCCCGGCTCTGTTTTGATTATTGCGCGATATCTATAAAATGCTGCATTATGCAGTTCCGTCATCCCAAAATTGATATTTTGGAAAAACTTTTGATCTACAATGATTACGCCGCAAAACCCAACTGATTATCGTGTAGTTTAAAAGCTACCGGATTCAAGCTTGTCGGCCAGATACCGGATCTGTTCGTAACGTTGACCTTTTTGTTCCATTTCCTTTTCAACCGCATTAATGGAATAGATGGCCGTTGCATGGTACCGTTTAAAACTGGCACCAATTGTTTTTATGGGCTGATCCGTATACTTCTTTGATAGAAAGATTGCCACCTGACGAGGTTTGACAATACGTTGCTTCCTGGATTTAGACACAAGTTCCTGTTCGGAAACTTCAAACGCTTCACAGACCATTTTTTTAATCAGATCAATGGTTATGCGTTTTCGCGTCCCGGTCATTTTTTCAAGCACGTTCCTGGCAAGCTCAATATCAATTTTCCGGTTCATCAGCTGCCCCCGGGTAACAACGCTTAAAAGCGCACTTTCAAGCTGACGAACATCATTACACGCTTCCTGGGCAATATATTCGGTCACAGGTGTGGGCAGGACACACTGAATAGCCTTGGATTTCTTATTTAAAATCTTTACCCGTGTTCCAAAATCCGGTGCCTTGATCTCCGTGACAACCCCCATATTCAGCCTGGATTTCAGGTTGTCATTTAATTTAGGGATCTCATCAGGCCGTTCACAACCTGAAAAAATAATTTTCTTATCTGCATCAATCAGATAGTCCAGGGTCATGGCAAGTTCTTTCTGGGTGGCGGACTTTCCTGTCAGAAAATGGACATCTTCCAGGATCAGCACATCACATTTAAGACGGTATTTTTCCTTAAACTGGTCAATACTATTATTTCTCAAGGAGTAGATCATTTCATTGGTGAAATCTTCGGCCGTGACATAAAAGACCCTTTTGCCCCCGTCTTGCGAGAGCATGTGGTGGCCGACCGCCTGGGACAGATGGCTTTTTCCAAGACCTGTCTTGCCCAAAAGAAAAAGTACGCCGGTCCCGTTAAGTTTACCCTGGGCCAGATATAAAGAGGCCGTATATGCAAAACTGGAATTGTCCCCCACAACAAAATCGTCAAATGTAAAATTTTTTTTAAGCATGCGCCCGCAATGAAATGCCGGTGTCATGCCGGGCAACTGTGGATGAAAGTCTGATGGAAAACTCAGAGGTGACAGGATGCCGGGCATCACTCCGCTTGTTGTTTGTGCCCGGTTTTTTTGAGTCTGGCCAAAATTTGAATTTATTTGACCTGATCTTAATTTTTTTTTGCCAACCTTGAATTCAATTCGGCCTTTTTGGCCTAAACGCAAAAATCCCTCTTCAAAATAGCCCTGATAATTTTCTTTGAGCCGTTTGACATAGAAGTCATTAGGCACTGACAAGACAATAGTTTCAGCATCATGGGTGGACAACACCACGGGTTCAATCCACATGCGGTAACAATGGTCTGGAACTAGTTCTTTAATATGTAATTTGACTTCTTTTAAAAACGAATCCATTTAAACAATACACAGCCTTCCAAAACAATACAAAGTGGCTAAGAGGTTTGACATTAAAAGCGGTTATAATGATTGTAGTATGTTGGTCTGCTTTTTATGTGAATTTGAGTTATTGGTCAAATGGAATAAAGATAGTTAGATCACAGTTAGAATAATGTGTGGTATATTTTTTCAACATCTTGTTTTTATATAATATTTTCTGTGGAACAAAAGGAATGCCCCCTAATTACAATGGGTTCGACAAATCCCTATTTTCAAAAGGTATTTTCTAAAAAAATAACTATTCGTAAAGACCATTTAATTTTTTTTCTTCGATTTTTAACGATTTCCTTTGAATTGCTTCAAATTAAACAAAAGTCTAAAAAAGCGATCAACCCCCAAATTTATAAGGGTTTCACAAATTCGTCCCTAAATTGTATTTACACCCTGTTGAGTCAATAGTATATTTCAAACTTTAACATATAAATGAAAGCAGTATCTAAGTATGAATACCCAATCAGACCGGCCTATTCTTGGCATAAGCATGGGAGATCCGGCAGGGATCGGTCCTGAAATAGTGATTAAAAGCCTTGCCGATCCTGAAATCCTAAATTTATGTACGCCTGTTGTCTTAGGTGATTTTAAAATATTAAAACAAGCAGATTTTAATTATAAAATATTACAAAAGTTAGTCATAACAGACGATTTAATCAGCGATTTTTCTAATTTTCCCAAAGGGTTTCTGCTCCAACTTTCCAGCCTGAACCCGGATGTCACTAAACTTGGGCACCCCACCCCGGAGACCGGCCGCGCCATGGAAACCTATATCAATACCGGGGTGGATCTTGCCCTGTCCGGTGCCATTGATGCCCTGGTTACAGGCCCCATTACCAAAACAGGCCTGAAACTGGCCGGATCACCCTTTCATGGTCACACAGAGTTGATTGCACATAAAACAGGCACTGAAAATTTTGCAATGATGATGGCAGGACCGCGCCTGAAAGTGGTTTTAACGACTATTCACATCCCCTTGTCCCAGGTGCCGGGACGGCTAAGCAGCATGGAAATAACAAGGATCATCAATCTGACCCGGGAGACCCTGATCACAAGATTCGGTATACCCAACCCCAGGCTTGCCGTGGCAGGCTTGAATCCCCATGCAGGGGAACAGGGCATGTTCGGTAACGAAGAAGCGGATGTCATTTTACCGGCAGTTTTGCAGGCCCGGGAAAAAGGGTTTGACATCACAGGCCCTCTGCCCCCGGATACCGTATTTTTCCACGCGGTTGAGGGTCGTTTTGACGCCGTGATTTGCATCTACCACGACCAGGGGCTCATTCCTTTCAAGCTGGTGCATTTCAGGGACGGGGTTAACACCACCATCGGGCTTCCCATCATACGCACATCCGTGGATCACGGTACCGCCTATGACATTGCCTGGACAGGTAAAGCAGACCCCACAAGCATGAAAGAGGCCATTAAAATGGCGGCTGTCCAGGCGGTGAATCAAAAACGGCATGGCAATCGTAATGGCAATTGATCACATCATAATTAAAGGCGCCCGGACCCATAATCTGAAAAATATTGATGTCAGCTTCCCCAAAAACAGCCTGACCGTGGTCACCGGGCTTTCGGGTTCCGGCAAATCTACCCTGGCGTTTGACACCCTTTATGCCGAAGGCCAGAGACGCTATGTGGAATCCTTATCCACCTATGCCCGCCAGTTTTTGGGCCAGATGGACAAACCGGATGTGGATGCCATAGAGGGCCTCTCCCCTGCCATTGCCATTGAACAAAAAACCGCCTCCCACAATCCGAGATCCACGGTTGGGACCGTCACGGAAATATATGACTACCTGCGGCTTCTTTTTGCCAGGGCCGGCAAACCCCACTGCCATATCTGCGGCAAACCCATTTCATCTGCATCCATTGATCAGATCATACAAAGCATCCTTTTTCAAATGCCTGAAAAAGCACAGAAAATTATGGTGCTGGCGCCTGTGGTCACAAACAAAAAAGGCGGGCACGGCCAGCTTATCCATCATCTGAAAAAGGAAGGGTTTGCAAGGCTTAAAATTGACGGGCAAGTCTGCTTAATTGAAGACGCACAGGCGCTTGATAAAAAAAAAGCGCATTCCATCGACGTAGTGGTGGACCGGCTGATTTTAAAACAAGGAATCGAACAAAGGCTGACTGATTCCGTTGAAACCGCACTATCTCTGGCAGAAGGCCAGGTGATCATTGACAATCTGGATCTAAAAAAGCAGACCCTTTTCAGTGAAGCCGCCACCTGTCACACCTGCGGTATCTTTTATCCGCAATTTTCTCCAGCCAGTTTTTCCTTTAATTCCCCCCAGGGGGCATGCACCCATTGTGACGGACTTGGCCATCTAAAGGAGTTTCATCCGGCAAAAATTGTCCCGAACCACCATCTGTCCCTGCGCCAGGGGGCGGTTCTGCCCTGGGCCGGAAAAGATTCCGTGCGTCATATGGAATTTTTAGATGCCCTGGTAACCCATTATAATGAAGATATCTACACCCCTTTTAAAGATCTTTCCACGGACTTTCAAAAAATTATCCTCTTTGGTTCCGGCACCCATAAAATCCCCTTTTATGTTGAACAGGCCGGGAAAAAAATCGTTTATGAAAAACCCTTTGAAGGCGTGATCGAACAACTTGCCCGCCGGTTCCGGGATACAAAATCACCCTCTGTCAAACAAGAGCTTGGCAAATACATGGGCCATAAGGTCTGCTCCAAGTGTAACGGTTCCCGCCTGAATCCCGGCGCTTCGGCAGTACAGGTGGCAGATAAAACCATCCAGCAGATTGCCGCCATGTCCGTCAAACAGGCCGCTGATTTTGTTAACTCGCTACATTTGTCCGGCAGGGAAAAAGCCGTGTCTGAATCCATTCTTGGAGAGCTGTCTCAACGGCTTTCCTTTATGGAAGATGTGGGCCTTGATTATCTGACCCTTGATCGGTCCGCAGCAACCCTTTCGGGCGGAGAGAGCCAGCGCATCCGGCTGGCCAGCCAGATCGGCTCAAAACTTTCCGGTGTCCTTTATGTGCTTGATGAACCCAGCATCGGTCTTCACCAGCGGGACAATGCGCGCCTGCTCAGTACGCTGATGCACCTGAAGAACCTTGGCAATACCGTGCTGGTGGTGGAGCATGATGAAGAGACCATGCTGGCTGCGGATCACATTATTGATGTGGGTCCCAAGGCCGGGGTTAAAGGCGGACATGTGATGTTTTCAGGGCCGCCCGAAGACCTGGTCAAGGCATCCTGTCTCACCGGGCTGTATCTGTCCGGAAAAAGAAAAATTTCTGTGCCTGAGCACAGACGTACCGGCAGCGGGAAATTTTTAACTGTCCAAAAGGCAAGCGAAAACAACCTTAAGGATATTGATGTCTCCTTTCCGCTGGGATGTTTAACCTGTGTAACAGGGGTGTCAGGATCAGGAAAATCAACCCTGGTTCTCTCAACCCTTTACCAGGCCCTTGCAAGCAGGATAAACAGGTCTGAAAGACCCGTTGGAAAACATCAGGCAATTTCAGGCATGGAATATATCGACAGGGTCATCCATATTGACCAATCCCCGATCGGCAAAACCCCGCGATCAAATCCGGGCACATACACAGGAATTCTGACACATATAAGGGAGTTGTTTGCCAAGACCCCTGAGGCAAAGGCCCGGGGATACAAGTCCGGGCGGTTCAGTTTCAATATCAAGGGCGGCAGGTGCGAATCCTGCAAAGGGGACGGCATCGTCAAAATTGAAATGCATTTTCTGCCTGATGTTTATGTGACCTGTGATGTCTGCAAAGGCAGACAATTCAACCGGGAAACACTTGAAATAAAGTACAAAGGAAATAACATCGCCCAGGTTTTGGACATGACCATCAATCAGGCCTTTGAGTTTTTTGACAATATGGCATCAATTCGGCACACCTTTTCCACACTGGTGGAAACAGGGCTGGGGTATATAAAAATGGGCCAGGCCGCCACAACACTGTCCGGCGGGGAGGCCCAGCGCATCAAGATTGCCAGGGAACTGTCCAAGAAAAGCACCGGAAAAACCCTTTATATTCTGGATGAACCCACCACAGGCCTGCATACCGATGACATCAAACGGCTTTTAGCGGTTCTGGACAAACTTGTGGATGCAGGCAACACCGTAGTGGTCATTGAACACCACCTTGATGTCATTAAATGTGCAGATTATGTCATTGATCTTGGACCTGACGGCGGAGACCAGGGTGGACAGATTATTGCCCAGGGCACGCCTGAACAAGTGGCCCGTACACCGTTGTCCCATACGGGTTTTTACCTGAACCGGGTTTTAGCCGATTAACATTCGTCACATGCATCGTCCATCATACAGGCCCCGTCCACCATGCAGGCAAAAACGATTTTTTCTGCCTGACCGGCCATTTTGGCGGACACGGTTTCAAATGTTTCTGGTAACGATGTGATAATAGAATGATCGGGGCCGGGAATGGCAAAGATCCCCTCCCCTTCGACCTTTCCGGTTTTTCCTGAAATCAATTCAGCATCCTGGCCATTGGTGACCACCACAATAGGGATCTGGTAATCAAAAATCAACCGCGACAATGCCAGGGTCGATAAACGCCGGGTCACAAGGGAGCCTGGGGCATAATTGATCATCATGACAGCGCGTTGATTTCTGTAAACCAGAAAATCAACATTCACAACCGCACTGCGTGAAGCGGTATGAATGGTTATTTGCCGCCCTGCCTCAATATCAGATTTATCAAATCCCAGACCGTTTACCAGATGCCGGGCAATTTGTTGGCGGTACCGTTCATCGTGTGTATCCGTAATGGTTTTGCCACTTAAAAAATCAACAAACTCACCCAGAATCAGGTGATGGGAATTTTCACTCATAAAAACACCTTTAAATTTGGACAGGCTTTGGGTTCCGATTTTGATCGTTTTTTACAGCCTACGATAGACCATCTTTTATACATGGTATTTCACCATCTGGCCGGTATCCAGTCAAGTCCAATTTGAAGGAAATTTTTAAATATCCTGCCATTTCCCTGAATCAAGCACATTTGGCTGAGTTGCAGGAAAAAATTAAAAATTCATACTCCTCACATAAATTGGATAAATTTTGGATACAGATGGTATTGACCAAATCGTTTATGGCATAGTACTATTTTTATATTGTTTAACATCATGTTAAGGGATTTTTAGCCCTTGCACCGCCTCAGAAAGGATTAAGGCTCATGAATCTTCAAGGGGATTTTGAAGGGCTGACTCTGGCAAGTATACTTCAGCTTCTGTGTAATGATCAAAAAACAGGCATTCTCACCGTTACGAACGGTGAAGATAGCAGCCGGGTATTTTTTGACCAAGGCACCATTGTCTATGCCACCTCCCATCTCAAGCAGTCACGCCTTGGGTTTCTGATGCAAAATTCAGGTGTCATATCAGGCCAACAGCTCTCTAAGTGCCTGGCTTATGCGAGGGACAATAAACTTCATTTAGGAAAGGTGCTCGTGCAAAAGGGCTACATTTCCGAGGAAACCTTAAAAAAATACAATACCAAACAGGTGGAACTCATCCTTTATGACCTGCTGCTGTGGGAAAAAGGAAAATTCGAATACAAAGATGACCGGCTGAATCTAACAAATATGATTGTCACCCAACTCAATCCCATGAAACTGATCCTTGAAGCATCCCGGCGCATTGACGAGCTATCGGTCCTCAAAAAGGTTATCCCTTCAGATAAACTGGTGTTTAAAATGTCCGGCAAGGTCCGCAGCAAAGAGGAGATCAAGCTGAACGCCAACGAATGGCGTGTACTTTCCCTGATTGACGGTACCCGTTCCGTGCGCCAGGTGATCACGGAAAGCGCCTATGATGAGTTTGCCGTATATAAAATTATTTTCTCTGTGATCTCATCAGGCCTTATTGAACAAAAACAAGAGGTAGTTCAGGTCAATGGAGATGACGGCAATAACCTGTCAGGCATTCTCACGATGTTCAATGATATTTTTAAAGCCATTGAAAAGAATCTGTCAGCAGAAATCGGGGAAAAAACCATGGAAATTTTTAAGGAGACCCAATCTGACCTTCCCCCGGATTTTAAAACGATACTGATGGATTACAGGATTGAAAACCAGAAAAATTCCAATCTTCAGGTTGTGGAAACCGCTATAGCCCGTCTTGATACGTTTCCGGACAATCAAAAGGACTTTCTTATTAAAGGATTTGTGGCCTATTGTAGTCTGATTCTTAAAAAAGCCTTTGATATTCTTGGAAAAAAACCCGTAAACAATATTCTGATAGACATTGAAAAAGTGCTGGACTATATCAACAAATACCAGAGCAGTTCCAATGATAAAGACAGAATCGTTACAGATTTAAACGCCTTGATCAGCCGAACCCGGGCAGATTTCAACCTCAGCGCAAAAAATACAAAAGGTAAAAAAAGCCTGTTTTCATTATTTTCCCGATAGCGTTGTTTTATAAAAAAGTCTGGGTAAGTTACTCAGATCTTTAAAACTTTGTTGTGGGTTATGCCCGGCAGTTGATATGTCAGGTCAGCCCATGGCTGTTATTTAGGAATTTGCAACCTTTGACCCACCATAGGCCAGAAAAGAGAGTGCCGCTGTTCGAAAAAGTGCCCGGATGGTTTCTAAAATTTCCTGGCTCACAAAATTGCCTAAAATGGTGACATAATCGGCAATAAACAGCAAGCACACCGTCACAAGAATCAGATTGATTACTTTTCCCACTTTACCACCGGCATATTTAATGCGGGCTTTATTGAATACAAAAATAATGATCAGATAAATAATAAGCGTAAACACGGATATGATCATTTGAGTGGTCATGATATCCACTGGTTATTCTCCTTTGATTTATTTATGTTTTTTATATGAAAGTCTGTGTAACCAACAAAGATCTTTCAACCTTTGTTGTGGGCTATACTTGGCGGTTGATATGTCAGGTCAGCCCATGGCTGTTCTTTGGATAAAATTGCAAATATCTCTTTTGCTATCCGGTCAGTATCAGGGTTCTGGGCCCCGACTTCGGTGACAACCCCAAGCAAATGTCTGCCAAAGGGAAAAATAAAAACCTGTGTATTGTTCTGTCTTAAAAAAGCAGCATACCTGAACTGCTTTGGGCTGATGGATAAATAAATGCTGCCACAGGCAGCAATTGCTTTGGATACTTTTTTATCTGCGCCGGGTTCCATTTTCGAAGAGAAATTCCGGTCAAGCACATTCCCGTTCCCATCCACAAGAAAAAAGGCATTCACACCTTTTATCCTGCTGATATTTGAAAGGGAACCCTTCATATCTGCCACTCTTTTTTGTGCGTGTACTGCATAAAAAAACGGCAAAAAGGTTCGGGCAAGTTCGGTGTCAGGGCAACAAGCACCAGATACTGTCCCTTTTTTTCTCTGGCCACAAAAAAATACTTGTCTGATATCAAAACGGTCATGGACCGGATATCGGGCATGGCCAACAGTCCTTGTTCCAAACTTTGGGACAGACGCGATCCAAGACTGTGAATATCTTCGGGCAAAAGCAGATCAGGCATCCGGCAGATGGTAATCCCTTTGCTTATATCATAGATAAAGCCCCCCATCATCTGCGGGTACCGGTCAAGGACCTGAAACAAATTATCAACCGTATTCTCCTGTTGTTTTTTTTGCTGCAGCAAAGGCAGAAGATAATCATTATGATATCCGCATGCATGGCAGATGAAAACTGCCCGGCCCTTGACAATATGTGCCGGACAAACCTGGTTTCTATCACCGCAGTCCTCACAGAATACGATCATTCTATTCCTTGAAGGCTATCCCTTGAATAAAGTCTTTAACCGGGCAAAAATCCCTTTTTTCTTTTGTTCCCCATCCTTTTCCTGGGTTTGATCGGGTTCTGCAGTTGTCATGCCGTTCAACCCGTCATCGAATTCGGAATCGCTCATGCCGTTTTCCCCGGTATCAGGCACTGCCTGCCGGTGAATAAACCGGGCCATGGAGGAGACAAGATCAAGAAGCCTGACCTTGTCGGAATCCGGGGCCCAAATATCATTTAAGCTTGCAATCTTTTCCTGAACCTGTTCAAACACGTCCAAACGACTCAATGTGTCAGGGTCGAAAAGCAATTTTTGAAGGTCATCCAGATTCGGGTCCGGTTCCTGATCGGTCATATTCCCATCCGTATCATCTTCGAGAGAGATCTCTTGAACCGCGTCATCATCACCCGGCTGTTCTTCCGGATGAATTTCATCCTCTTGGCTATCGGGAACAGGCGCAATCTGCCCCGAAGAATCGGCTGGTTCCTCTAAAAGATCAATGCCAGCGGAGTCGATACCGGGATCATTACCATCAGAAAAATCAACCGGTTCCGCTGAAAGATTACTTTCACCCCCCAACTTTTCAGCATGGTCCAAGGATTGGGAATCGGGCGGATCCTGAACTTCCATGACGCCGTCATCTGAGGTATTAAGGTTGAAAAAGGCATCAAGCCTGCTTTCAATCTCTGGAATGGGTGTATTGCCCATTCTTTGGGGCGTGACCTGCTGAACCCCGGCTTTTTTCTCTGCCGCACCGATTACACCGGGCATGCTTGGGGCATTTTCCTGATCCGGACCATGTATACTTGAAAGATGAATGGCATCAAGCAGTTCATCCGCCGCTGATTCCTTCATGGAAAACAAATCCCCCATAACATCCCGTTGGGGTGGCAAGGAATCCTTCCCCGTTGATCGAGTGCCTTTTCTTGCGCCAAGCGCCGATGCCGGGTCTGTCATCGGGTCATCCAGGGTAAAGAACGGGCTCTCTTCCTGGTCAGATGCTTGTTCATTTATATGGGATAAAGCGGGTGCAAAACCGTCATCCTCAGCGTGCTCCGGAATATTGCCCGGGGCAGCCGGTTGCCCTTGGCCGGGATGTTGAATTGTCCGGACTGCTGAAGCGGTATGATCTTCCGCGCTTGGACCAGGGCTTAAACCGGCATCAATCTTGCGTTTAAATGCCTTGTACGCCTGGATATTTTCCTGCACCAGCTCTTTTTTCTTATCGGGTGGCATACTGGGATGGCCTACCAGCAATTCGTACTGATGGAATACCCGGCGCAGCAGAGAAACCGAATCCTGGTGGGCATTGGCTTGATGCTGGGCAATGTGGGCACCAATCTCATGCATAATACGCAGAAAGGTATAATGTATTTTATCGGATTTAAGGCGTTTTTCAAGCCGGATGAGTACACGATCAAACCCCTCCATGGTGGTATTTGAAATTTCCCAGTCCACGGAAAGAATGACGGCTTTGAGTTCTTCCATCTCGCAATCAAGGATAAGCTTTCCAGATTCAATGGCAGATTTCACGGACTTAAATGTCTGCTTGCTTCTCGATAATATCTGTGCCTGGCCTTCAACAGAGCTCGAGATTAAAAGGCTTTTCAAATTATCCGCCAGGGTCCCAAGGGCAGGGAGGGTTTCGGGGTGTGCCTTATCCTTTCGCGCATCAAGATATTTTATCAAAGAGCGCATCATTTTAATAACGAACAGGGCTTCTTGTTTTCCGACACAATCAGTTTCCAGGGAGTTAAGGCTGTCTGCAAGCACTTTTACATCAGCAGTCTCAACCCCGTTTGTCATATATTCGATATTTTTCTGTATCTGATCAACAAAATCCAATATCCTTCTCCTTAAAATATCTGGTCCTGGATAGACACCAGGGTAGTGGATATAATTTTTTTCAAGGTAGGTATTACATTACCCCCGTTCGATGCACTGGCCTCAAAGGCCGGCACCTTAAGACGGCTGTTCAGATCTCTTTGCAGCGTTTTTGAATCCAGGGTCTCAACATCGGATTTACGCAGATCCACTTTGTTGTACTGCATGACCAAAGGCATTTTAAAAAGATCCAGCTGATAGGTTTGAAGATTTTCATATAACTGGTTAAGGGATTCAATATTTTTTCTGCGCTGACTCTTTTGAACATCCGCCACAAACACAATACCGTCAACCCCCCGCAACACAAGCTTGCGTGTGGCATTATACTTTACCTGCCCGGGCACCGTGTACAGTTGGATGGTTACGTCAAAGCCCTTGATCTTACCGACATCAAAGGGAAGAAAATCAAAAAATAACGTCCGGTCATCATTGGTTTTCAGACTGACCATTTCCGTTTTTATCTGTTCCTTGTATGTCCGGTTAATGTATTCAAGATTGGTCGTTTTTCCACCACGCCCAGGGCCGTAGTAAACGATCTTGATTTGAACCTCCCGGGTTTTTACATTGATAAGCGCCAAATCTGTTTCCTTTTTGATTCAGGATACCTTATTTTTTTTCCTGCAGTTAAAAATTCGTCTTTATGAAAGCACCCGATTGATCTCTTCTATGGTTTCTGCAACTTTTAAACGCACCAGGCCAAGGGAAATGTTTTTACCAAACATTGAAATTAAAAGGGTGTCTTCTGTGACTTTGCTGAAGTGAATGCTTAATTTTTCCCCTTTATGAAATAAAAGGGAAAATTCAGATTCGCCAACCAGCCGTGCCATGGCATCCACGGCGGCAAAATTGCCTGCAGCAAGCGCTGCAAAGGAAGTGGCGTCCAGGTCGGTTTTGCCGTTACTGTGTTTTGCTATGGCATTGCCGCTTAAATCCATGAAAATCACATGATCAATCCCAGCACCGATGAGGTGTTCTAGGATGGCGTTGTCTATCGCATTTAACTGTTCTGTATCATACATGGCAGATTATCCGGAAAATTGTTTGGCCCAATTATGACTGACATAAAATTTAAATTGAATTAAAAAGAATTATACCGGATGAATAAAAAGGAATCAATCTATGGGTTTGAATCTCAAAAAAGAATTATTGACCTTATACGCACAAAACCATTATGAATGGTCCTAAAAATTTTATGAAAAGGGTCGGGTCACTCATGCTGGATTTTCTTCCCTCCTCGGTTAAAGGGGTACTTGCTTTTATTGGATATCTAATAAACACGATTTTTTTGACTGTTCCTTTAATTCTAATAGCCCTTTTAAAATTCATCCTACCCTTTAAAGATGTGATTATATTACTCGATAAAGTCCTTATTTGGATTGCAACCCTGTGGATAAGTATCAACGGCATGAATTGTGATCTGTTCAACAGGATAGACTGGCAGGTAAAAGGATTGGCCCAGCTGAAAAAAAAAGGGTGGTATCTTGTCATATCCAACCACCAGTCCTGGGTCGACATCCTGGTATTGCAAAAAATCTTTAACCGCAAAATCCCCATGCTGAAATTTTTCTTGAAAAAAGAGCTGATCTGGATACCTTTTCTGGGGCTTGCCTGGTGGGCTCTGGATTTTCCATTTATGAAACGGTATTCAAAAAAATTTCTTGAGGCCAACCCCCACCTGAAGGGAAAGGACCTTGAAAGCACCCGCAAGGCATGTGAAAAATTCAAACACACCCCGGTCTCAGTGATGAATTTTGTGGAAGGCACCCGGTTTACCCCTAAAAAACATGAACATCAGAAATCACCTTTTGACCGGCTTCTTTTGCCCCGAGCCGGCGGTATCGCCTTTGTACTAGGCTCCATGGGCGAATACTTTCAC
Source organism: Desulfobacter postgatei 2ac9 (assembly GCF_000233695.2). Lineage (NCBI taxonomy): Bacteria > Pseudomonadati > Thermodesulfobacteriota > Desulfobacteria > Desulfobacterales > Desulfobacteraceae > Desulfobacter > Desulfobacter postgatei. Next base: position 1,921,766 of record NZ_CM001488.1, on the reverse strand, counting down.
AGTGTTGTTAATGTCGCCATTGCCTATCCGGGCGGGGTGCCGACCTTCTGGGATTACATTTCAGGGAAAACAAAAAAGATCATTGTAGACGTAGATGTTTTCCCCGTGTCCGAACAGATGGTCGGTGATTACTTTAATGATGATGGATATAAGGAACAATTCTGTGATTGGCTTAATAATATCTGGCAGGAAAAGGACAAAAAACTGGGGGAACTGTTTCTTCTTGAATCGACGGACAGGCCATCATCCTGAAAGGACTTGCTTGGTCATAAGATCGGCCATGAGCCTTAACTTACCAATCTTAACTTTCTTCTCCGCCTCGCAGGCAAAGGCATTTTTTCAACAAACCATTCACATGTAGGTTTAAATCTTACATATAGCGAATAAATTAATCCATAACACCGTACACAATACACTGACATAAAAATTAAGCCTTTAACCGATTGGTAGAAAACCGCCAGCCTGGTATAAATGAAAGTTTTCTAAATTACCGCCCTTTCTTGCGGTTTTTTTGCCTTAAATGGCAGGGCAGGCGGGGCCTTAAAACAGGATGTGAAATAAACTTAACCGGGAGAAAACCAATGACGTTGAAAAGCTTTTATAAAGAGGTGATGGCACTCAATGGGATCCAGGATATGGGGCAACGTGAAATCCAGGCAAAAGCATTTTTTAAAAAACTGAATTCAGCCGAACTGCCCAAAACCTTTAACTGGGCCCAGGAAATTTTCGAAGATATACACGTCAAAGAGCGCCCGGAGCAGTTGGCGCTTATCTGGGCAGACCTGCATACAGATGAAGAAGAGCAGTATACATATACCCAATTGGCTGAAAACGGCAACAAGATGTTAAATTATCTGCGTAAAAAGGGGGTTGAGAAAGGCGACAATCTTTATATGCTGACGCCCATTGTCCCCCAGACATGGTTTGCCTCTTTTGCCGCCATAAAAGGCGGTATTGTCTCCGTTCCCACAGCCACAACCATGACCGAACGTGAAATCCAGTTCCGTTTTGAAGCGTATCCGCCGGATGTTATTATTGCCCATGAGAATCTGGCCGACCTTGTGGACGATGCCCTGGTTAAGGCCGGGTACACCCCCAAGGCTAAAATTATCCTTGGGGCTAAAGAGGGGTGGACATCCTATCCTGAGATTGCAAAGGAATCTGCCCAAGCATCACCTGCAACCATTAACCGTGAGGATGTTCTCTTCTGCTTTTTCACCTCCGGCACCACAGGACTTCCCAAACGGGTGGGGCATTCCGCCACCTCCTATCCTTTGGGCCATCTGTCAACAGCCGTTATCATTGGGCTTGAACCCGGATGCGTTCATCACAACTTGAGTGCGCCCGGGTGGGCTAAATGGGCATGGAGCAGCTTTTTCAGCCCACTTAACGTCGGCGGTACGGCCACAGGGTTTAATTTCACCTCGCTGGATATTAAAAAATACCTAAGTTTTGTGGCCAAATATAAAGTCAACTCATTCTGCGCACCGCCCACGGCCTGGCGCGCCTTTGTGGGCCTTGATCTGGCAGCGTATGATTTTTCGGCCCTGAAGTACTCGTTGAGTGCAGGCGAACCGTTGAATCCCGAAGTTATTGACCAGTGGCGGAAAGCCACGGGCACTGAAATCCGGGATTTTTACGGCCAGACCGAATCCACAGCCATGATCGGCAATCCGCCCTGGATGGAAGGCAAAATGCGCTTGGGGTCCTTTGGATATCCCTCATTCATGTACGATGTCATTCTAGCCGATGACGAAGGAAAAGAGATCACAGAACCTGACATCACCGGCCATATCGTAATTCGTCTTTCCAACTGGCGTGCCATTGGACTGTTTCAGGAATATATCAACAACGAGGCAAAAACATCTGAAGCATTTAAACACGGACTCTATTTCACCGGTGACAAAGCCACCTTTGACAAGGACGGCTACTGGTGGTTTGTGGGCCGCGCCGACGATGTCATCAAAACCAGTGATTACCGGGTAGGTCCCTTTGAGGTGGAAAGTACCCTGATTGAGCACCCGGCCGTCATGGAGACTGCCGTGGTGGGTGTGCCGGATCCCAACCGTCACCAACTGGTAAAAGCATTTGTTATCCTGGTTCCCGGACACAAACCATCAAAGGAACTGGCCCTGGAACTGTTCAAACACACCATTGATGTGCTGGCCAAATTTAAGATTCCCAGAATCATCGAATTTGTGGAAGTTTTGCCCAAAACCATCTCCGGAAAAATTCGGCGTATAGAGCTTCGGGAAAATGAAGAGAGCAAAACTGAGGGCCAGGTAACTGAATTCTTTTATCATCAGTTCCCGGAATTAAGTTCCAAAAATAAATAGTGACGGTCACAGGCAGCAGACTTTAAAAAACCTGCTGCCTGTTTTTTTTCAACAACACCGTTGGATTTTCTAATAAAGTTGAAAACCTCTTTCTTTTATGCCAAAATACAACTCGTTAATTACCAAGGCCTTGAGCCTGCATAATTAAACAGGCTTTCCGGGTCTTTCATTCATTTGGCCCTTTGAACTTGCATTCCTCCCAAAAAGCAGGATCAGGGCCGGAAAGGAAGGAGAACCATGAAAGGAGAAAGAGCACAACAAATTATCAAATCAATCTTAAAACCAATGGATATCCAGATCAATGGGGATCGTCCCTGGGATATTCAAATCAACAACCCTCAATTTTACCAAAGAATCATCTCGGGCGGTTCCCTGGCCTTGGGGGAAAGCTATATGGATGGATGGTGGGATTGCAAGGCCCTGGATGAATTCTTCAAACGAATTCTTGAATTCCGGTTAGATAAAAAAGTAAAGTCCATGAAGCCGGCCCTCCTTTGGGAAATTTTCAAAGCCAGGGTTATAAATGTTCAAAGCAAAACCCGGGCATTTATCATCGGACAAAGGCATTACGATATCGGCAACCCCCTTTTCAAAATCATGCTGGATAAAGGGCTGAATTATTCGTGCGGATACTGGCACCGGGCAGACAATCTGGATGACGCCCAGACCGGAAAGCTGGATCTGATATGTCGAAAAATCGGTCTCAAACCTGGAATAACAGTTCTGGATATCGGGTGCGGATGGGGCGGGTTCGCAAAATATGCGGCTGAGACTTACGGCGTAAAAGTCAAGGGCATTACCGTTTCAAAAGAGCAGGCAGAATATGCCCGGGAACAGTGCAAAAACCTTGAGGTAACAATTGAACTGTCCGATTACCGTAACTTGAATGAAAAATATGACCGGATTGTTTCCATCGGCATGTTTGAACATGTGGGATGGAAAAATTACAGAACCTTTATGAAAGTGGTTCATCGGTGCCTGAAAGATGACGGGCTTTTTCTTTTGCACACCATCGCAGGAAACACCTCTGCCAAAGGAACGGACCCCTGGATCAACACATATATTTTCCCCAATTCCATGGTCCCCTCCGCCAGGCAGGTCTCCCACGCCGCAGAAGGATTATTTATTCTGGAAGACCTGCATAACCTGGGCCGTTACTATGATAGAACCCTCATGGCCTGGCATGAAAATTTTACCAAGAACTGGAATTTAATCAAAGACCAATACGACATGCGGTTTTTCCGCATGTGGACCTATTATCTGCTCTCCTGCGCAGCCAGTTTCAGAACCCGGCGGAATCAACTGTGGCAGATTGTATTTTCCAAAAACGGAATTAACCGGGTGTTCCGCAGCGAAGGAGAATTGTTTATATGACTATACGGCAAGAATTGCCGATAAACCAGGCAATTCTTGCTGTTCAAAAGCGGTCATAAACAGGTCGGATCAGGCAGAGCATGAGCAACCGGTTAAAAATTTCCAATTGATTCAATTCTTTTTTTAAGATACAAAAAGAGATTTTGTAATGCAGGCATGAAGCCTGTGGTTCAAATTAAATTTCATTATTTTTTCGGACCCGGCCAAGAAGGTTGAAAGTTAAGTTTTTAATATTATTTAGTATTTTTAACACTTCAAGGATTCACAGGAGGGAAAAAACAATGAAAAAAGCGCTGATCACATCCGGACTCATATCTCTTGTTCTTATTTTTACTGCCGTAAGTGTCCAGGCACACTACGGAATGGTCATTCCTTCGGACAACATGGTTATGCAGGACGAAAACCGCACCGTCCATATCACAGCCTCTTTTTCCCATCCCTTTGAAGGTGTCGGGATGGAACTTGTCAAACCCAAGGTATTTGCCCTGCGCGCCAACGGTGAAGCACAGGATCTTCTGGGCACATTGAAACAGGCAAAAAAGATGGATCACACCGGCTGGGAAACAGATTACATAATCAAAAAACCAGGCGTTTACATGTTCTACATGGAGCCCGTGCCATACTGGGAATCTGCCGAAGACTGCTTTATCATTCATTATACCAAAACCGTAGTGACCGCGTTCGGTTATGACGAAGGATGGGACCAGGAGATCGGTCTGAAAACAGAAATCGTTCCTTTGTCCAAACCGTTTGCACAGTATGCCGGTAATATATTCCAGGGTATTGTAAAGTTAAATGGCAAAGCCGTGCCTTATGCAGAAGTTGAGGTGGAATATTACAACGAAGACGGAAAGTCCCAAGCCCCCACTGATTATATGGTGACCCAGACCATCAAAGCCGATGCCAACGGCGTATTCACCTATGCTGCACCCAAGGCCGGATGGTGGGGATTTGCAGCACTTAATGAAGCTGATTTTACCCTTAAGGCTGACGGGCAGGAGAAGGGTGTTGAGTTGGGTGCGGTCATCTGGGTAAAATTCGAAAACTGGAAAACAAAATAATATATTTGAGCAATAAGAAGGCATTATGCATATTTCTGAAGGTTTTCTTTCCGCACCGGTTTTAGGGGTTGGGATAGTTTTGGCTGCAGCAGGCACTTCCGTGGGCTTGAAAAAACTTAAAGAAGATAAAATTCCCCAGGCAGCAATTTTGTCGGCCGCTTTTTTTGTGGCCTCCCTGATTCATGTGCCCATGGGGCCTTCCAGCGCCCACCTGATTCTCAACGGAAGTCTTGGCCTGATGCTTGGGTGGGTTGCCTTTCCCGCCATTTTGATTGCGCTCCTGCTCCAGGGGGTGCTGTTCCAGTTCGGCGGGATCACAACCCTGGGGGTCAACACGATTATCATGGCCACACCGGCAGTGCTCTGTTATTACCTGTTTGCAGGATTTGTCCACAAACCGGGTGTACTCTCCCATGCCGCCTGCTTTGCCTGTGGATTTTTAAGCGTTTTTTTCAGCAGCCTGCTTGTCGGTACAGCCCTGATGTTTACCCAGGAAAGTTTTTTAGAGGTGGCCTGGGCCGTTGTTATAGCCCATGTTCCGGTTATGTTCATAGAAGGCCTTGTGGCGATTTTCTGTATGGGTTTTCTTAAAAAGGTGCAACCCGAACTTCTGCCCAAATGGCCTGCGGCACAGCAGCAGGCCGCATTGGACAATAGAGCAAAAATGGTTGAAAAGCAGGTATAATCTTCATATTACGACTATTTTTAATGGTAACCAATAATGATGTATCGAAAATATTTTATAAGATTTTCCTGTCTGATCCTTTTTTTCTTTCTTTCAAGGGGCAATGCCCTGGCACATAAGGTCACGGTATTTGCCTGGGTGGAAGGAAACACCGTTCTGGGAGAAAGCAAATTCAGCGGCGGGAAAAAAGTACGGGACTCAGAAATTATTGTCTGGGACTTGAACGGAAAAGAACTTTTGCGCACGCGGACCAATCAAAAAGGTGAATTTTCATTTCCCATCCCGGCAAAAACAGCCATGCGCATTGAACTCATTGCCGGCATGGGACATAAGGCCGAATGGACCATTCCCCTTGAAGATATAGACGAACCCGCCTCAGACCGGGATGCACAGAGACCTTTGCCTGAACCCGCAGGGCAGACAGACCCTGGAGAGGCGGTACACCCGGCAGCCGCCATTGACCCGGTCCAGCTTGAAGCCATCGTGGAAAAGGCCGTAACAAAAGCGCTGGATAAAAAAATTACGCCGTTGACCAGAATGGTGGCAGACCTGGAGCAAAAAGGCCCGACCATGAATGAAATTGTTGGCGGCATCGGATACATATTCGGCTTGATGGGGGTGGCTATCTATTTTTCTTCCCGTAAGAAAAAGTCGTGATACGGCTGCCGCCAGTTTCACCGGCACCGGCGGGCTCCAGGAGGTCAATTCCGTGTCGGCATCCCGGGAGCGCGCTTCCAGGTCACGAAGCGCTGTTTCATCTGTATCAGGGGAGGTCAGATCAAGTCCATAAAAAAAGCAGGGCCGGCGCACCTGGATCTTAGGGGGCAGGTCTTGCATTATTTGACCCTTTCTTTCGCTCGTCCCTCGCTCCTTTGCCCGGACTCCAGCCGGTGCCTGAACCTGACCGGTCTTGAGGACCTCGGGCAAGACGCAGGCCGCTGCCGGCGTTGAGATCAGCATGGGGCCTGCTGCGGCGGCAAGCGGAACGCAGGGCCCTCCCGTAGGCGACCCAGGAACCGCCGCGACAGACGCGAGAATTAGTGTCACCATCCTCCCAGGCACTGCCGTCATCCGGGGCACCGTTGTAATTGTCATGCCAGCGATCTTGACACCACTCCCAGACATTGCCGTGCATCTGGTACAGGCCCCAGGGATTTTGCTCAAAAAACTTCACCGGCACCGTTTTCTGACGGTACTCCCCTTTGGGACCTTTATTATAAGGTCGAGTTCCAGCATAGTTGGCTTTGTCCGGGGTCAATTCACGTCCAAACCAGAACGGGGTGTCTGTTCCTGCCCGGCAGGCATACTCCCACTCCGCCTCCGAGGGCAATCGGGCCCCAAGCCCGGAAACCAGACTGTTGAGCCTGTCAATAAACGCATTGGCATCATCCCAGCTCACGTTTTCCACCGGGTGTTCGGGTCCTTCTTTTTCAAATATGCTTGGATTTTTTCCGGTAACAGCCTGCCATAATTCCTGGGTGCAGGCGGTCTCCCCAAGCCAAAAGCCTTTTTCAAAGGCAACCCGATGCAAAGGCCCTTCATCATCATATCGTTCAGGTTCATCTTCAGGTGATCCCATCATAAACTCGCGCGGCGGTATCCAACGAAATCGGATCTCGATCTTATTGACAAAAATCCCCTGCCAGATCCCATAGTGGTCCTGGCCGTAGCTGTGGGCCCAGTTCTCTGGAAAAATATCCGGCAAAATAGACAATATTTCGGATTGCTGGTTTTTTTTCATGTGTTCCATAGTAACAAAGGCGGCTGCCGGGGGGCTTTTGCATTATAACCGACTCACACCCCGGACAGCCTTGGATTTTGCACAAAAGCGATATCACCTGTGCCCGGATGCTGTCTGGTCCTTTTTTTGCCGTCCGGCTGAAAGAGGAATTCGGGCAAGACGCAGGCCGTTGTTGTCGTTGAGATCAGCATGGTGCCTGTTGTTGCGGTAAGCGGAACGCAGGTTCCTCCCGTTGTTGATCCAGGAACCGCCGCGACAGACGGGCCAAGCGTTTTGCCGACAGTCACCCGAACTTTCATTATACATCCAACAGCGGTCCGGCCGCAATAACGGATTTCCTGAAACCCACAGACCGGGTCTGGGCGGTCATGCCGTGGACCGCATCATATCCCCGCTGAAGCGCCAGGTCCGATATATTTCCGTTGCGCCATTGATCCTCCCATTGCCTTAATCGGCGACGGTAATTTCTTTTTTTCCTTCTGGACAGCAGGATGGAAAAAGGCAGAATCCTGTAACCGCAGTAGGTAACCCCGTGCCGGGAGGGCTGGATCTGCCATGTATCCTTGACCTTCAGCGCCTGGCCGGACAAAAAATTTACGGCGATTTGAAGGCTTGTTTTTGCTGCGGTTTTATCTGCAGTGAACCAGATCATGTCATCCATATACCGGCAATAGGATTTGATATAGGGAGGCCCTTGAATGAACCGGTCTGCCGTCTCAAGAAAAAAATTGGCAAAATACTGGGAGGTCAACGCCCCTATGGGAAGCCCCTGTCCCGGCCGTTCACTGAAACTGTCGATGATCGCGTCCAACAGATCAAGAAAGGCTTTGCCTTTGAATCGGTTGTGAAGCTTTTGCTTGAGCCGGTCATGGGGCATCCGCTCAAAATATTTTTCTATGTCTATTTTCACATACCACCCAGACCGCCTCAAACCGCGTTGAACATAGCGGGCCGCCGCGTGAACCCCTCGGCCGGGCATACAGGCAAAACTGGAATGGATCTGGGATCTGATCAGGTTTTCACCGATCAGATTCATGATGGCATGATGAAGCACTCTCATCTCAAAACTCAAGGCTGTGATGTTGCGGGGTTTGGGGTCCATGATCTGAAACCGGCGGTATTGATCCAGGGAAAACGATCCGGACTGAATCCGGTCTCTTAAATTTGTGATATTACCGTCGACGTCGGACAGGAAACCGGCCACATCCGGCCTGGACCGTTTTCCCCTGGCCGCCTTGTATACGGCAAGACTGAGATTTTTCCAGGCCAGGAGATCCGCCATATCCACCCGCTGCCGTTTCACCCGGCGGTTTGCCCATGCAACTGCCGCAATATGGATAAAAAGGCAGGACCGTATTTTTCCATCCTGGCCTGGCCGATGCCCGGAATTCGGGCCATGGCCTCTTGGGTCACCACCTTTTGGGTCACCATGTTGGCCAGTTGTTCGTTGGTGAATATCGAATAGGCCGGGCGGCCTTCCTCTTTGGCCCTGGCGTTTCTGAGTTCCCTTAACCGTGCATACTTTTGAAAGTCCTGGTCATTGAGGACTTCCTTGTAGTCCACCCGGGACTGGACATCCGTCCCTTCAGTGCTATTGGGCCTGGATTCCAGGTAATGGATGCAGAAACACCAACACCCCCTAAGGCCCTCCTTTGTAAACTTCTTTTCCACGGAAACCACCCGGTGGGAGGAGAGGAATCGGTTTAATTCATCTTCAGCTGCTTCGGAACCGAATATCGGTACGTTAAAAAATTTATACTTCATTGGGAATCTCCTCTTGCACCGCCGGCCGGGGTCACGGTCCCGGTTTGCTCGTCCCTCGCTGCACCAGGGCCATAACCCGTCCGGCTCCTGCCGGTTCCTGCCTCCGGCACCAAAGGACCTCGGGCAAGACGCAAGCCGTTGTTGTCGATGAGATCAGCAAGGGGCCTGAAGTAGCGGTAAGCGGAACGCAGGTACCTCCCGAGGTTGATCCAGGAACCGCCGCGACAGACGCGAGACTCATTGTCACCATCCTCCCAAACACTACCGTCATCCGGAGCACCATCGTAATTATCATGCCAGCGGTCCTGACACCACTCCCAGACATTGCCGTGCATCTGGTACAGGCCCCAGGGGTTTTGCTCAAAAAAGTTCACCGGCACCGTCTTTCGACGATACTCCCCTTTGGGGCCGTTATTATAAGGATAATTGCCATTATAATTAACCCTATCCGTGTTCAATTCCCATCCAAACCAGAACGGGGTGTCTGTTCCTGCCCGGCAGGCATACTCCCATTCTGCTTCCGAGGGCAAACGAATATCAAGACCAGGAACCAAACGGTTAAGCCCATCAATAAAATCATTGGCATCATCCCAGCTCACGTTTTCCACCGGATGTTCAACTCCTTCTTCTTTAAATCTGCTTGGGTTTTTCCCGGTAACGGCCCGCCATAATTCCTGGGTACAGGCGGTATCTGCAAGCCAGAACCCTTTTTCAAACGCCACCCGGTGCAAAGGCCCTTCATAATCACTTCGTTCAGGTTCATCTCCAGGAGATCCCATCATAAAATTCCCCGGGGGAATCCAGCGTAACACAAAGCCGATGCCTTTTACCTTCACCTCGACAAAGAGTCCGTACCGATCCCGCCTAATCCCCGAGGCCCATTCCGGACAGGGCATCATGGCCACCGTTGTTCTCCCGGTATCGGTTTCCACCACAATTTCGACTGTATTTTCCGGCAATTCAAAAGGCTTATCCAGCGTCATGGACTGTTTGATTGCTGCTTCATCTGTTCTGAAAATGACCTGGGATTTAGAACCGGCGGATAACTCATGGATCAATCCGGGATGGTGCGAGGGCCTTCCGGAAGAAAAAATTTCCAGACGATTTTGATGCACACTCAGGCAGACCGGCCCTGTTTCCCTGGATTTTACAGCCCATTCCGGAACCTGTGTCAAATCCACCCCGCCGGGAACCTTTTGCGGTTTGATTGTTTCATTGTAAATTCCGAACAATGTATTGAGTTCAGGCACCCACGCTTCTTCCCCTGCCCGGTCCGCCACCCGGCCCACCCAGGCCATGATCCTGTTTTTTTCTGTTTCCGGGGTATCGGGATTCTGCTGAAAGAGAACCAGCTTTCTTAAAAACGCCGCCTGATCTCCATCAAGGAACTTTCCCGCCTTCTGCCGCTGTTCGATACGCAGCTCCATGGGCATCCGGGATTCAAAGGATTGAATCAGGGGCCAGATCCGGTCAAGATCCAGATTCAAGTCCTGTGCTTTTTTGCTGTACTTTGCCCGGCTCTCTGGATTGCGCCACTGAAATCTGAACACATTGCCTTCCAGGGCAAAATGACGGCAGGCCAGGCTTTCGGTCGAGACACTGAACCCAAGCCGGTTTCTAACCCTCCGGATCAGGGCCGGTGTGAGTTCAACAGCCAGGGACAGGGCCGCCAGAAGCATCTCGGTCTGATCGCGGGTTTTCATGCTTGGGCCGGCGCCCCGATTCCCAGAATCCCCACCGGGACGGATCACACCGGAATCCCAGTAGTGCAGGGAAAACAAGGTGGCTGTTTCCATTATCCAGTCCGAAGGATGGGCCGTCACCAGGGCATCGATCCGGACGTGTTTCTGTTTCATGCGGCGTCCGAACCCATGCCAGAATCCCGCGTTGATGCCCTGTTTGTCTAAAAATCCCAGGTCGCCGGCATAGATCAGATGCAGATTTTGCCGGACGATGGGGAATCCTTTGTGCATTGCCCCCTGGTACCAAAAGGTATTGGTTTTGGGGTCGGGGCAGGCCACAATGTGAAGCCGATTGCGAAACCATTGGTCCATGTTGAGGGCCAGGTCTCTGAAGTCATTGAAAAAGGGGCTTAAATGTTTTGAGAAATCAAGAACCAGGACCATATCCAGGGGCCAGGCCCTTTTCTTTTTCCACGGGATAATTTCAAGGGGTTTTTGCCTGACGGCGCTTTGGATTATCCTTTTGGTATCCAGTTGGCGGGTCTGTTTTAATTCAATGCCAAGCCGCTTCAGATATGGCCAGAGGACATTCCAGCCGGTCAGGGGGTCCGGCATTACCTCGTCGGCAACCGGCGGAAATTCAATCGCGCCCTCAAAAGGGATGAGACTTGCATATTCTGCCGGCATGGTTCTGGTATCTTCGACAATTTTCTCTTCAAGGGCATAAAGACAGGGGAACCGGAAGTGGGCTTTATCAGGGGGATAATTCGTGGGGCGTATGGCACTGGAACCCGGTTCCGGGGGCAACCCCTCGTCAATAATTTTCTGATCGGGTTCGGCAATTTCTCTGTCTTTCGGTTTTGGGGAATATTTCAGCCCCAGCAGTTCCGAAAACTCGCTAATGCTGATATTTTGCCCTTTCAACCGTTCAACAAGAGAAAAAAGGGTGGTCAATTCCCCCATCCGACCAGACGGAGTTTTTTTAGCGTTCGTCTTTTCCCCGGGCATCCAAGGGTGTTGAAATGGACGGGTTGTTTTAAGAGTTATTGGCGATAATTTCAGCGAATTAACCCAAGTTCGGCCTTTTTTAATTAATCCATTGATTTTATTTACAATAATATAAGCAACTTCAACACCCTTCATTAGGCACCGTTTTTCATGAACGTCAGTGCGGCCAGCAGTTCCATGGCTTCATCCAGGCCCAGACTTGGGGCGGTTTGTTTCATGCCGATAAGGGCCTCAAGATGATCCAGGTATTCGGCCTGGCCCGGAATAAACGATAATCCCTCATGTTTGGCTCTCATCCGTTTTTCATACAGCAGATCAGCCACTTTTTCGTAAGTTGTCTCACCATAATCACCGGGCATCCGGCCCTGAAACAAACTTTGGCCCCTTTTGGAAAGGATGTCGATGAAATCATCCCTATTGTCGTCATCCAGGACCAGGTCCAGGACCAGGCAGCGCCGGACAAAGGCCTGGGGCAGCTCCTGTTCCCGGTTGGTGGTAATGATGATCAAAGGATCGGGTTCGCCCTTGGGACGTTCCACCCGTTCACCGGTATAAGGCACCTCAAAGCTCAAATTCCCCAGGGGTTCCAGCAGGCTGTTGGGCACGGACCGGTCGGCCTTGTCGATTTCGTCAATCAGGAGAACGACCCCGTTTTGAAACTCCCTTTTCTGTCCGGATTCATCCGTGGTCACGGGCCTGCAGGGCCGGCTGCCTATACGACTTTCAGCACTGGTATGATTCAGGGCCCACCAGAGGGGGCCGGCGCTCAAATACTGGCTTTCATCTTTCACACACCTTTCCCCGGCATTGGCATCGGACAGTTTCCGAAGGGCATCGTACCGCCAGAGCAAGTCCTCGGGTTCTGTCCGTTCGTTGACCACCAGGCAGGCCAGAGGCATGGCAAACAACTGGGCCACGGCCCTGGCCAGCTGGGTTTTGCCGCATCCGGGCTCTCCCCTGACCAGCAGGGGGCGGCTCACGGCCAGGGCCGCCAAAACGGCCACGGCCTGTTTCCGGTCAAAATGATGGATGGCGGCTTTGGGCCAGCCTTTGCAGGGGTACAGGTTAACCGCATCTTCTGTAGGGAAGGAATCAAGTGTTATTTTATGGGTCATTGGCTATCCTCTTCAATTCTGAATTTCATTCAACCTCGAATAGATCGTGATAATTTCATCCTGAATCTCGGTTTCTGACTCTTCAAAACCAGGGATAAATAACTCCAGGATATTTTCCGGTTTCTGCTCATCCGTCAAGATCTGAACCAAGGCCGGGAATTGTTTTCCGATTTTATTGAACACGTTTTCACCACCAAAATCCCTATTCATCTTATCTTTTTCAACGGTAATGTAAAATTTTCCCAACTCCGCCATTATTTTGTTAATCCGCTGCCGCTTTTTTTCGTCATCGCCCACCAGTGGATTATTGAATTTCCCCCTCCGGGATATTTCCAGAACCTTATCCGTTAGCGGTGCAAATATGGTCATATATCCAGCCTCGTTTTTTAAAAATTTTTCAAATGCGCTTTCATCCATGCCCGTTTCAATCAGCTTTATTTCCCCCTCTCCCACCACCCGATTGTCTTCGATTGCATATACAGCGGACTTGTTGAACAGGGCGGAGACCAGGATCTGGTAAAAATCCATATATTCCCGGCTGAACACATTCCTGGCCCCATCACCGCACCCATTCAGTTCATGGATAAGCTGGTGAAGTTTTCCATCGTCCATGGCAGCGATCAAAAACAACCCCGTCAATTCTTCTATGCTTTCCTTAAATCGCTCCTTAAAAGAAAAATCCCCTGAAATTATCCGATCAAGGAATTTAGTGACACTTTCCAGTGAGGCCAGCAATGTTGCACCATTTTTCATTGATGCAAGAGAGTGTATCGGGTCTTTTTCTCCGTTTGAAAACTGTCCGGTCCCGATTAAAATTTTTTTTAATGGATAAAAATCACTTTTCTCTAACAAAGAGTTTAAAGCGTCCCTGATGGCAATCCGTCGACCGACGGCTGCCCGGTGATTATACCGGACCGGCTCTGTCTCTTTATTCAGCCATTGGATTATTTCATCGGCTGCCTGATCATAGTTTTTTTTGTCATCCTGCACAAGGACCAGCCGGTCCCGGTACTTAAACTCGGGTTTATACTTTCCAAACAACCAAGCCAGAATCACGGGAACAACCCCGGGATTTTCACAGCAGGTCGTCAGATCGACAGCATCTTTTTTTTCTCTATTGTTTTGAGAACTTTGTTCCTGTTCAACGTCGGGTAAAAAATTGTCCAGCATCATCACTGCCGGCTGAAGTTCACTGGCCTGTTTTTCATAAGCCAATAACAATTCATTCATACAGGACCTGGATTGAAAATAATTTTGAGACAAAAGAAAAACGATTCGATCCGCCTCACTGACCTTGGCCATGAATTTTGTGATAGACTCTCCTAACTGCAGCGAAGTTTCATCATAACAGATGCTGCAACCAGTGCCAGGCGCAGTTTTTATCAGGGCATCAATTAATCTTTTTGCGTGCCCGTCTTTTCTGCAATAGGAAACGTATATCTTTCGCTTTGTTTCGTTGCCACTCATCTTTTACAGCTCCTGCAAAGGCCCCTGCTCCAGCTTCTGGAAATCCTCCACCCCGGCCACTTTGGCCAGCATGGCCGCATATCCCCGGAGTACGTCCTGAATCTGTTCCAGTTCATGGCGGAAAGACGCTTTTTCCTCGGGCTTCTCCAGCATATTATCCGATACCCGCTTGTGCCATTTGGCCGTAAAGGGACGAATTTTCTGGTTCAGGATGACCACGGCAATCTTGGAAAACACCTCTGCCTTGCGCCCCTTTTGTTTGAGCAGTTCCCGGGTTACTTTGAACAGAGAAAAAATAGAACTCAAGGCAGCCGCCTCATCCCCCTGGTCCTTGCCAAGGGGCTGGGTGGCCACCCGGGTGATCAGTTCGATGTAAAGTTCCCAGGCCGCCTGTTCCTCTTCGGGCCTCGGCTGCCATTCCATCTGCATAAACCCGGCACTGATCTTCAGCCCGGTAATGCCCCAGTTTTCAAACCAGTCTTTAATTTTCACGGAATCCTCCAATGCGTTTTTGTAAAGTGAAGGATAATGGGAAGTTCTTCTTCCCGACTTTTAGAAAAGGGAACGTTGAATCTCGTTTGATTCAAACGGTTTCTTTCGACTTTTACGTCCAAACGTTTGGTTTTGTTTTGTATTGAATTTTAAGGCAAAATTATTCTGCCATTGCTTCCATGGCTCTTTTAGGATTCGCCTCAACTTTCTTTAGGATTTCAATAGTTCTTGCTTCGGGCAGCCAGTTGATTTTTCCGTTTGATACGTCATAGATCGCGCCCACAACTTTGGCTTTCCCCGCGTTCACGAGATTGCGGGAAGCAGGGCTTGCCATGAACAGATCCTCAATGCCTTTCCAGATATTTTCCTCAATGGCATAAGGTATTACATCCGCACCATGGGCATCTGGATTGTCTTCAATCGCTTTTTTCACTGCTGGAATGATGTTGTCAACCAGAGGGGGGATATTTCTTTCCAATGGGTGACCGTGACCCTGGACAGCCTTTGTCACTGCGGTGACTGCGCCACATTGCGTATGTCCAAGCACGACAAATACCGGGGTGTTTACATGGGCAAGGCCATATTCAACAGACCCTATCTCATCAACATCCAGAACATTACCGGCAACACGAATAACAAAAATATCCATAATACCGGCATCAAATAGAATTTCAACCGGAACTCTGGCGTCGGAGCAGGTGATGACCGTTGCATAGGCGTGATCTCCCTGATTTTCTTTGCCGGCAAGTGCAAGGCGGGCAACATCCGTATGCGGCTGAATTGCTTTGCCGCTTACAAAACGTTCATTACCTGCTTTCAGCATGGCGATTGCTTCATCCGGACTTGGTTTGGCTGCTTTGCCGTCACTGGCAAGAACAGGGCCGCAAGTTAGAGCTAAAAAACAGCCAACAGTTACAATAAATTTCAAAATGTTTTTCATGATTGTACGCCCTCCTTTAAAAGAATAGATTTTACGGCAAATGCCTGGCCTCCAATAGGCCAATTGACCTGCCACGAAAAAACTTGAAATACTCTAAAGTATAGGAGATTATCCTGACTGTTGCCAGGATGACAAGAAAAAAAGGATACCCGTTGGCAAAAATGGGGCTCTGTTTAGGAACCGGTCTTAAATAACTTGCCCATGTTGCTTTGTTTATGATTTGGACCTGAGATCAACCACGGCCTTGACGAAAAGATAGAGCCGATTTATCAATTACCAAACAAGCGCTAAGACAGCGCATGGAGATCCGGATATGGAAAACACCCATATGGAAACAGAATGCCCCACTTTGTCAGCCCTGGCCTGGACTGTCATCAAAAACCGCTACCTGGCCCGTAATTGCGCGGGAGATCTCATCGAGACACCCGCAGATATGTTTCACAGGGTCGCCGCATCGGTGGCCCGGGCAGACCGCTTGTTCGACACTGGTGCGGATCTGTCCAAAACCACAGAGCGCTTTGAAGCGGTTTTAGCATCCCTTGCCTTCCTGCCCAACTCCCCCTGCCTGATGAACGCGGGCACTCCCCTGGGCCAGCTGGCCGCCTGTTTTGTACTCCCGGTGGAAGACCGGCCCGAAGCCATGTGTCAAACCATGAAAGAGGCGGCCATCATCCATGGGGCTTGCGGCGGTATCGGCTTTTCGTTCA
Organism: Desulfobacter postgatei 2ac9; assembly: GCF_000233695.2. Classification (NCBI taxonomy): domain Bacteria; kingdom Pseudomonadati; phylum Thermodesulfobacteriota; class Desulfobacteria; order Desulfobacterales; family Desulfobacteraceae; genus Desulfobacter; species Desulfobacter postgatei. The sequence goes on along the minus strand of NZ_CM001488.1, from coordinate 1,905,394 downwards.
GCCGGCTGCGGCCCCGGGGGGATACCATTCTCCAGGCTTGCGGGGGAGCTGAAGGTCCCGTCGCCTTTATCCGGCAGTTGGATAGGGCAGCCGCTCGGACGGATCAGAACCGTCGTCGGCCGGCTGCAAATATGGCGGTCCTGGAGATCAGCCATCCGGATATTGAAGCCTTTATCAACGCAAAGCAGACAAGGGGAGAGTTACGCCATTTCAACCTCTCCGTTGCCGTGGATGACCAGTTTATGGAGTGCGTTAACAGCGGCCGGAACTACCCGCTGGTTCACCCCGGAACCGGCAAGGCAGTGGGGCGTAGAAACGCAGAAGAGATATTCGAGCGCATGGCCTCTTCAGCCTGGCAGACGGGTGATCCGGGTCTCCTTTTCATCGACCGTATCAACCGGGACAATCCCCTCCCCCGGATGGGGCGGATTTGCGCCACCAACCCCTGCGGTGAACAACCCCTGCTGCCCTATGAATCCTGCACTCTCGGCTCCATCAACCTGACCAAGGTGGTTGAAAACAAAGAAATCAACTTTGTCGAACTTGACAGACTGGCCCGGACGGCCGTCCATTTCCTGGACAACGTCATCGAAATCAACCACTATCCGCTGAGGCAGATCGAAGAGGCGAGCCGCAGCACCCGTAAGATCGGACTGGGGGTCATGGGCTTTGCCGACATGCTGATCCTGCTGAATATCCCGTACCAAAGTGACAGGGCTGTTGCCGTGGCCGGACGGATCATGTCCCGGATTCAACGCAGTGCCGAGGCCGAATCTGCGTCACTGGCACTGGTGCGCGGCAATTTCCCCTGTTTTGAGCACAGCATCTTTCCCAAACGGGGCGTCCGCCTGCGGCGCAACGCCACGCTGACCACCGTGGCCCCGACAGGGAGCATCAGCCTCATTGCCGGTGTCAGCAGCGGCATTGAACCCGTCTTTGCCTTCAGAGGGCGGCGGCGTATCAACGGAATTCTTTACGATGACATCCATCCCATTTATGCCCGCTATCAGAAGGATCAAAAACCGATCCCCAAAGAGGTGTTCCAGAGCGCCTGGGATGTGGCCCCCGAGTGGCACCTAAAGGTCCAGGCCGCATTTCAGCGCCACACGGAGAATGCGGTTTCCAAAACCGTCAATCTGCCGGGGTCCGCGACCCGGGAAGATGTCCGGCAGGTCTTCCTCAACGCCCACGCCATGGGGCTCAAAGGGATCACCATATACCGCGACACCTCCCATGGCGACCAGGTCCTCAATACCTGTACCGTCAACCGGGAGGACTGCGGTTAATCCCCGTTCAAACCTGACTAATTTTCATTGACATCATGTTTATATTGAAGATAAGTCCCTGGTATCTGAATATAATCCAGAACCACTGCTGTTTTTTTCCAGGAATATCGCCGAAATAAATCCGTCAAATTCAGGCCGATACCAAGATAAAAATTTCGTTCTTTTTTGTCTTTATCATCTGAAAAACCGCGGGCATAATACCCCATATACAATTCAAAATGTTTTAAAAACGTTTTATTTACGGACTCAAATCCGTTAAGTTTTACTGCAAGCAGATATTTTGAATTGTCATAATCTGTTAAAAAATCTGTGCCGTTAGGCTTAAATCCATATTCCCATCTTAAACTGAATTTGCCGGCAAGATCCGGATATTTATACAATAAATATCCAGCAGTGCATCCCAGAAAATTTGCAATCATATCTTCATAGGAAAATCCATATTCGCTGAAAGAGTCCCCAAACTCCATATACCCCATGATGGCAAATAATGAAAGCGAGCCGTATAATGCGGCATTCTCTTTTTCAAAACACCAGTGTTTATATAAGGATGACAGCGCGTGAGAGATCACATAACTTGAATAAAGATGTCCCAGTTTATCCGCCCCTCCCTCTTTGGTTGTATTTGCAAACCATCCTTCGGAACCCGAGTGAGGTGATTGAGAGAAATAATCCCATTGTAAAGCGCCCCAAATCGTAATCACTCCGATTCCTGCCAGGGAGACTGAAAGACTTCTTGTATTTTTCTCAGAAAAGGAAAGCTCTGACGTGCATTTGGTCAAACGGTCCTGGGCAGAGCCGGTCACGGCAATCAAGCAAAAAAATGTGCAACATAATAAGGATTTCATTATATGCACATTTTAGATGCGGAATATTAAATTAAGGGCTTCATCATGAATTTTTTTCCATAGATCCTCGCCACCAAAGCTTTCAATATAGAGTTTCATTTTCGGTTCAGTTCCCGAGGGTCTGATAGCAAACCATGACCCATCCGAGAGATTGACTTTTACACCGCCTATAGGGCTATTATTTCCCGTGGCTTTTGTCTGAATGCTAACGATTGATAACCCTGCCAACGATGTCGCCTTTATTGAATCCGGTGATGTTTGTGACAGTATTGTTTTTTGCTCATTTGTGATAGGTCCGTCAACCCTTCTATAATAAGGATTGCCAAATTCAGATACCAATGTCTCTCTATAAATTTCGGATGGCGTTTGCCCGGTTTTCGCCAGAATCTCAGCAGCAAGCAATGCCAGAACAAATCCATCTTTATCTGTCGTCCAAACAGCGCCATTTTTTCTTAAAAAAGTTGCGCCGGCACTCTCTTCACCACAAAAGGCGATTTTTCCTTCCATCAAACCGCTGACAAACCATTTGAATCCAACAGGCGTTTCAAAGATCGCCTTGTTGAACCCCATAACCACTTTATCAATCATGCTGCTGCTGACTAAGGTTTTTCCGATACTAAGGTTATTTCCCCATAAAGGCCTGTTTTGAAGCAGGTACCAAATGGCCACGGATAAATAATGGTTAGGATTCATTAAACCATCCGGACACACAATGCCATGTCTGTCAAAATCCGGATCATTTCCCCATGCAATATCGTATTTTTCTGCAAGCTTGATTAAGTTTGCCATGGCATGAGGTGAGGAGCAATCCATTCTTATTTTTCCATCATGGTCCGGGGGCATGAAGCTGAAAGTTTTATCAATTTTTGAATTAACAACGTTAATATCAAATCCATATTTATCAGCAATAGGATCCCAAAAATTTATACCCGCCCCCCCCATCGGATCTATGCCGATTTTGATTTTTGATTGATGAATCGTTTCCGTGTCTATCACATTGGATAAAGCATCTACATAAGGAGTGATAAAATCGCTTTCATGCGTAGACGGCGCTGAATAGGCTTTTTCGTAAGCAATCCTTTTAATCCCGGAATTCTTGGCATTTATCAGCTGGTTTGCTCTTTTTTCAATGAAATCTGTTATTTCAATATCGGCAGGCCCCCCATGAGGTGGATTATACTTAAATCCTCCGTCTTCCGGTGGATTATGAGATGGCGTAATAATAACACCATCTGCAAGCGCCTTTTTATTGGTCCGGTTGTACTCCAGAATCATAAACGAAATGACCGGGGTTGGCGTATATTCAGAATTTGCGTGAATGAAAACATCCACATCGTTTGCAGCAAAAACTTCCAATGCTGTTTTAAAAGCCGGTAAGGAAAGCGCGTGAGTATCGTAACCTAAAAACAGGGGGCCTGAAATTTTATTTTTTTTACGATAATCACAAAGTGCCTGAGAAATAGCTAGTATATGTTTCTCATTAAACGTACCGTCTAATGATGAGCCTCGATGTCCTGAAGTCCCGAAAGATACTTGCCCTTTTATCTCTGTTGAATAATAAGAAGATACTATTTTTTCAGTATTATTTCTCTTTTCCATTAAAACACCTATTGTTTTGTTAAAATTTTTCGGGCTTGGTCATAAGATCGGCCACGAGATGCCCATTCGTAAAGTTTTTTAAAAAAATACAGATAAAATTTGCCCGGTCTGTGAATAGATATTGTGACCAAACAAAAACCATTCACAGAAAGGATAAAGACACCCGGCATAACATTTACATACGCTACATTACGCCGGATTAACCATGGACGAATACTTTATGTTTAAAAAGTTTTCTGTACCAGGGTCGGCACCAGGCAATTGGCATCATCCTTGTCCGGATACCACAGATTGTAGTGCAGGCCGCGGCTCTCCTTGCGCATTAATGCGGACTTAATAATCAGTTCCGCCACCGTGGCAAGGTTGCGCAGTTCAATGAGATCTGCCGTAATTTTAAAATCCCAGTAATACTCTTCAATCTCATGCTGGATCATTTCAATACGGCGCTGGGCACGGTGAAGGCGCTTGTCCGAACGGACAATACCGACGTAATTCCACATCAGGCGCCGGATCTCATCCCAGTTGTGGGTGACCATGATGGCCTCGTCACTATCCAGGGTGTTGGTCTCATCCCAGGGATCCAGATCAACAGTGGATTTCTTCGCAGCCTGTTCAAACTCTTTTAATGAGGACTGGGCCGCATTATGGGCATAGACAAGGGCTTCGAGAAGGGAATTGGAAGCTAGGCGGTTGGCCCCGTGCAGGCCCGTGCATGCAGTTTCCCCCACGGCATAAAGACACTGGATGTCAGACCGTCCGTTAAGATCCGTGGCCACGCCGCCGCACATATAATGGGCTGCCGGTACCACGGGAATGGGCTGCTGGGTGATGTCAATGCCGAACTCCAGGCATTTGGCATAAATATTGGGAAACCGTTTCCGGATAAAATCAGGATCCTTATGGGTGATATCCAGAAACACGGAATCGGCACCGGTTTTTTTCAATTCACTGTCAATGGCCCGGGCCACAACGTCCCGGCAGGCAAGCTCCAGGTCCGGAGAGTATTTTCCCATGAACCGGTTACCCTGTTCATCAATAAGATACGCGCCCTCCCCTCTGACAGCCTCGGAGATCAGAAAATTCTTGGCTTCGGGGTGGAACAGACAGGTGGGATGGAACTGAACAAATTCCATATTTGCCACGGTGGCCCCTGCCCGGTATGCCATGGCAATGCCATCCCCTGTGGCAGTATCAGGGTTTGATGTATACAGATAAACCTTTGAACCACCACCTGTGGCAAGCAAAGTCACCTTAGCGGCAAAGGTTTCCACCTTTCCGGTGTCATTATCCAGGACATAAGCCCCGCAGCAGATGTTTTCATGCTGGGTTCTGACAAGACCGCTGCGGACACTTGTGGAATAGGTAATCAGGTTGACGGCAACATGGTTTTCCAAAATGGTTATATTTTCATGCTGTTCAACATTGTGTACCAGAACATCTTCAATTTCCTTACCGGTGAGGTCCCGGGCATGGATGATTCTGTTCTGGGAATGTCCGCCCTCCCGGCCTAGAGAAAAATCATACTTCCCGCCGCCCTCCCGGTTGAACCGTGCTCCCAAATCCACCAACTCCCGAATTCTTTCCGGGCCGTTTTCCACCACCATGCGCACCACATCTTCGGCGCAAAGTCCGTCTCCTGCAGCCAGGGTGTCTGCCACATGATTTTCAAAGGAATCTGTCTTGCTGAATACCGCAGCAACGCCGCCCTGGGCAAGTGCCGTATTGGTTTTATATATTTTTTTTTTGGTGATAATGACCACCCTGCCAAACTGTGCAACCTTCAAGGCATAGCTTAAACCGGCAACACCGCTGCCGATGACCAGAAAATCGGTTTCAATCATTTCTCAATACTTTAATATGTTAAAGGGTGTGTTAAAAAAAGTTAAGGATAAATCAGGATAAAAGGGAACCTCTTCTTTTCTTGCGGGTGCTCATTCCGAAAATCAGTCCCACGATAAAAACACCGGCCCCGGAAAGCAATGCAAATTTTACTTCACTTTTGATGCTTCGTTCAAGCCTTTGAATACGTTCTTCCTGTTCCCGGGACTGTTCCAAAAGCGCTTTATGTTTGATCTCCAGCTTCAGGTAACCTGTGGAAGCATCTTTGAGTTGCTTATATTTCTGCGCAATTTCCGTCAACTCCTTGTTCTGAACCTCCAAGGTTCTTGCAGTTTCTTCTACAGCGGAAAGCTTTGATGCCAGGCGTTCGTTTTCCTGTTTATACCGCTCAACCAAAAGGCTTTTGGGTGCTTCTTCCGTAAGAAATCGGGTCAGCACCCAGCCGGTTTTCCCGGTTGAATTTCTCACCATAGACCAGTCCTTGCGGTATTCCAGAATCTCCAGTTTGACCCCTGACGAGACCATATCCACAACTTTATGGCCGAGACCCGGCCCCGTGCGCATGGTGATCTGGTTTACCCCGGATACATAAAAAGTCTTTGCATAAATGCAAGTTGTTATAGAAAAAAAGAAAAAACAAGTAAGGATCAGATGTTTTGCTCTCATTTTTTATCCTCTTTCGTTAAGTTAGGTACCCTTACCATTGAAACGGCCAATTATCAAGGAAAACCCTTGCTTGGACGAAAAGTCACCCATCTGCGGCGTTATATCCGGGTAACTTTTCATTCAAACACGGTATCCGTTCAGGAACGCAACGGAGGACACACCGCTGTCATCCCCCGATTTGTTTTTTACTGACCATTCAGTAAATTTTATTGACAATACAATTTTGTCAATGTAAAGACACTTGATTTGTAATTTTTTAATATTACATAAAAAATCAAACGTAAAATAAAATCCCTATTGAGACTGACAGTTCATGGCAATTAGAAAAAATCGAAATGCTGAAACGCGGAAACCTGAAATTCTTGAAGGATATTATCAGGTTTTAATTGAGAACGGGTTTGAAGGCAGTTCCATTGGAAAGATTGCCCAGCACCTGAATCTCCATTCCACCCTGATCCTTCACTACTTCAAGAACAAGGACAACCTGCAGCGCGAGCTCATAGAATTTCTGATCACCAAGTACAAGGCTGAACACATGCTGGAGTTTGATTTGATAGAAGACAGCGCCCGACGGTTTGACGCAATGATGGATCTGATTTTCAGCTTTAAATGGAACCGGACCGTAGATCCGGGCGTTCATTTTGGCTTTTATTATAAAAGCTTCAGGGATGAAGGTATTCGAAAGGTTTTCAAAGACATGTTCCGCTGGCTTAGTGATTATCTGTATAACGCATTTATCTTATTTAATAAAGACAGTATTATTAAGGTCACGGACGAACGTAAGGCTGCTGAATATGTCCTCACCCTCATGAAAGGCTTGGAGTTTCATGCCCATTTCTTAAATGAGGGCCGGCCCTTTGAAGATTTTGCAAATACAGCCAAAACGGCAACCATAGCGATGTTAAAAAACGGCACATTTTAATTAACCCCCATAGTGACAGCGGTCAGAAAAAATCATTCCAGCTTATTCACTGACCTTTCAGTAAAATACAACAGACTCAGGTGACAACATGGATTATTGTTTGGAAGCGCTTGCTTTACACAAAAATTATGGCGAGGTGAAAGCCCTTGACAATGTAGATCTGCGCATAAACCAAGGAGAACTTTTTACTCTTCTTGGTCCGTCCGGCTGTGGCAAAACCACCCTTTTAAGGATTATTGCAGGTCTTGAAACCGCATCCGACGGCAAGTTGTTTTTAAACGGAAAGCCCATTCTTGATATTCCGGCCAATAAACGCCCGGTGAACACGATTTTTCAAAGTTATGCGCTTTTCCCGCATCTGAAGAATTACGACAATATTGCCTTTGGCCTGCGCTCACAAAAAGTGCCGGAAACACAAATTGCCCCCAGGGTGGCAAAGATGCTGGAGATGCTGGAGCTTGAAAAATTTGCAGACCGTTACCCGGACCAGCTCTCCGGCGGACAGCGCCAGCGGGTCTCCATGGCCCGGGCCCTGATCTGTGAGCCGGAAATTCTGCTGTTGGATGAGCCCATGTCTGCCCTGGACGCCAAGTTGCGGGTCCAGCTTCAGGAACAGCTCCGCCGGTTGCAGCTGCGGCTTAAAAAAAATTTCATTCTGGTCACCCATGACCAGGAAGAGGCGTTAACGGTTTCCGACCGTATTGCCGTCATGAAAGACGGACATATCCTGCAGTGCGGCACGCCTTCGGAAATTTACAACCACCCCAACTGCCGGTTTGTTGCCGAATTCATCGGCACTGCAAATATTTTTGACGTTGAACGCCAGGGCAATCTCCTTGAGTCAAAATTTGGTGAGTTTGTACCAAACACCATGCCTGAATGGAAAAAGGGCTCCCTGGTCATCCGGCCCGAAGGCATCAGACTGCGCCCGGAAAAACCGGCCCAGAACGGCATTCGGTCCCGTGTCATTGAAAAATACTACCGGGGTACTTATCAGAATATCACCCTTGAAACCGGCAACCTGCGCATGAGAACAGCCCCCCACCGCAAAATAGAAATCGGAGATCAGATCTGGGTGGAACTGCTTCAGGAATCCCTGGTCACCATAGATGATTGATCATTTTTGAATATGAATATATAAAAATTCAAGGAGTTACAGGTCGGTGAAAATCATAGATAAACCAGAAATACTCTACGGTGAACTGTCAACACCAAGAAAAATAAGAACCAGAGGACTTCTGCGCATTTCTCCGGGCATGTTGTGGATCATGCTTTTTCTTTCCATACCCGCATTGTCATTGATTGTAATCAGCTTTACCACCCGGGGCGCGTACGGAGAGATAGAATGGGTCTTTACCCTGGAAAACTACAAACGGCTGGCAGGATACAGCCTGTTCGGCTGGAGCCCGGATTACCTGAAGATTTTGCTGCGCTCAATCATTGCCGGATTGATCACCACAGTGGTCTGCATCATTTTGTCCTACCCTTTAGCATTTTTTATCTCAACCCGGGACAAGGCAACCCGGTATCTGTGGCTCACAGCCCTGATTATTCCCTTCTGGACCAACCTGGTGATCCGGACCTATGCCTGGCAGATTGTTCTTGCACCGGGTCTTCCCATTGCAAAGCTTGCGGCCCTGCTGCACCTTGTGCCGCCGGGAAGCCCTTTGTACCCCAGCCCCTTTGCGGTTTATATCGGCATGATCAGCGCATTTCTGCCCTTTGTGGCCCTGCCCCTGTATTCCAGCGTAGAAAAACTGGACTGGAGCCTGGTTGAGGCAGCCAATGACCTCTACTGCGGCAAATGGCGCGTCTTTCACCAGGCTATTTTACCCCAGACCCTGCCGGGACTTTCTGTGGGGGCTATTCTGACCTTTATACCGGCCATGGGCATGTTCCTGATCCCGGATCTTTTAGGCGGCGCCAAATATATGCTGGTGGGCAACCTGATCCAGCAACAGTTCGGTAAAAGCCGTGACTGGCCGTTTGGTGCGGCTGTCAGTCTTGCGCTCATGTCCTTAACCCTTATTGCCCTGGTCATTTTGAACCGCAAAGGCGGAAAAATGGAGATGTTATAATGTTCAAGCTGAATATGCGCTACAAAATTCTGGCCATTGCCACCTATCTGTTTCTTTACACACCGTTGCTGGCCGTCATGGTCTACTCTTTTAACAAGTCGCGTTTCGGCATCCATTGGGGCGGGTTCAGCCTGGACTGGTATGTCAAACTGCTCCATGATGACCTGGTCATCGAGGCCTGTATCAACACCGCTGTTTTGGCAGTGGTTTCCACCATAATCGCCACCATCCTCGGCACCACCCTTGCCATGGGTCTGGCGCGTTATCCATGGTCAAAAAAGGTGATGACCTTTTTTGACATCAACCTGTATCTGCCGGTCGTCACCCCGGAAATTGTTTTTGCCGGCGCCCTTGTTGTTGCATTTACCTGCCTGCGGTATATCTCTTCCATATTTGAACCCGGACTGGTGACCATGATCATCGGGCACGTCACCTTCCAGGTGGCCTTTGTGGCCCTGGTGGTCAGAAGCCGGCTTGCGTCTTTTAACAACGAAATTGAAGAGGCCTCAAGGGATCTGTATGCCTCCAACTGGTATACCTTCCGCCATGTGCTGCTGCCGCTGATGATGCCGGGCATCGTATCCGGGGCTATGCTGGCCTTAACCCTCTCCCTTGACGACTTTATCATCAGCTTTTTCACGGCCGGACCCACATCGGTCACCCTGCCCCTTTATATTTACGGTGAAGTGCATCGGGGTATTACGCCCAAAATCCATGCCCTGTCAACCGTGGGAATTTTTGTAACCATTGCGCTGGTTATCCTGTCACAACGGATCTCCAGCAAAGATAATTAAACACCAAAAGGAGAACAAAATGAAAAAAATAACCCTGACTCTGTTGCTGATGTTTGCCGTATTCCTCCAATTTCCGGTCGCATCGTTTGCTGCCAATGAACTTCGCGTTCTGATCTGGAGTGAATATATGCCCGAAGACTTTATGGACAACTTCACCAAAGATACCGGTATCAAAAGCCGGGTGGAACTCTACGAGTCCACCGAAGAGCTTGTGGCCAAACTGCAGGCCGGCGGTGTGAAGCAGTATGACGTGGTTGTCCCGTCCGACTACATCATCAACACCATGATCAAGCTGAACCTGCTCCAGAAGCTTGACCATTCCAAACTGCCCAACCTTGCCAACCTGGAAGACTCTTTCAAAAACACCGCATACGATCCGGGCAATGAGTACACCGCACCCTATCAGTGGGGTACCGTGGGCATGCTCTATAATAAAGAGAAACTGGGAGCCGATTATGTCGCGTCAACGGCTCTGTTCTTTGATCCGGCCTCCCGCAAGGGTCCTGTGGTCATGATTGACTCCATCCGGGAAATGCTGGGCATTGCCCTGAAATACATGGGCAAAAGTGTGAACACCATAGACAAAAGCGACCTCAAAGCCCTTGCCGATATGATGATCGAGACCAAGTCCAGCAAATACTTTGCCGGATTTGACGTGGGAACCGGCGGCCGCTCCAAAGTGGTTGCAGGCACGGCCATTGCCGCTCTGGTTTACAATGGTGATGCCATGCGTGCCGTGACTGAGGCCCCTGACAAATTTGTCTTTGCCAATCCCAAGGAAGGCGGCGTGATCTGGGCGGACAATATGGCCATTCCTGCCGGTGCCCCCCATGTGGACTATGCCCACACGTTCATCAACTGGGTGCTGGATGCCAATAATGGCGCCGCACTGTCCAACTGGACCCAGTATGCCACCCCAAACAAGGCCGCCAAAGAATTTATCACCCCTGAGGACCTGAGCAATCCGGCTATTTACCCCAGTCAAGAGACCATGAAGACCCTTGAGTTCATCACTGACCTTGGGAAAGATAACCGGTACTATGACGAGCTGTGGACAATGATCAAAACCAGATAGTGTCTGGACAAGATAAACACAACCGTCTAAAAACGTCAGGATACAAAAAGATACATGACACAACTGATACAGATTCAGGGGGAACATCCTTTGGCAGGTCCCCCTGCAAACGGATTTTTCTCCATTCCCGTGCGTACCCCCCAAAGTGACGGGCTGACCATGCCGGCAGAATGGGAGGAACATGATGCCTGCTGGATGGTGTGGCCCTGCTCCCGGGAGTGCTTCAAGGGTGTGCTCCCCGAAGCAAAACAAACCTATGCTGAAGTGGCCCGGGCCATTGCCGATTTTGAACCGGTTTATATGCTGGTCAACCCGGAACAATGGACAGAAGCCCGAAACCTTTTAGGCAGCGCTGTCACCCTGGTCAAGGCGACCTGCTTTGACTCCTGGGCCCGGGACAGTGCGCCCACCTTTGTGCGGGATAAAAAAGGCAAGGTGGCCGGCATCGACTGGGTCTTCACCGGATGGGGCCACTACCCCATTACAGGGCCCTGCGATGAGGGCATGGCCATTGAAATCCTGCGCCATTTGTCCATGCGACGGTACACCGCTCCCTTTATTCTGGAAGGCGGCTCCATCCATGTGGACGGAAAAGGCACGCTGATCACCACAGAACAGTGCCTGCTGGACCCCAAACGCAATGCGGGATATACCAAAGCGGATTTCGAAACCCTTTTTAAGACCTACCTGGGCATTGATACCGTGTTGTGGCTGGCCAACGGTCTTGAAGGGGATGAGACCACGGGGCATGTGGACATTCTGGCCACATTTGCCCGGCCGGGACTGATTCTGTTAAATAACTGCATTGACCCGGATGACGCCAATTTTGCCGTGACCCAGGATGCCAAACAACGGCTTGCAGGCGCGGTGGATGCCTGCGGAAAGGCCATTGAGATCGCGGAGATTCCCCAGCCGGCTCCTCAGAAGTGGAACGGTGAACGCATGGATCTCTCCTATATCAATTTTTACATACCCAATGGCGCCATCATCATGTCCTCATTTAACGATCCGGCAGATGATCAGGCAAAGGAGATCATGCAGCAGGTTTTCCCGAATCGCACCATTGTCCAGATCCCGAGTCTGCCTCTTTTTGCCGGCGGCGGCGGGATACACTGTATTACCCAGCAGCAGCCTTCCGGCACAGCCCTTCCACCCTTTTAACCGGAGTGAACATGGAAAAAGTAAACGTCGCTGTCACGCAGATGGCCTGCAGCAAAACCTATGAAACCAACGTAAACAAGGCGGAACGGCTTGTACGGGATGCGGCAGCCAGGGGCGCAAACATCATACTGCTGCAGGAGTTGTTTTCAGGCCCCTATTTCTGCAAGGTACAGGATTTTACCTATTTTTCCCTGGCCCGGAAAACTGCCGAAAGTGACTTGATAAAACGATTCAGTGCCCTGGCCAAAGAGCTGTGTGTAGTGCTGCCCATCAGCTTTTTTGAACGGGCCAACCAGGCATATTTCAACAGTGTGGCCATGATTGATGCCGACGGCACAGTCATGGGAATCTATCGCAAAACCCACATTCCCCAGGGACCGGGCTATGAAGAAAAATATTATTTCAGCCCGGGCGACACCGGTTTCAAAGTCTGGGACACACGGTTCGCCAAGGTGGGCGTGGGCATCTGCTGGGACCAGTGGTTTCCGGAAGCAGCCCGCAGCATGGCGCTGATGGGGGCGGATATCTTGCTGTACCCCACGGCCATCGGGTCAGAACCCAAAATGCCCGGGTATGATTCCCAGCCCCACTGGCAGCGGACCATGCAGGGCCATTCCGCCGCCAATGTGATTCCGGTGTGCGCATCCAACCGCATTGGCACGGAAAAGGACCAGGATATTGAAATGACCTTTTACGGCACCTCCTTTATCACCGGAAACACCGGAGAGATACTTGCCCAGTGTGACCGTAAAACCGAAGACCTCAGAATCATTTCTTTTAATTTCAAAGAAATTGAAACCATGCAGGCGGGCTGGGGCCTGTTCCGGGACCGGCGTCCATCTATGTACGGAACGCTGGGCTGCATGGACGGACAATAGGCTAAACCCGAAAAAAGGTCTTAGCCGTTTTCAAGCAAAACGGCTACCAGGTTCTGAAATTCCCGGTGTCCAAATGAACAAAGTCGGACTTGGGGTAATACCCCACCCCTCCAAAGCCTATGGCTGTGGCTATGTCCCGAATTTTTCTGGTTGGCACATCCGTAATGCGGATATCTATGGCCTGTCCTTTCATATGGAGGCTCTTTTTGGCCACGCCGTGATTTTTTCTACCCAGGTCCTGATTGGTCTTTTTTGACCGGTATCCGGAGATCACCTCAATAGTGCCCCGGCTGCGAGCAACCCGCTGAATGCTGGACAGGATATTCATAAGACCGGGGTCAATGGGGTGGATATCACCTGTCCGAAAATCCCGAAGAAACATGTTGAGCTCTCTTTGGACCGATGGCAGGAGGCGGCCTTTGGAGAGAGGGATCTCCAGCGATTCTCCCGTATGTGTATGAAAAAAGGAGAGCGGGTGTTTTTGTTTTTCCGATACCATTCCCCAGCTGTTGAATGGAGGGATGGTGAACCATCCCATGCTTGTCAGCGCCGAGGTTAAAAGGAATTGACGTCGATTCATTTTAGACATATACACTTCTATCTTTCCCGTTTTTGCCACAGGCAGCCTAAAAACCGTGAGGGCTGTGCCTCTGTTATAAGCAAGTCTGGGTAAGCTACTCAGATCTTTCAAGCTTTGTTTTGGGCTGTGCCTGGCAGTTGATATGTCAGGTCAGCCCATGGCTGTCATATGAAAGTCCCAATAAGATGTTAAATTACTTTCATTTCTTGCTGTAGGTTGAGCATAGGTGTTGATAGATCAGGTCAAGCCCATGGCTGTTATTTGTTGAACAAAGCTTTCATAAGCACTTCGTCCCGACCATAAACGTCCCTATTGAAATATATATTGCCCTTTTTGTCAACCCATACGGTTTGATAAGTGATATGGACGGGCAAGGGTATGGGGAGAGTTATGACTCGGCGATTTCCACTTTTTAGGATATCGTCTATTTTTTCAAGAGACCATTTTTCCGGCAAATCCTTAAGTACAAAGGCTGCCAAACCCGATGGGTTGCTGACCCGGATACAGCCATGACTGAAATCTCTTCTGGAACGGGAAAAAAGGCCTTTTCCCGGTGTGTCGTGCATGTACACGGCGTCGGGGTTGGAGAGAACAAATTTTATTTTTCCAAGGCTATTCCATGGACCGGGGTCCTGACGAAGCCGATATTGTGCCATCCGGGCCCGACTGACACCGGCCCAGTCAATAGCGGTAGAATCCAGTTCTCCGGCATTGTCCCCAGTGGAAAAAAGCCGGATATGCTTATTTACAAGATGATAAGGGTTTTTCTTCAGCTTTATAAGTTCTTCATTCACAGCAATGCTTTTGGGGATATTCCAGTAAGGGTTCAGATCAATATAAAGGATGTGATCACTGAAGACTGGAGTCTGATGTTTTAATCTGCCTACGATTACAGGCATCTGAAGGGATATATCTTCCTTGTCAAATGCGGACAGATTAAAATTTGGTATGTTTACCAGGATATATTTTTTTCCAAGATCGTGTTGTCTCAAACGCCAACGTTCCATGTTTACAATGATCTGTTGAATCAATCTGGACAGAGGAATGTTCATGGCAGCCAACATTTTTTGACCGATAAGGCCATCCGGTTCCAGTCCATACATAGTCTGAAACTGTAGGATGAAAGGAATGAGCGATCTGTCATAATAAGTTAGATCAGAAACTTTGGAGTCCAGATCGCAACTCCTGGCAAGACGATGGATGATGGCGGGAACACGGTCATCCAGATCCCCCGGCCTGATGGTTTTTCCGGCTGGTATTCGTGGCCATTCCCCATCTTTTTCAATGGCACGGTATATCTTTAATGCCGTTTTCAACTCGGTATAATGCCGGTGTGAAGGGGGAAGCCCTGCGAGGTAACCGGCAAGGTCCGGAACGCTGAGCGTCTGTTCTATGGGAGCAACAGGGTCAAACGCTTTGTTAACATCAGAAAGTCGACCACAACTGACATCATGAATATATTGGATAAGGTTGAAGGTCAAAAGGATATCAAGCTCGGCAAGGAGCTGGGGCTGACGTGCCCTCCAGAGATCGGAAATCCTTGTAACCCCATAGTCATTCGGGTCAAGGCCCTCGGTATTGGATTTGCTCAGATAAAGAAAAATAATTGCCGCTTTCTTACCTGGACCTTCGGGGGTTACCCAGAGGGGGCGCAAACCTGTCAGGTGGTAAATGTCAGCCAACCAAAGTCCTTGATGGTTTGAAGAGGATTGATGTTTGAAGGAGGCGGGCAGGCTTAGGGGATGAGATTCAAAATATTGCTTGATGGCCCCTGTCAATACGTCGATTCCGATTTCAGCATAACTGGCCGGCGGGGAGGACAGGCCTGCCACGGTAACCACAACAAACAAAATCCAAGCCTTGGCAAGTATCTTGATTTGTGTTGTTTTGCATAATTTTTGATTGGTTTGATTAGACCGTCTCAAAACATAATCCGTTAAAAAAGGTTAGAGCCAGCTCTAAATGAAAGCTTCCTTTTTGTCAACCAAATGTATGAACAATAAACAAAAACCTTAAATATGAAACGGTCGTAAAACCAAACATCCGATACCTGAAGACCCAAAACGAGTTTGGTTCCAACTTCGGCAGCAATACCTATGAATTTTGATGGATCATTTTCAACATATTGATATTTTGGCACTTCAACTGAAAAAAAATAAACACCGTTTTTTTGTTTACCGGGCCCGCTGCTACCCGCCGGGTGTCAACAGGGGCATCAACTTGGGTGCTGCGGCCTTTAGGACCTGTACCGCAAGCCCACTTGTGAAGTTATAGTCGTCGGAATCCTGGCCGGCCACATAGGCGGTGACGACGCCGTAAAACCGATCACCGATGAAAAAGACAAACACGGCGGTGCGGTTTATTGCCTTGGATGAAATGAGATGTCCGCCCAAACTGTAGATATTGTGGCGGTTGTCGCCAGTGCCTGTTTTACCGCCTACGGCCAAATAGGTGCCGTCGGAAAGCAAAAATGCGCTGCGAATCCGCTGGGCCGTACCGTTTTCTGCCACCCCTAAAAGCGCCTGGCGCAGCGCCTCGGCAACTTCCGGGTGCATCACCTGCTCTCCCTTGCTTTTTTGGTATACCACCCTGGTTTCATAGGGCGTTTTTGCGCCAAAACAAAGTTTCTGAATCTGAAGAGTGGGATACCACCTGCCCTTGTTCAAAATAATGCCCACAAGTTCCGCCAGGGAGTCGGGTCGATCTGCAGAACTGCCGATAGCGGTGGCATAGGATGGCACCAGGCTGTTAAACGGATATTTCAGACGCTTCCATTCCGAAAAAATTTCACTGAACGCTTCCACTTCGAGAAGGGATCGGATGCGCACATTCTGTTTGTTCTTTCTGGAGGTCTTAAACAGCCATGTATAAACCTCCTGACGTTCCGCCGTGCTGTTTTGAATCACTTCGCCTTGCGTGGCATCCGGGTGCCGGTTCAGATAGGCCAGCATCCACAGCTCCAGAGGGTGAACCCGGGTAATGTAGCCAAGATCCACAAGCGAATAGGCATCGGGGCCCAACCTTTCAAAAAGTTCTGACAGGATGTTGTCGGCAACCTGGGCGCTTTTCAAATGGCCGGCAAGGAACATCTTCAACTCGTTCAGTCCGGCATCCGGTTTGATATATCGAAAAACGGCAACCAGATTTTTCGGGTTTTTACGCATTCCCTCCGTCAGGATGTCAAAGGCCTCGTCAAAGGATTTTCCTCTGTATTTTCGGTAAAACCGCTGAAGAAAAATGCGCCCCTCCTGATCCGCAAATTTGGATAGATAGTCATGCCGCCGGGGGTCTTTGGCATCCGCCAGAAGCTGCCGAACACCGGGGATTTGATATTTGTAGTACTGGGTAATGTCTCGCATTAATCGAATAAATACCATGTTGATGGAGTGATTGAAGGCATCCTGCACGGAAAAGATTCGGGTATCATCCCGCTTGTCAAAGTTGGAAAAGGTGTGAACCCCGCCGCCTGTGAAAAACTGCTCTTTGGGACTTGCCAAATAGCGGCGCTGCATGGCGGCGGCCAGCATGGTGGAAAGGTCCCTGTTTCCTGCGCTGCTCAGGTAGGATATCACCCAGCGGCTCAGGTTGTCTGCTGCGTCCAGCTCCACTGCGGCCAATTCTGCCCGGGAGAGCGAATGGTATTGTTCATGAAGGGCAGCAATGATCTGAAGATAGTTTGCCAAAGTCCGGAATTTGGCCGATGAGCCCAGTTCCAGCTTGGTGCCTGAATTGATATTGAGCGGCTGATCAAGCGTGTCGGTCTGGAGGCGCATTAAATTGGCGCCTTCTGACCGCTCGTACAAAGTGAGGCTGTAGACAATATTGGCCGGATCGCCATTTCCGAGGAGATGATACCCGTAAAGACCGTTCTTCCGGGCCATTAAGGGGTCACTGAAGCTTTTGAGCAAGGTGGTCGTTTCCTGCTGTACGGACTGGTCCACCGTGCTGGTAACGGAGAGATCGAAACGGTCCAGCCGATAGAGCCGGTCAACATCCAGCAGGTTCAGCAACTGGATTCTGATCGCATTGAGTGCCTTTCGAGAGAGAAATGATTGGGTCCCTGGGGATACCACCCGCTCCTGAACAATGAGAGGTGCCACTATCGCCGCATCCCGCTCCCCTGGCCTGATAATACCGGCCTGGGCCAGCAGGCGAAGGTAACTGTCGGTTTTGGCTTCCAGGGCAGTATGGTCTTTCGACAGGAAATACGATGGACGGCGTTGGGCCACAAAAAGGCTGACGACCTCCTTCAGCGCCACGGCCCTGGCTTTTACTTCTGAACCGGTTAAATTTGAGGATCGCTCTGCCAACAGGCGAACTGTTTCGGTAAAGTCGGCGCCGTACCATGCATACAAACCGTCGCCAAGTCCCATGACTTCCCCGTACCCGCTAATTGCGCCCAGGGGCATGGAGTTGATAAAATCACATATAATACCGTATCGGGCCTTAAGGGTTTCCTGTCCGTCCAGATAGGCACGCATGCTGGCGGATATCATCTGTTGATATTTGTCCTTTACAGAGAGGGTCAGGCCTCGGGGCGAATGGCGGTATTTTTCGATCTGGGTCGCCAGGGTGCTTCCCCCCGGAACATTTCGACTGCTGTCCACCGCTTTGATCCCCAGCTCCAACGCGGCGGCGGCGAGACGTTTCCATTCCACGGCGGGATTTTTAAGAGGATAGCGTGAATCCAGAAGATCCCGATTTTCGATATAGAGCAAGATCTTTATGATGATATCCGGGATCTGGGTGCAATCTGAAAAAATGCGTTCTGGATGGGCAGTGGCATAGATAAGACGCCCCAATCGGTCTTCGATACGCAGACCGGCCTGGGATTTTTCCCGGTACGCGGGATAAAATCCAGCCCGGGTGTATTCAAGCAAAAATGGAGAAAAACGGGCCTGGGCTTCGATATCATAACCGGCTGTTTCAAGATTTCCAAGAAACGTCGGCAATTCTACATACCCAAGCCGCATATCATAGGGACCAGCCTTGGGGAACTGAATGGACGGACTTTTTCCGGGAAGAACCCGCACGCCCATCTTTGCAGCCAACCTACTGAGATAATGAGCTTGAAGTGCAGAGGTGCGAAGCTCATAAATCACGCCAAAAGTTACTGCCAGAATCAGCAGGAATGTGAAAATCATTAGAATGATTCGCCACACCTGTTTGCGTCTTGATCTGGCGTTCACTATACGCATTTCGATTCGGTCATGTAAATCTGGAATGATCTCCTCATTCGATCCATCTTATGACTGATCAGGAGCATAATCATTCAAACCAAGATCGTTTCTATCGATAATTTGAATTTCCACATCCAGGAGGCCATCCCTTGTATCTCCAATACGGCTAAAGGCAAACTTGCTTAGATCAATGATGCGTCCCCGTCCAAAGGGCCCCCTGTCATTGATGGTTACGATCACGCTTTTTTTGTTTTGTTTGTTGGTGACCTTTACCTTGGTTCCGAAGGGCAGTTGTTTATGGGCTGCAGTTTTTGCTTTCTGGTTAAAGGGTTCTCCGCTGGCGGTTTTCCTGGACTGTAATTTGTCTGCGTAAAAGGAGGCCTTGCCGATTTCATAATAAAGTGGTTGTCGGACAGGTTTTTGGCGCCGTTTAACAGACTCAGGGAAAAATTTTTGAACAAATTTCAGGCGTGTTTTTGATACAGGTACCAATGCTGTTTTTTCTTCCGGGTCATCAGAAATTTCAACCGGTACTTTTTTTGCCTTTATGCGACTCTTTTCAAGTATATAAACAGTCCGAGCGGGGCTGAGGGGGGTCACATGTCTGCACCCCAAAGACAAGAAGAGCATAGATGCGATCAAAAACAGCCGAAGACAGGTTATAACTGACATAACTTTCCTATTTGTATCAATTACTTCTCATTTACAGTTAGCCCTATACCGAGGAATCGATTTTATAAGTTTTGTAATCTAAGATACTTATAAGAATGTTTCAAGCCTTGTGTGTTCTTTCTGTTGTTTCATTTCAATGCCCGCAAATCTTTTGCGCCCCCAAAAAAATGGGGCGATATTTTAAAGGATTTCGAGGATTAAAATTTGCAACCAACCACGTAATCGGCAAAAAATACGGTTTTCGGTCGGGCACTATCATAGCTATCGGAATCGGAATATCCATTGTTTCCGATCCCGATAGCACTCTCACGAATAACTTAAGTTATCTAAAGCTCAAAGGTGGTCATACTGACCACAAGTTCAAGGTCTTCAATCTCCTTGACCACTTCAGGCGGTACCGGCGTTTCGGTTCTTAAGAATATAATATTTCTATCCCCGTCATCCTCGCGACCCACCATCATTCCTGAAATATTGATGTTGTGTTGGCCTAATTTCTGGCCAATGGAACCAATGGAACCGGGTTTATCCACATTGTGGATTATAGCCAGGTGGCCCTCTGGAATAACCTCTAAACGGAATTTATTAATTCTGACAATCCGGGCATCGTCCTTGCCGAAAATGGTACCTTCCAGGATATTGGTCTGGGTGTCCGTAACCACTGTAATCCGGACCAGGTTCAGAAAGTTGCCTGCCTCTATGGAGGTGGATTCGGTGATTTTTATTCCCATCTCATTGGCCAGGGAAATGGCATTAACCGAATTGACTTCGTCCCTGACAAATTCATTGAGAAGGCCCTTGATGCCGTTAATGGTCAGGGGTTTGAGATCAAGGTCAGGAAATTTACCGATGTATTCAATGTTGAGCTCACGAACGCCACCCTTGGTGATCTGGGCCTGCATTTTTCCCATTTTTTCCACCAGGTAGAGAAAGGGTTTAAGCTGCTTTAAAACATCCCCGGTCACCGACGGTACATTCACGGCATTTATAACGGTGTTGTTTAACAGATAGGCAACAATCTGGTTGGCAGCAGCCACGGAAACGTTGGTCTGGGCCTCCTTGGTGGATGCGCCTAAATGGGGGGTGGCAATCACCTGATCCAGCTGGAGCAGCGGATGGTCTCCACCCGGCGGTTCTGTGGCAAACACATCCAATGCCGCGCCTGCCACCTTTCCTGACTGAATGGCATCATACAGGGCCGCTTCGTTGACAATGCCGCCCCTGGCACAGTTGACGACCATAACGCCCGGCTTCATTTTTTCAAAGGCCTGGGCGTCGAGCAAATCAATGGTCGCATCCATTTTAGGCACATGGAGGGTGATATAATCCGAGCGGGCATAGAGTTCATCCAAAGTCACATATTCAAACCCGGCCTTTTCAATGTGTTCTGAAGAGATGTTGGGGTCATACACAATAACGTTCATGCGCAACCCTTTGGCAAGTCCGGCGACAATGGAGCCAATGTTCCCGAAACCCACGACACCCAGGGTCTTGTTGAAAAGTTCACGGCCCTGGAGCAGTTTTTTATCCCAGCGCCCGGCTTTCAGGGATGCGGTGCCCCTGGGAATATTCCGGGTTAAGGACATCATCATGGCAATGGCATGCTCGGCTGTGGTTATGGTGTTGCCGCCAGGGGTGTTCATGACGGCGACCCCTTTTTTGGTGGCCGCATCAATGTCCACATTATCCAGGCCAATGCCGGCCCGGGCAACAACTTTGAGGTTGGCGGCCGATTCAAGCAGGTCCGCAGTCACCTTGGTGGAACTCCGGATGGCCAGGGCATCGTATTCCCCGATGATCTTTTTGAGTTCTTCGGGTGAAAGCCCGGTCTTGACATCGACATCTATACCTTCCTGGTTTCTGAAAATATCAATGCCGGCTTCATCCATTTTATCACTGATCAGGACCTTCATTATTTGGCCTCCTTTTGAAACGTATCCATGAATGCCACCAGAGCTTTGATCCCTTCCATGGTGGCGGCATTATATATGGATGCTCTGCATCCGCCCACGGATCTGTGTCCTTTAAGACCGCCAAAACCTTTGGCGGTTGCCTCTTTTATAAATTTTTGTTCAAGTTCTTCACTGGGCAACCGGAAGGTGACGTTCATCAGGGATCTGGAATCCGGTCTGGCTGTGGCCCGGTAAAAATTGCTTGCATCAATAAAATCATACAAAAGGGCTGCTTTTTCCTTATTAAAGGCTGCGATCTTTTCAAGCCCGCCCATCTCTTCTTCGATCCATTTGAGGACCAAATCAATGGTATATATGCCGAAACAGGGCGGGGTATTGTACATGGAATTTTTTTCTGCAAAAGTGGAATATTTGAGCATGGAAGGCAGATCCGGATTCGCTGTTGCCAGAAGGTCCTTGCGCAAAATCACCATGCAGGTGCCGGACGGCCCTAAGTTTTTCTGGGCACCGGCATAGATCATGCTGAATTTTTGCATGGGAAGGGGACGTGAGAAAAAATCGGATGACATATCCGCAATAAGAGGAATATCACCGGTATCGGGGAATTCGGCAAACTGGGTTCCCTTAATGGTGTTGTTGGAGGTGATGTGGACATATTTTGCATCTTTGCTGAAAGAGATCTCTCTAGGGATGTATGAAAAGTCCTTGTCCTCGGAAGAGGCCACAACCACATGTTTTTTATTCTGAATTTTTGCCTCTTTAATGGCTTTTGTGGACCAGGTTCCGGTATTAACATAGTCAGCACTTTCATCCCCGGAAAGAAAATTCATGGGGATCATGGCAAACTGCAAAGACGCCCCGCCCTGGAGAAAAAGGACATGGTATTGGTCATCCAGACCTAAAAGACGTTTGGCCCGTTCCACGGCATCATTGATAACATCGTCAAAATAAGAAGATCTGTGGCTGATTTCTGTAATGGACATGCCTGAATTGTTAAAATTCAGGAAGGAGGCCTGAATTTCTTTAAGGACCGGCAGAGGCAGCGCCCCAGGTCCGGCATTGAAATTGTAAATTCTCTGGTCTGTCATTTTTTACCTTTCTGTTAGGGGTTATCTTTGTTTTCACGGTACATATATGTTCCATTGCCTCACAATCCAAGGCAATCAGATTTCAAACCCTATTCAATAACGCCGTCGCAGATGAAAATCAATAGTCTAACCGCCTTTATGTAAAAATCATTGCTGCCCGGTCCAGGGATTTGCGCTGCAACGGCACCCCATATAGAAATCATTTCATCACTTGCGGCATTTATGGATAATCAGCCTGCAGGCCTGAATTGATCTGATGTGCATTGAAAACGAATCTGTCCGTTCTTCATGGCAAATATGTCACGGGTGGTCTTTGCAAGGAAATAAAATTCATGGGACACCACTACATATCCGATATTGAGTTCATTGAGGAGATCCGCTATCCGCTTTACGGTCTGCTCGTCCAGGCCGGTAGTGGGCTCGTCCAACAACAGGACCTCAGGTTCCATAACCAGCACCGTGGCCAGAGAGACCAACTTTTTCTCCCCTCCGGAAAGCTTATATGTGATGCGGTCTTCAAATCCCTCAAGATCCAGGGCCCGGAGTATTTTTTTTGACAACGCCACCGCTTCTTTGGGTGTTTTGCCGCTATTCAGCAACCCAAAGGCGACATCTTCAATGACGGTGGGAGAAAACAACTGGTCATCCGCATTCTGGAATACGAACCCCAAACGCTTTCTTGCCTGTTTGAAATCCTTTTCACCTGCCATGGGCATCCCAAAGAGCCGAACAGAACCTGAATCAGGTTTGATCAGGCCCATCAGCAGATGCATAAAGGTGGATTTGCCGCTGCCATTGGGGCCGATCAGGCCCAGCCGTTCGCCTTTGCGCAATTGAAAGTTGAGACGATCCAGGAGCGGCCCTTGACCCGGATAAGAAAAACTGACGTTTTCCAGATCAATTAAAAACTCATCACATTGAAAGGCATTGGATTCAGCCATTCCATACTCCCCAGTACAATCAGAATTAATGTCAGGACAACCAATCCGATCCGGTCCAGGCCGGAAAAGGAAAATCCGTGGATGCAGTAAAATTTCCCTTTAAACCCCCGGCATAGCATGGACTGGTATACCCGGTCGGCCCTTGCTGTCGCACGAACCAGAAGCATCCCGAAAAGATAGGCATAGGTCCGGTAGGTATGCAGATTGGTTTTGGGTTCAAACCCCCTGACTTTTATGGCCGTCACCAGGCGTAGATACTCCTGCTCCAGCACAAACACGTACCGATAGGCAAGGAGCATCAGATATACAATTTTTTCGGGTATATGGATGCGGTTCAAGGCGTTTCCCAAAGTGGCGATGGTCATGGTGGCCACAAGTGAGAGAAAGATCAACAGGATGGCATTGGATTTAAGTGTTATCTGGACAGCCAGAATCAAACCCTGGACAGAACACGCCATAGGCCCGATAAGAAACAGGGGGGTCCCCTCAAACGTGATGGGCAGGAGTACAAAAAGCACCAGGTTGAACCCGTTGATCACCACCACTCTTTTTAAAACCTCTTTTAAGGGAATTTGGGATAACCCTATCATTACCATTGACAGTCCCAGTCCTGCCGTCATAGTGGGAAAAGATTTTGAAACGGCCAAAAGAAAGGAAAACAGTGTGGCAAACACGATCCGCAGCCTCGGATCAAGGCGATGAAGAATAGAATTTCCGCCGGCAAATGCTTCGCTCAGCATAGAAGAACCCTTAAATTTCTATGAATGGGCAAAGGCAGGAGCCATGAACAAAAAAGCCCCAAAAACGCAAAAGGTGCCCACCATAATTGTTTTCATTTCTCCCCTTAATGAAGTTCCGTATTTGAAGCCGTGATGCATAAAATATGAAAATTTCTTTATTATTACAAGTTTTAAAATATGCGCCCGGATGATATCCTTAAGCCTAAACACGACAACACATAGAGGAGCACCCCCATGGCAGATCAGACAAACCAGGCAAACACTGCATCCGGCACCTGGGACACCCCGTTTTGGCCCGAGGGTGTTGCCCGCAACGTCACCAACTACCACTATCCTGTTTTCAAACTGCTTGACGATTCGGCAGCCGCTTATCCCAACCAGGTTTTCACCATATTCAACGGGGCAAAAAAGACCTTCTCCCAAGTTAAGGAGACAGCAGACCGGATCGCCTGTTTTTTGGCAAAAAAAGGCATCAAAAAGGGGGACAAGGTGGCAATCGTCTTACCCAACCTGCCCCATTTTCCTGAAATCTTTTTTGGAATCATGAAGGCAGGGGCCATTGCCGTGAACTGCAACCCCATCTATACGCCCACAGAATTGAAATATCAACTTGCTGACTCCACTGCAAAAATGGTGTTCTGCATGGATCATCCCACCTTTTACCCCAATGTGGTCAAGGCCGCTATCGATACAGATGTTGAGACTATAGTGGCCTGTAATATTAAAAGCTATCTGCCGAAACTCCAGGGATTTTTGGGCGGCCTGCTAGGCAAGATCCCCAAAGCCGACCACCATGAACCCGGGCATATTATGTTTGACGACATGGTGGCCCGGTCCAAACCCGAGCCGCCGGATATCGACATTGACCCGGTGAACGATACGGCTGTCATGCTCTACACCGGCGGCACCACAGGTATTCCAAAAGGTGCGGAACTTGTGCATATCAACTTCACCTACCAAGTTGTCGCAATCATGGAATATCTAAGGCTCTCCCACGACCAAAACAAACCGTTGGAAAAGGCATACTACGGGGGATACCATTGTTTTTTAGGCATTTTGCCCTGGTATCACAGTTTCGGCATCTCCGTGGCCATGCTGTGCGCCGCAGGTTCCGGCAGCCGCCTGGTATGCATCCCGGACCCCAGAACAGGCAAGCCCCCTTTCACTGATGTCCTCAAGGCAGTTCAGAAATACCGCCCCACCCTCATGCCGGCCGTACCCACAATTTTTGTAGCCTTTGCAAATCATTCCAAGCTTGATGAGTATGATCTGTCCTCGCTGATGGGCTGCTTTTCAGGGGGAGCTCCCATGCCGCCGGATGTCTGCCGCCAGTTTGAAGAAAAAACCGGTGCGGTTATCTTTGAAGGATACGGGTTGACGGAAACCGCGCCGGTGCTGTCGGCCAATCCCACCAACCGGGAAATCAGAAAAATAGGTTCGGTTGGATTTCCATTACCCGACACAGATATAAAAATCCTGGATCTTGATGATCCCACAAAGGAACTGCCCAGGGGTGAAGATGGAGAAGTCGCCGCCTGCGGTCCCCAGGTTATGAAGGGATACTGGAACAGACCCGATGCCGATGCCGAATTTTTTGTCACTATTGACGGCAAACGCTATTTTTTAACCGGAGACATCGGGCACATTGACGAGGATGGGTATATCCTGATCACGGACAGAAAAAAAGACATGGTCCTGGTGGGCGGATTTAATGTATACCCCAGGGATGTAGAGGATATTTTATATACCCATCCCAAAGTTGAATTGTGCGCAGTGATCGGGGTAGCCAACAAACACAGAGATGAAACCGTAAAAGCTGTTATCAAATTAAAGAAAGGTCAGACAGCCACCCAGGAAGAATTCATGGCATTCTGCAAGGAAAACATGGCAGGATACAAACGTCCAAGGATCATTGAATTCAAAGATGATCTTCCGGTCTCCAACATCGGCAAAGTGCTGCGCAGGGAACTTCGGGATGCCCATTCCGACTAGCCCCGTCTTTATGCATCCCGTCCAATCGCAAACCCGGCAAGTTGGGTTCCGTCCGGTTTCATAGGGCATAAGACAGGTTGAAATCATCACGGAAAGCATATAAAAATCCCTGTTAAATGTGAATTTTGAAATATGACATTTTCTTTTTTCAGATTTTGCTTGAGCTTAAGTGCGATTAATTCTATAAGACCAGGTGGTATTAAAGTTAAAAACTTAAATGGATGGCTGCCGGCTATGGGGGTCATCCCTGAGGATTATAACCTGACAACACTTTTTATTTTTAGGAGGTTTTATGTCAACTCTCGTATTTGGTCACAAAAACCCGGATACCGACTCCGTAGTCGCAGCCATCGCGCTGGCCGATCTGAAAAAAAGCCTTGGTGAAGATATTGCACCGGCTATTCAGGGCGAACTGAACCCCGAATCCAAATTTGTCCTGAACAAATTCGGTCTGGCTGCACCTGCAGTGGTTACCAGCTATGCCGGTAAAGATGTTTACCTGGTGGATCACTCCGATCTGGCCCAGAGCCCTGACGACCTTGGCAAAGCCAATATCCTGGGTATTGTAGACCATCACAAACTCGGTGATGTAACCACCGGACAACCCCTGGAATGCTGGATCTGGCCTGTGGGCTGCACCTGCACCGTAATTGCTTCCATGTATGATTACTTCAATGTTGCGATCCCCAAGGGCATTGCCGGTGCCATGCTGTGCGCCATCCTCTCCGACACCGTAATCTTCAAATCCGCCACCTGCACAGACAAAGACAAAGAAATTTGCGCAAAACTGTCTGAAATCTGTGGCGAATCTGATCTTGACGCCCTGGGCATTGAAATGTTCAAGGTAAAATCCGCTGTTGAAGGCACCCCGATCCGTGAACTGGTTCTGCGCGACTACAAAGATTTCAAAATGGGTGGTGTTGGCGTTGGCTGCGGCCAGCTTGAACTGGTTGACCTCTCCATCGTTGACGGCATCAAGGCTGATCTTGAAAAAGACATCCGTGCGATGAAAGCAGAAAAAGGCAATCACACTGTACTTCTGATGCTCACCGACATCATGAAGGAAGGCACCGAGCTTCTCGTGGCTTCTGATGACGAATCTGTTGTTGAGAAAGCTTTTGGTGTAAAACCGGTTGACAGCAAATGCTGGCTGCCCGGTATCATGAGCCGTAAAAAACAGATCATCCCCTTCCTGGAAAAAGTATTCGGTTAATTAAGTAATTCAAGGGCTTTTGGTGTTTTGCCAAAAGCCCTTTCCTTCATCCCCACTCAATCTGTCTCCCACACTACCCCCACACCCAAGACCATTTTTTCACAAGAACGAGGGGTCACAACACTCGCAACTTCCATTGTTTGTTGTGTCCGTCAGGACATGGTCGTTTATTATGGGAAACCGGAAGATACAACAACAGAGAGATCGAAGAACTGCTTGCTCTTACCCATTCATCGGTCAGCAAAAGAGTGACCCCGGAGCAAGGGTCTCGTGAAAAGCAGGGAAAACCATCCTGTGAAAACAAATTATGATAAAATAAAGGCTCGCCCCCATTTTCTCATTTTCTATTTTTTTGGGGAATGCATGTACATCCAGGCTGCCTACATGATCCCGGACGAAAAGGTTCGGGAGCGTGAGTTCGGCAACCTTCTTGCTATTTCCAGATAACCGTCCCAAAAAAGTGGTGACCATGGATCCGATTATCGGCGGGACTTACAAAGGGATTGAACATGTCCACCTTGAACAATTTTTGCTTCTCCACTCATGAAGCGCAAAGGGGTTTTTTACCTTGAAATTTTAGCCCGATCATTTAGAATAAATAAGATAAATAATTTTAAAAAAAGGAGATTACAATGTCCGTTATAACCATCTCAAGAGGCTCTTACAGTCGCGGAAAGGAAGTTGCTGAAAAGGTAGCCTCCGAACTGGGATATGAATGCATTTCCCGTGATATTCTGCTGGAGGCATCGGAAGAATTCAATATCCCGGAGATCAGACTGATCAGGGCGCTGCACGATGCGCCGTCCGTTCTTGAAAGATACACCCACGGTAGGGACCGCTATGTAAGTTATATCCGCAAAGCACTTCTGCAGCATATCCGCAAAGACAATGTAGTTTACCACGGTCTGGCGGGTCACTATTTTTTGCCGAATCTTCCCCATGTCCTGAAAATCAGGATCATATCGGATATAGAAGAACGTGTGAAAGAAGAGGTCCGGCGGGAAAACATTTCCGAAGAAAAAGCACGTTATATTTTAAAAAAAGATGATGATGAGCGAAGAAAATGGGGCCTGAGGTTATACGGCATTGATACGTGGGACAGTAAACTTTATGATATGGTCATCCACATAAAAAGCCTCTCAGTTCAGGATGCTGCAGACCTGATCTGCGCGACGGTTCGAAAACCCAACTTTAAAACCACACCTGAATCGGAAAAAATCCTTGATGATGCCCTTCTTGCCGCGAAAGTTCATGCGGCTATTATAAAATTATCCCCGACAAGCATTGTCACGGCACATGACGGCGTCGTAACTATCGGCGACCCGGAAGCTTCCATGAAAAATCAAATAACAGAGATTGCTGAAACTATCGAAGGGGTTAAAAAGATTATTGTGAATGCGCATAGAAAAACAGACGACCAGAATGCCATTAATCCATTCCACAATATATAACGATAAGCCATAGCCTGGCCAACCGTTTCACCAATAAAAAAAGCAGCCATTCGGCTGCTTTTAAAATCTTAAGTGGGGTGAGTGACCGGGATTGAACCGGCGGCAACCAGGGCCACAACCTGGTGCTCTACCAACTGAGCTACACCCACCACAAAAAAACTTTGCATAATTATCAGAACTAATTTTATTTTTCAAGTCTTTTTTTCTTTTTTCTATTAATTTAGATTTGAGTCATTGTCTGAACGGGAATCCGTGTTTGGACGAAAAGTTGCCCAGATGCAAGGCGCAGAAAAATTTGTAACCGGA
The DNA here is from genome assembly GCF_000233695.2 of Desulfobacter postgatei 2ac9. NCBI lineage: Bacteria > Pseudomonadati > Thermodesulfobacteriota > Desulfobacteria > Desulfobacterales > Desulfobacteraceae > Desulfobacter > Desulfobacter postgatei. Next base: position 1,876,178 of record NZ_CM001488.1, on the reverse strand, counting down.
GCATACTACTGTATGTGAGGATTGCAAATTTTTCTGCAACGCGGCAGATGGGTGACTTTTCGTCCAAACACAAGTTACATATAAGGATTGACCTGCCCTGCCCCTTTGACTATTATTCTTGGAATATTTACTGATAAAAACACGCAAAAAAGGTGAATAGTGCAATGACTATGAATACGCTGATTATTTTTACCATACGTCTGATTATAGGTCTGGCATTCGGAATCATCCTTACCCGGCTGTTCAAACCGGACTGGGGCATCTACCATGGCGTTGTCACAGGAATCATTCTTGTGGCACTGGCCTATGGCATGAGCTATTATAGAAAATTCAAAGCGTAACAGGCAGGCATTTGTGGACAATATAATTCTGGGAACAGCCGGACACATTGATCATGGGAAAACCAGCCTGGTCAGGGCATTGACAGGCATTGAAACAGACCGCCTCAAAGAGGAGAAAGAACGCGGCATCACCATAGAGCTTGGGTTCGCCTACCTGAATCTTCCCAATGGTCGGCACATCGGCATTGTGGACATGCCCGGTCATGAAAAATTTGTAAAAAACATGGTGGCCGGCTCTTCAGGCATTGATGTGGTGGTCATGGTGATTGCGGCAGACGAAGGCGTCATGCCCCAGACCCGGGAACACATGGAGATCTGCAACCTCATGGGGATCCGACACGGCATGATTGCCCTGACCAAAACAGACCTGGTGGATGAAGATCTGCTGGAGCTGGCCATGGACGACATCCACGATTTTATTTCAGACACCTTCCTTGAAGACAAACCCATTGTACCGGTATCCTCTGCCACAGGCCAGGGGCTCGAGGAATTTTTAACCACCCTTGAAAATATATGTACACAAATTCCGCCCCGCAAATTTTCTTCCATTTTCCGTCTTCCCGTGGACCGGGTATTTTCCATGAAAGGGTTCGGCACGGTTATCACCGGGACCCTGATTTCAGGCCAGGTGAGTGTGGGCCAGGATATCATGGTGTTTCCAAGAAAAATCACATCAAAGGTCCGGGGGCTGCAGGTGCATTCCAGTTCGGTGGAAACAGCCATGGCCGGCACCCGCACCGCCATCAATTTCCAGGGCCTTGACCGGGAAGCCGTATTCAGAGGCGATGTGCTCTCCACCCCGGGGGCTTTGATTGAAAGCTATATGGTGGACGCCCAATTCCATTACCTGAAAAGCAATACCAAGCCGGCCAAGGCCCGGACACGGGTCCGGTTTCATTCGGGCACAAGTGAAATACAGGGTTATATGGTCCTGCTGGACCGGGAATCGCTTTTGCCCGGGGAGACGGCACCGGTTCAGTTCCGACTGGAATCTCCGGTCTGCTGCATCAAGGATGACCGGTACGTTATCCGATCTTATTCCCCCGTGAAAACCATCGGGGGCGGGGCTATCCTCAACCCGGTGTCCCAGAAATACAAACTTAAAGATGCGGCCATGATTGAAGGCCTTGCCGATCTTGTCCTATCGCCGGATGATGAAAAAACCATTGCCTATTTTCTGTCCATCAAGGGATATGCCGGGCTGGCCTTAAATGAATTACGGGTCATGACCAATGTGCCGGATAAAAAACTGACCGCCGCTTTACAGAAAATGCTTGCAAAACAAGAAGCGGTCCTCACGGACAAGGAGAAGCAAATCTATGTCCATGGGACTATTTTTGATGAATTTAAGGGAAAAGTACTGGAACGGCTGACCACTTATCACCAGGAAAACCCCTTAAAGGAAGGCATGCCGGCCCAGGAGCTGAAATCCAAATTTCAATATGTGGATGATGCCCGTTTTTTCAACATCCTGTTTAACCGCCTGGAAAAGGAAAACCTTATTGTTCTGGACAAAAACCTGGTGAAACTTTCGGGTTTCAAGGTGGCGCTTCAGGTGGACCAGCATGAAGTCAAGGAGAAAATTGCCGCCATTTACAAAACATCCGGCCTGACCCCGCCCTTTTTCCGTACCATATGCCAGGATCTTGACCTGGACCAGAAAACAGCCAGGGGCGTAATGCAGATGCTCATTGATGAAAAACAGGTGGTCAAGACAAAAGATGATCTGTTTTTTGATGCCGCTGCCGTCAGTGATCTGGAAACAAAACTCATTGATTTCCTCAAAGCCAATGAAAAGATCACCACACCGGAATTTAAGGATATGATCGGCATTTCCAGAAAATATGTCATTCCCCTGATTGAATACTTTGACGCCATACACCTGACCATACGGGTTGAGGATCACCGGCAGTTGAGAAAAAAAATAGCCTGACTATCAAATTCGTTCAACAAAAGAGGCGATGATACTGTCCAGGCGCATCCAGCCGTCAAGGGTCAAAACAAACCGTTGCCCGGCGTCCCGGGGTCGGGCAAATCCTTGATTTTCAAGATTTTCCATCAGGCTTTGAAACACGGTTAAAAACCGGTTCCGCCACAGGTTTTGCCCGGTTCTGATATCAAGGCCCATGGATGTTCTCAGCCCCACCATGACATACTCCATCTGCCGCTGTTCCAGGGTAAGGGTTTCATGGTCGGATGGGGGAATTTTTCCGCTCTTCAAGGCCCTGATATATCCATCCAGGTCCGGTGCATTCCAGAACCTTTTATACGCGGCCGATCCATCCGTGTCGAATTTTACGGCATAGGAATGGGCCGCCGGCCCGAACCCATGATAGGGAACCATCTGCCAGTAAGCACTGTTGTGCAGGGACCGAAGGGATGTATGCCTTGCAAAATTGGATACTTCATAATGATCCCATCCACAGGCTTTCAGATATTGGGCAGCGGCACAGAACAGATCCACCTGATCCGATTGTGCCATGGGTAAAAACATACCCCGTTCATGCATGGCATGCAGGCCTGTGCCCGGTTCCATGGTGAGCATGTAGCAGGAAAGATGCGCAGGATTAAGGCCCAAGGCCGCCTCAAGCTCCCGGATCAGGTGTTTTTCGGTCTGACCGGGAAGGCCGTACATCAGATCTATACTGATATTTTCAATACCGGCAGCACGAACCTTTTTAACGGCACACACGGCACCCTCTGCTGAATGAATGCGTCCTAAAAGGGAAAGCTGCGCCGGATCAAGCGACTGTACACCAAGGCTTACACGATTAACCCCCATATCTCGAAACGATTTCAAATGGATCTCGTCCAGGGTACCGGGATTGGCTTCAAGAGTGATTTCGGTCTGACGCCAGAGGCCAAAAGCGTTGTCCAGGGCCCGCAGAATGGATTCAAGCTGCCGTGGCCCAAGCAGAGAGGGGGTGCCGCCCCCGAAATAGACGGTTGCAGCGCCGCTTTTGGACCGGGAAGCGGTTAATTGTGAACGCAGCCGAATCTCCCGGACCAGCGCCGTCACATAATCAGGAATCAGGGATAGATCAGTTTCGGAATAAAAATCACAATACCTGCATTTTTTTATACAGAAAGGAACGTGAATATAAAGGTGTGCAGACTCAATCATCAAGTTTTTAGGGAATTTGTTCAAATTCAAGGCGGAAACAATTTTTAACCGGAGGAATATACGACATATTTTGAGGATTAAAAATTGTTTCCAACGCCGAAGTTGGGCAAATTAACAAAAACTTGGTCATTGAGTCAAACAAAACGCATCATTAACCGGTCAAGAATCTGATCCACGTTTTTCGGTGTGACCCCGTAATTTTCACAGGCAAGCCGAACCTTATCCATCTGGGGGCTTGTGTCCATATCTTCAAGCCCTTTGAAAAAACCCATGCGCCGGCCGATCTGATAAAGGATACGTTCTTTTGGGGGCAGTTCAAAAAACCGGTCAATGATCCCGATCATTTTTTCCTTGTCATGGGGCATCTTACCGGTAACCGTTTCAAACAGATTCAGAATGTGATCGCTTTTTATGCGGGACTGGATATTGTCCAGGGCCTCAAGCATGAGGCGCACTTCGGTGGCAATCATGGCATCACCCGGTTTTTCAAACATGCCCCGGAGCTGCCAGTGTGCAAGTTCTGTGGAAGGAGAAAGACCAAGGGTGCGAATTTTGATCACATCCGGATTAATTGCGTTCAACGCTTCAGCGGTCTCAAGGGCATGCTCAATGGAGAGGTCAACACCCCCTAAGCCCGGCATCACATACGCGTACAACTCAATGCCTGCCTGCCTGATCCGTTTAGCCGCCTCTATGTGCCCGGCTCTGTCAACCCCTTTACGCATACGGTTAAGCACTAAATTTGACCCGCTTTCAACCCCCACGTGAATCCGGTTAAGGCCAAGTTTATTCATCTGTTCCAGGGTATTGTCGGGTAATTGAAGGATGGTGCTGCTTCTGGCATAGGTGGCAATGGTTTTGATTCCCGGAAAACAGTCATTGATATGCCTGAAAATAAAAAGCAGCTCCTTGGGTTTCATCACCAGGGGGTTGGCGTCCTGGAGGAAAATGGTATCCATGCCTGCGGCATACCACTTGACGGCGTTGTTGAAAGCAACCCGGTCCCGGATCTCGAAACCGGTATAAATGGAATGAATCCGTTCCTGCTCAAAAGCAATGGGCTGGGCATTTTCCTGAAGCAGCCTGTCAATGTATGTGCGAATCAGATCGATATCTTTAATAATATCTTCCACAGGGCGTATGGAAAATTTCTGCTTTTTATATACCGGACAAAAGGAACAGCGGTTCCAGGGGCAGTTCCGGATCAGGCGCAACAGCAGGCTGTATGCGTCATTAATCGGATAAATGGGGCCCTGTTCATATCCCTGGTATGTCTGTGTCTGTTTCTCGTCTGCCATGACAAAAAAGCTGTAATTTTTTCCTTATGTTGAACCTTTACGATAGAAGGGTTATAAGCATTAGAAAAATGAAAGTCAATATTGGATCTGCCTTGAAAACATATACCGGATTTGATATTAATCCCTAATTTTTATAGTCAATTATCAAACTCTTTCCCAACCGGGGCAGAAAAATTTGTGCAACATAATTTGTTCAACATAAGGAGAGCCCATGCCTGGCTTTGAATTATTTTCAGATGAGGAACGTAAACATGTCAACGATGTACTGGAAACAGGCGTTTTATTCAGGTACGGATTTGAAGGGGCCAGAAACGGCCATTTTAAAGCCCTGGAATTTGAAAAAAAACTGGCTCAAATAACAGGCGCCGGGTTCAGCCATCTGTGTTCCAGCGGGACAGCAGCCCTTTGTACGGCCCTTGCAGCATGCGGCATCGGGGCCGGAGACGAGGTCATTATTCCGCCGTTTACCTTTGTGGCCACATTTGAAGCCGTAATCCAGGCCGGTGCCGTGCCTGTTTTTGCAGACATTGACCAGACCTTGTGCCTGGATCCGGACCGTCTGGAAGCGGCAGTAACCTCCCGGACCAAGGCTGTTGTGCCGGTGCATATGTGCGGGGCCATGGCAAGGATTGATGAGATCAAAGCTTTTTGCGACAAAAAGGGTCTGGTGCTTCTGGAAGACGCCTGCCAATCGTTAGGCGCAAATTTCAAGGGCAGTCATTTGGGCACATTCGGCAAGGCCGGCTGTTTCTCCTTTGACGCGGTGAAAACCGTCACCTGTGGTGAGGGCGGCGGCATTATCACAAATGACGAAGATATTTACACCCGGTGCCACCAGTATGCAGACCATGGCCATGACCACTTGGGCGGGCCGGACCGCGGGGCGGATGATCACCCCATCATCGGCACCAACTACAGGATATCCGAACTGAATGCCGCTGTGGGACTTGCCCAGTTAGGCAAACTTGACCGCATCCTTGAGATCCAGAAAAAAAACAAAGCCGCCATCAAAGATGCCATGAAAGAGATTAAAGGCGTGACCTTCCGCGCACTTCCCGATCCGGACGGGGATTCGGCCACCTTCCTGAACTTTTTTATGCCCACACAAGATCAGGCCGAAGAGGCGGCAAAAAAGCTTGCAGAAAACGGGGCTCCTTGTGCCTACTGGTATAACAATAACTGGCATTATTATAAGAAATGGCATCACCTCAAGGAGATGAAACGCGCAGCCAGACTCCCCTTTGAGTTGAGTGCCGATTTGCCGGATTATGCCGGCCTTGTTCTGGAACAAAGTGAAGAGATCATGAAGCGAACGTTGTCCATGCAGATCATGCTTTCCTGGACCCCAGACGATATGGATAAACGTATACAGGCGGTATTAACTGCCTTAAAATAAACTAAGGATTAAATATCAATGTTCAGAAATTTTAAGCTGGTTCCCAATATTCTTTTCGGCCGGGGCTGTTTTGCCCAGCTTGACGAGGTAGTGGCAGGCCGGCGCAAGTCCGGTGAAGAGTGGGCTGTTTTTGTTGTGGATGACGTATTTAAAGGCAAGGACCTTGAAAAACGCATCCCCTTGCATGACAACGATTTTCTCTTGTGGGTCAATGTAGCCGATGAACCCAAAACAGGCTATGTGGATAAGCTCACCCTGGAAGCAAAAAAATTTAACCCAGCGCTTCCCTGCGCAGTCATCGGCATTGGGGGCGGCTCCGCCATGGATCTTGCCAAATCCGTCTCTTTGATGCTCACCAACGAAGGTTCATCCACCGAGTACCAGGGATGGGACCTGATCAAAAACCCGGCCGTATGGCATGCAGCCGTACCCACCCTGTCCGGCACAGGTGCGGAAGTTTCCCGGACGGCCGTGCTCACCGGGCCCGAGAAAAAACTGGGACTGAACTCCGATTATACGGTATTTGACCAGGTGGTCCTGGACCCGCAACTGACCGCAGACGTGCCCAAGGCTCAGCACTTCTATACCGGCATGGACTGCTATATCCACTGCATTGAATCCTTGCAGGGCACCTATATCAATGAATTTTCCAAAGCTTACGGTGAAAAATCCCTGGATCTTTGCCGCCAGGTGTTTATCGATAACCACCCGGATTCGGCCGACAAGCTGATGATGGCCTCCTTTTTCGGCGGCATGAGCATTGCCTACTCCCAGGTGGGTGCCTGTCACGCCCTCTCCTATGGCCTCTCCTATGTGCTTGGCACCCATCACGGCGTGGGCTGCTGCATCACCTTTGACACCCTGGATGAATACTATCCCGACGGGGTAAGAGAGTTTCGAGCCATTATGGAAAAAACAGGGGTGGATATTCCCAGGGGAGTGACAAAGGACCTTACCGGGGATCAGATGGAGACCATGATCAGTGTGGCCCTGAACCTTGATCCTTTGTGGGAAAACTGCCTGGGTAAGGATTGGAAAGCGATCATGACCCGTGACAAGGCGCGCAGCCTTTTTGAAAAGATGTAGCCATGCCCATTGCAGTGATCCCCGCACGCTTCGGTTCCAGTCGGCTTGGCGGCAAACCCCTGGTCAACATTGCGGGCAAACCCATGATCCAGCGGGTATTTGAGCAATCCCAGAAATCATCCGTGGTGACAAGAACCATTGTTGCCACGGATGATGAACGCATTGTCAATGCCGTAAAGGCATTTGGCGGAGACGCGGTAATGACCTCGGACACCTGCCGGTCAGGTACGGACCGGGTTGCTGAAACCGCCAAGATGCTTGGTGCGGCCCCGGAAGATATCATCATCAATATCCAGGGGGATCAGCCTGTATTTAACCCGAAAAGCCTTGATGACTTGATCCGTCCCTTTGACGAAGATCCCGGCCTTGCCATGTCCACCCTGGCGTATAAGATCAAAAACCCCCGGGAGATTACAGATCCCAAGGACGTAAAGGTGGTGTTCAACCGCCAGGGCTTTGCCATGTATTTTTCCCGGGCCCAGATTCCCTTTCCCCGGGACGGCCAGACGGATGTGGACTATTATAAGCATCTGGGATTTTACGCGTATACCAAAGCTTTCCTGGACCAGATCGTCACCCTTGACACCGGCACCTGTGAACAGGTGGAAAAACTGGAGCAGCTTCGGGTGCTGGAATACGGATTCCCCATAAAAGTGGCTGTCACCCAATATGATTCACCTGAGATTGATTTGCCCGAAGATATTGAACGTGTTGAAGCTATGCTGCGCTAATACGGCTGATTATCCATGAAGACATTCTATAAGATCATCCATACCTCAAGCCGGATCCTGTGGGGCAACAGAGAAAAAAGGATTCTTTGCGAGTCATTGTGGATGAAAGAAAACGGCCACCAGGTAGCCATTGTTGCTTCGGGGGATAGTCCTTTGTTTGATAAAGCCAAACAAAACGGATTGACAGTCTATCCCATCTCCTTCAAATCATTGGCCAGAATCGGTGAGTATGGCCGGCTTAAACAGATATTTGACGGAGAACAGCCTTTTGTGGTCAATGCCCACGGCAAAGGCGATGCCAAACTTGCCTTAAAAGCAGCCCAGACCATGGGTGTTCCCTGCCGGATCATGTCCCGCCACAATGGAGAACGGGTTAAAGGCACCTGGCCCAACAAAAAAATTTATAAAACCCGGTGCCACTACGTTTTTACGAACTCAAAGGACACAACAGCCAATTTGAAGCAGACCTTCTCCCTGTCAGACATGCATATTTTCTCCATTCCCGACGGCATTGCCTTGCCTGATGGAGCCGCGAACCAGACAACAAAAACTGCAGCCCGACAGAAGTTGGCACACATCCTTGGGTTGGAAACAGATGCCCGGTTCATTGGTATTTTTGGTAAAATAGAGCGCCAAAGCCTATCAATGCTGTGCAAAACCGCTGATCAGCTGGGTCGCCGCTTCCCTTATCATCATCTGGTGATCGCCGGTAGTTCCGAAAAACAAGCCCCCATGGATGAAAAGATATATCCCCATGTGCATATGCTGCCACAAGCCGAAGAGAATAATGCCCGTTTATACCCGGCCCTGGACTGCTGTATCTATTTGCCCGACACCCGGAATTTTTACCAGGGGGTGCCCTTGGAGGTGACAGGGGCCATGGCCGGTTTTTGCCCGGTGATTGGTCCGGATACTCCCGGTATCAGGGATGTTCTGATTGACAATCAAACCGGCAGGGTCTTTGATCCCAGATACTCGGAATCTTTGCTCAAAATCATCAGTTGGACCCTGGATGCCCCCCAGGCTGTCCAGAATCTAACCCAGGCGGCCCGAACCCTGGTTGAACAACACTACACCATGGATGCCATGGGGAGGCATATCTTGCGCATTTACCGATTACGCCTGATAAAAATTAATCGAAAATTTCAAACAACCCTTTGAATAAAATAAAAAATCCCCATGAAACCACCCCCATATAGAATAATTCATACCACCTGCCACACCGACTGGGGGGGACTTGAAAAAAGAGTCCTGAACGAATCTTTATGGATGGCGGACAAAGGGCACCAGGTCGTCATTATTGCACCTGAAAATACCCCCTTGCTCCAGAAAGCAAAAGGGTGTGGGCTTAAACGATACCCCATATCTTTCAAACGCTTGTCTGCAATATCCGATTACAGCCGTCTTATTCATATTTTTAATCAAGAAAAGCCGCACATTGTCAACACCCATGGAAATACGGATTCAAAAATAGCATTGCCGGCGGCTAAAAAGGCCCATATCCCTTGCAGAATATTATCACGCCATATCAGTACGCCTGTTAACAATTCCTGGTATAATCGGTTGCTTTACAAGAAATTAAGCCATTATACATTCACCACGGCCGATTATACCAGGCGTCACCTTCAGGAGGTTTTCAACCTTTCCGATCAACAGGCTTTTTCAATTCCTTCCGGTATTGTTGAACCTGCGACGCTTAACCCAAAGGATGAGCAGAGACGTGCCATGGCAGCAAAACTCAACCTTGACCCGAATACGCGTTTTATCGGATTTGCCGGCCGGATATCCCAGGAAAAAGGCGTGGACACCCTTTTAAAAGGATTTCAAAAAGCAGCCGGACATATTCCCCACCACTTGGTCATTGCGGGGACCGGAGATTCATCTTTTCTCAGCCGGATGTCGGAACTTGCCCGGGATCTCAATATTGAAAACAGAGTACATTTTATTGGATTCCAGGAAAATGTATGGCCTTTTTACCGCGCCCTGGACTGCAAGATTCTGCCATCCGTCTTTGAAGGTATTCCCCAGGTCCTCATCGAAGCAATGTATGCCTTATGCCCGGTGATCGGCTCCAGGACCGGCGGGATTGCAGACATCATCACCCATGATGAAACCGGTCTGCTTTTTGAAGTGGGACAATCCTGCGAACTGTGTGAGATGATCATTAAAACAATTGACAATCCAGGGGCAACCATTGAACGGGCACAAAATGCGGAACAAAAAATGAAACGTCATCATACCATTGAAACCATGGGACAAAAAATTATCCGCATCTACCAGAACCATTTTAACTGTTAGGCGGGCAATGCCTATATCAATAACGAAAGATTCATTTTCGTTCTGTTCCAGCGAGATGTAAATCCGGTAATACCGAATTTAAAAACGCCCCAGCGGTCATGGTGCAAGGCATCCGCGTCAATGACAAAGCGTTTTTTGTCCTTGTATCGGGAAAAATGAAAAAAACCGGCCTCCAACCGGTTGAAATATATATCATAAATGGTCACCTTCCCTTTCTCCCAGATGGCGTAAACCTTTGTATTACTTACGCCCCTGGTCATTGTGGGCTGCAGCAGATCCACCCTGCAGTATGGCGGCAGGGTGCCGGAAACCACCTGCAGCAGTTCCTTTGATTCATTGAACGTCCTGTGCTCTTCGGGCTCCATGTGTTTTTTTATATATTTATACTCTTTAAGTGCATGCAGTTGTGAACGGTTGATCAACGTAAAGGGCCCGCATGGCCGGTCGTTATCAGCACTGATCATGGAATAGGAGTTCATATCTTCAGGCATGCACCCCAAAAGCCGTCCATACACAAGGTCCATATCCGTAAAGCCGATAAAATCATAACGATCCAGATTTTCTTTATCATGACGCAGAAAATAAAACATAAGCCGATAATCACAGACCCTTCGAAGAAAGCGTCCCGGTATGTTGATATCCAACCGCTGCTTAAAATCGGCAACCATCTGCTCGAACTGGTACGGAACGAGGGTAACTGCCGGATTAAGGGCTTTTGATTCCGTAATCCTGTCATTATAGACAAACCAGTGAAAATTAGGATGGTTGAACTCACATGATTTGGCCCAGAACGGGAAATAGGCGGGAAGTTCGCCAAAAAAGGGGACTAGAAAGGCACTTTTTAACTGAAGATCAAGCATTAAAAAATTCCTGTTGAAAAAAGGCAAACCACTATCGTTTGTATACAAAAATAACCTGGCATACTAAGGGATGATTTGCTTTTTAAGTTTAGTTAGTGCATTTATACCACTAATAACGACCATCTCCTGAGGGACACAACAAAAAATGAAAGTAACTTAACAACTTATTGAGACTTTCATATAAAACAAATTATGTAAGTTGCCAAGAACGCAATGTCAAAAACTTAAAGATTGAGTATATCTAACCATACAAGAACATGGGAAATACGTACCGGAAATCAATCTTCATGCCCTTTATACGTTTGTATGGTTTTAATTTAGAAACATCTTATCTTTATGACACTGGGGAAACAGTATGAATAAAACGGTTATATTTGTTACGGACAGCTTAGGCTCCGGAGGTGCGCAACAGGTTGTTGTTGAGTTAGCGAGGCTGTTTGATTCTTCAGGATATAGGGTTCATATTATTGCAATCAAAAATGAATGCAAACTTACAATCCCTAAATCCATAGATCTTATTTGTTTAAATTTTAAAAAAGGATTAGGCATTTATAGATGGCTCACCGACCTTTACTATTGTCAAAAATTAAGAAAAATTATTCGAAAAATCGAAAGACAAAATCATATTGCCGCTATTTTTGCTCATGAGATGTTCTCTTCTTTTCTTCTGGGAAATTTTAAATCTAAGTCCCCAGTTTTTCATACGATCCATACGAATTACTCCGAGGGGTATTTAAATGGGAAAAAATCAGGTCGAAGATTAAAAAAACTCAGGAAGTTATATAACCAAAAAAATATATTAACCGTGTCCGAAGGAATTGCAAATGATCTTTTAAACAATTTCAAAGTTTTTCCTAAGTTTATACAAACGATGTACAACCCTTTCGATTTTGAAAACATTAAAGAATTAAGTTTGAACCCTATCGATTTTAAGGAGGAAGAATTCATTTTAACTGTAGGAAGATTTTCAAAAGAAAAAAGGCATGACATACTACTGAAGGCTTATTGGGCTGCCAATATTTCTTTGCCTTTAGTGATTATAGGAGATGGCTCCATATATGAGAAAGAGCATCTTAAAAAAATGATTGAAACCTTGAACTTAACAGAAAAAGTTTATCTTGCCGGGTTTAAAAAGAATCCATATGCCTGGATGAGGCGTGCAAAATTGTTTGTCTTATCTTCTGATTTTGAAGGCCTTTCAAATGTATTAATTGAATCCTTGATTTGTGGTACCCCGGCTATTAGTACGAATTGTCCTTCAGGGCCTTCAGAGATCCTTATCAGTACTCCTGAGGCTTTATCCCCAGTTGGGGATGTCGAAAAATTATCCTACAATATTGTAAAATTTTCTAAAAATCCGCCTGAGATCAATCAAGCCGATTTGAGTCGTTTTGACTCTAAAACCATTTTCAAGCAGTATGAATCATATATTGCTCAGCTTTCCTTCTAATTTATGGGGTTTGTTTTCCTGTGAACTATTATGCCGAAATACCCAATGAACTGAGAGATATGCATAAAAACGATAATACTTTTTTATGAGCCGACCAATAAAACTTTTTTTACTCCCCGGACACAACTAAACAAATGCTGGCAAAATGATATCACACATAAATTTAAGCAAAGTCTGCAGTTCCGCACTGATTTTATTGGCAGCTACCATCCCTGTATCCACGGCCATGACCTATATGGTCTTAGGAATTTTCCTTTTGTTCTGGATTCTGGACAACTTCAAGAACCCGTTAAAAGAATTGACAGTTATCATAAAATCCAACCCTGTGGCGATGGCCGGCTGTACATTTTTCCTGATTCATATAGCAGGGCTTTCCTATACCGGTGCCGGGCAGGAAAAAATACTTGAGAGCCTGCAGAACGGCGGTAAGTTCCTATTCATAGCCATGGCCATGATCTATTTAAAGAAAGAAAAAAATACCCGGGCTGTTTTGATATCATTTATTGGTGCCATGGGAATAATTCTTCTTCTCTCGTATCTGATACGGGTCAGCATGGTGCCGGGCTTTATACCTGTAAAGGGCAACCCGTTTGACTGTTATGTTTTCCATGATCACATCAAACACAATACATTCATGGCATTTACTGTATTTGCTACGGCAGTGCTGGCCAGGTCGGCTAAAACACTTAAAGCACGACTTCTATGGACAGGATTCAGTTTCCTGGCCTTAATCAATGTATTATTCATGGTAAACGGGCGAACCGGCCATCTAATTAGCCTTGTCCTTTTTATGTACTATTTTTTTTCATGGAGCAACCGCAAAAGTATTGTAATCGCCTCTATCATCTGTCTTTGCATGGGGCTTTCTTTATGGGTCTATCCATCCAATCCTTTGTTAACAAGAGCCCGTATCGCAGTCAATGAAATAAGGGGATGGAATTACGGAAAACCGGCAAGTTGGACCTCATCTTCCGGTCTCCGCCTTGAATTCTACACAAATTCTCTTAAACTTATAAGAAAAAGCCCTTTCATCGGTACAGGCACAGGCAGCTTCCAAACATCCTACTCTAAATTGATAAAAGGAACCCAATTTCATCGATCAGACAATCCCCATAACGATTTTTTGATGACTGGTGCTCAGTTTGGCCTGGTCGGTATTTTGGTTCTTCTCTCTTTTTTCCTCACCCAATGGTGCTATGCGCGATTGTTACAAAAGAAAAAAAGGATACTGCTTGCCCGGGGTTTTGTCTTAACCATCATAACAGCCTGTATGGTCGCGTCTCCGCTCAAAGACAGTGCTGAAGGCTGGTTTTTTGCATTAATGAGTGCAACCCTGTTTGCACCGCAAAGTTAGTTTTCGCCTAACCTTAGACACTACTTCCCTTGCTCGATCCATATCCATCAACATAAGCCCGCCAGGAGCCATCCGGCAATTGGGTTGCGTCAACAGTATGCATGCCATGGCTGTTCCATCCAGCTCCGGAAGCCTCAAGGACAGGGGTTGTAATGGGTTCTTCACTATAAGCTTTAGTCGTCAATGTAGTGATCTTAAAGCCCCATACTTTACTCCCATATATGGGCAAGGTATCTTGGGCAAAACGAATCGGGTTATTTTGATACAAAATCACCCGTCCTGCAGGGCGTGCATAATGGGGATCTTTTTTGCGTATCGGACTTTTCTGATGCTGTTTGTAAGGACCTTTCAAATGCTGGGAAAAATATAGCCTAAGAGTCGAATTCCCCGAATCTGTAAACAACCACCAAATATCATTATAGAAAAAAAGACTATTGTCTGCAAAACGCTTGCCTTTCAGTAAGATGGTATCCAGTTCCCAGTGAAAAGGGAATGATACAGCACGATACAGTCGAATCTGCCGGAATTGTCTGGATTCAGGAATAAGGTAAAATTGATTTTCCCAAATAAATACATAAGGATAAGAAAGATGAAAAGGCTCGTTAAGGACAACCTTCTCATAATGCCATGTTGTCCCGTCCTCACTGCTTGCCAAGGCTATCTTTCCTCTATAACCGGTTTTAGTTTTCACCTCAGATTCAAAAAAAAGGTAGTGCTTATCTTCATACCGGACACCAAAAGGGTCTGCGACAAGTATTGACTGTCCATCGGATACGTCACAGGGGGATAGAATTGGGTTGGTTATATTGATAGGCGGTTGTAAGGTAAAAGGGGAAACACCCTCATAGATGCCGATGGACCATTGGCAATCAGGGGGTGGCGTTTGCGGAACCAATTTTTTCCTATAAAAAAATAAGTTGGGGAGCTTAATCATAAAGCGCTATATGTATCCTAACAACTAATATTATTAAAAAAAATATGAAATTCACTATGCTTATTAAATTGCAGCCGTCAATTAATAACATCTCTTTGCATCCAATAACATCTCTTTACATCGAATGCAATTGTCAGACCCCCATTGAGCAACGTTGGATGAATCCAGGATTCAAAAAAAATCAACCTATAAAACGACAAGCAGAGTGTGGAAAATCTGGGCTTCAAACACAATGACTATAGATGAACAATTTGATTTAGAACGATTTATTTTCACAATTTTGGCATTGTTTCCTGAGTTAATAGATATATTTTCCAATGGTCATATGATATATTGCTGTCAGGGTTTTTGCCCTGACGGAAACTGAAGAAGCATGGTTCAACCGTAACTTGCAAATTAGCAAAAAACAATAAAAGTATCCGGGGAAGAACACAATTCATGACAGATGTTACGATTATTATTTTAAGCTACAATACAAAAGAACTGCTTCTCAACTGCATTAAAAGCGTATTTGAAACCATAAAAGAGCTTTCTTTTGAAGTTGTGGTGGTTGACAACAACTCCCACGACGGCAGTCCCAAGGCAGTTCTTAAGGCTTTTCCCGATGTCCGTGTGATTGAAAACAGTGAAAATCTTGGATTTGCCAAAGCAAACAACATCGTACTCAGAGAGACGAAAAGCCCGTATGCGCTCCTGCTCAATTCAGACACAATCCTGACCCAGGGGGCTGTGAAGGCAATTTGCGATTTTATGGAAGAAAAAGATGATGCCGGCATATGCGCCGGTCAGCTGTTAAATGAAGATGGAACAAAACAAAACTCCTTTGCTTACTTTCCAGGTATTTTTACCCTCCTGTTTAATGAGAGCCTTATTAATACCATCTCTCCCTTTCGGAAAAACAAACATTCCATCACACACACCGAGGTAAAGGTGGACTCATGCATTGGCGCATGCATTCTCATGAAAATGGAAGCCGTGAGAAAAGCAGGCTTTTTTGACGAATCCTTTTTCTTTTTCTTTGAAGAGACCGATTTAGCCCTTACCATGCATCAAAATGGATGGTTTTCATATATCGTTCCCAGGGCAAAAATCTATCATTTAGGCGGACAAAGTGTCGGCCACAGTATTAAATCAAGGCTGCTTTTTTCCCAGTCCCGGCGAATTTATTATAAAAAACACTTTCCTTTGCTTTCCTGCGTATATATGCCGTTGATCATGGTAAGGCTGACGGCAGATTTGCTCATAAATCTAACGGTATGGACGCTGACTCTATTTTTTGCAACCGGGAAAAAAAACAAGGCCATGCTCTACTATGAACTTCTTATCTGGCATATGAAGGGATGCCCCGCCGTCCAGTGAGCCCTTAAAAAAATTAGGAATCAAACCTTTGGCAACGGATTGTGAATAAAAACGTCCAGTCCTTTTTGTTTTAAGTGAAGTTTAGCGTACTTATAGAACGTACTTTCAAAACTGCTAAGAGAAATAATAAATCCCGGCCAACCGTCCAGGCAGCCCAGTTTTAAAATATACATGCTGAACAAAGCCCACAAGCCATGGGCAAGAGCCTTGAACATCCCTGACTTTTGACCTGCCGCATTAAGCTTTTGGGCACCAAGGGTGGAATATCGGTTCATTTTTCTAAACATTTCTTCAAGATCCTTAAAAGGGATCTGAAAGATAAAGGACTTAAAGTAACCGCATTTCCTGTCACTGACCACCTCGTACCGTTCATGAACCGCGTCGTGCATAAACTTGAGTACACCTTTTCTGAACAACTGGGGCTGGCGGAAATCCGGATAATACCCTGCATGCCGGATCCATTTTCCCATAAAATAATTTCGACGGGGGACATAATATGCATCCAGGCTGTTGGGATCATTTATGATCTTAATAATTTCTTTTTTTGCAATTTCGGTACACCGCTCATCAGCATCCAAGCTAAACACCCAGTCGTGGCTGCACGCATTGATGGCATCTTCCCTGAGTTTGCCAAACCCTTCAAAGGGGAGCTGAATCACCCTGGCCCCGTGATCCTGCGCAATTTTTGCCGTATTATCGGTGCTGAAGGAATCGGCAACAACCACTTCGTCCGCCCAGGCCACACTTTTTAATGCAGCTTCAATTTTATCGGCTTCATTATACGCTATAATATAAACAGACAACTTCGGGGATGAAACTATAGTCATACGGTGGTTTCCTTCTTATTTTTTAATGCATACTGTATCTTTTCAAACACTTCAGGAACGGTCAGCTCTTCCATGCACCTGTAGTGTCTGCATGGGGTATGGGCGTAACAAGGGGAACACTCCAGGTCCTTTTGAATTACTGTGTGGATAAAACCATAGGGGCCGGTCCGAACCGGGTTGGCCGGTCCGAATATGGCAAAGACCGGAACATCCAGGGCCGCGGCAATATGCATGGGTCCGGTGTCGTTACAGATAAAATACCGCGACTTTGCAATGACCGGCAAAAGATCCTTCAGCCCTGTTTTCCCGGCAATGGACACGGCGTTTCCCTTTGATGATTGTTCCACCGCCAATGCAATATCCGCCTCCGATGCAGAGGCGATGACCACGGCAGGCAGGTCCAGCATGGATGCAAGCGCCCCGAATTTTGAGGCGTGCCACCGGTTGGCCGGTTTTCCGGCAGAGGGACAGATAATGGCATATTGATCCGGCAGTTGTTTCATAATATCAGGCACGGGGTTATACGGCGCAAACGGATATTTAACCTTGTCAACGCAACAGCCCATGAAACGGGCAATTTCAAGATACCGGTCAATGGCGTGAATGTTCATTGATCCATGAATTTTATGGGTATAAAAAAGGGGGCTGCCTTCATCCGACTCTTTAAATCCCAAACGGACAGGGGCCTTGGAAAACGCAGAAATCACACCGGAGCGAAACAGGCCTGACAAATCAATGCACACATCATAGTGCTGTTCCGCCAGCCTTCGTCTCAAATCGTTTATCTCCTTTAGTGTCAGCCTGAGCCGGGCCGGTTTTTTCCATTGGTCTTTGTTAATCACCCACAGACGGTTGATCATGGGGTGCCCCTCCAGAAAGGTATGAAGTCCATGGGCCACCACCCAATCGATCCTGGCCCATGGAAACCGCTGTTTCAATGCGTAAAGAAAGGGCATGGCGTGGACAATATCCCCCAGGGCACTGGGCTTGACAATTAAAATCCGGTTGACCCCGGCAAACAGATCCTTTTGGGCATCAGCCATTAAATCCCTCCTTTTCCAGAAAAGAGTTGCAGGCCGCCATCACCATATCCACGGTAATTTTATCCATGCATTTATGATCCGTGGGACACTGCTTTTTCAGGCAGGGACTGCAGGGAACCGCCTGCCTGACCATGACACTGTTTTTATTTGCAGGGGCTGTGGCAATATGGTCGGTGGAACCGATCACGGCCACCTGATTTACATTGAGGGCCGCGGCAACATGCATCAGGCCGGAATCATTAGTCACAAAAAGGTTTAACGCACTGATCAGGGCAAAGGCTTTGGAGAGGCTGGTCCTGCCCGCCATGTTGATGCAGGCCCCTTGGGCCATGGCGCAGATTTCATCCCCAAGCTCCCGATCTGCGGGCCCGCCGAAAATAATGACCCGGGTCCGGTGGCGCGCTGCCAGTCCTGAGGCAAGTTGCGCGTACCGTTCCGGAAACCAGCGTTTAGCCGTCCCCCCGGTGGCCCCGGGATTGATGCCCAGCACGGGACGACCCGGACCCGACAATGCCTGTTCATCAAGAAATCGCTGGGCCCATTCCCTGTCCCGGGGATCCGGGTAAAGCTCCAGCTCCCTGCCCGCAATGTCAAGGCCTGCCGAGCTTAAAATGGCCAGGTAATAATCAATGAGATGACCTTTCTTCAGGGAAGGATCCATCTTGATGCACCGGTTGAGCAGCATGGCCCGGGCATCGGTGTTGTAGCCCAAACGTTCGGGAATCCGGGCCAGGAATGCCAACAGTGCGGCCTCAAACGCATTTTGCATCAGAATGGCCAGATCAAACCTTTGAAACCGCATATCTTTGGCCAGCCTGAGGGTTCCTAAACCCATTTTGTGGCGTCCCTGATTTTCATACACCATAACATGGTCAACATGGGGGTTGTTCTGATACACCGGTACCACCCAGGGTTTGGCCAGCACCGTGATCCTGGCCCTGGGAAAATTTGAGCGCACAGCCCGGACCACCGGGGTAGTCATAACGGCATCTCCCACCCAATTGGCGGCCCGGATCAGGATGTGTGCCCGGCTGCTGTCTTTCAATCGGATTTTAGTCATCTGTTTTAGGCCAGGGGCAATAGTTTTTGGTTTTCCAGCGATTGTGGACCCAGAAATACTGATCCGGATATTTTCTGACCAGGGACTCAATCGCCGATGTATAGTTCTGGGTATTAATCTCAATATCTTTGATGGGGTCCCCGGTTTCCACCAAGGGAATTTCAGGCAGGAACTCCACAGTGAAATGCCGGTTTTTACGCACCGTATATATGGGTAACACAGGCGCCTTGGTTTTCAGTGCCAGCTTGGCAAAGCCCCTGTGGGTACAGGCCGGTGCCCCAAAAAAATCCACAAATGGGCCCATGTACCAGTCCACACTCTGATCCAGAAGGGACCCTACGATTTGACCTTGGTTCAATATGGCTTCAGCTGTTTTAGAGCTCTTTCCCTTGGGGATCACTTCCAGGTTAAACCGACTGCGATTTTCCCGGATCAGCCGGTCCAGGGGCTTAAAATCTAATTTTCTATAGATGGCATATCCCTTGACCCCCACCGGCTCTATGCCGGCGATAAGCATTTCAAAATTCCCCAGGTGACACAACAATCCGATCACCCCTTTGCCCCTGGCATGAGCCGCTTTGATATATTCCACCCCTTTGATGGTGAAATGGCTTAAAAATGTATCCCGGTCAAACTTCAGGGTCCATGCAAATTCGAACACAATGGTCACAATATTTTTAAACACCTGTTTGCCAAGTATTTTGATCTGGCCCGGTGTCATCTGATCGCCAAAGGCCCGGGTAAGATTTTCCAGGGTGATTTTTCGATGTCTTGCGTCAATTTTGAACCAGAGCAGGCCTAAAAAGTGGGCACAAGAATCAGCCAGCCAAATGGGCAGTCTGCCCAGGGCCAGCACCAGAAGACGCAACAACCGATAAATCTGATCATCATTCATATAACCCCCATGTCCTAGCGGACACAACAAACAATGAAAGATATGAGTTATGAGTAGTGAGTATTGAGAAAAACAGCTTGTTTTAAATCTCAATACTCAATACTCAATACTCAAAACTTTCATATAAAAACTATCATGGACAACCCTGACGTTGCGGCCTGCCAAACCTATTGTCCAAAATAAATTTTTCCAGGTCTTGGGAATTGGAAAAACGCAACCGAATGTCAATGACAGCAACCGTCACATCCCTGAAGTATGCCGGGTTTACCTTTACCCAATCTTTCCGGGTTGTCAGGATCAAATCCACATTCAACGCCCTAGCCCGGTCCAGAATCCGTTTAAAATCAGGCCCGTTATACCTGCAATGGTCGCAAAATTCAAGGTGGTCGGAAATGTTTACCCCCAGATCCCTCACGGAGTGTGCAAAGACCGCGTTCCGGGCCAGGCCTGAAAACAGAACAGCTCTCTTTCCTTTCAGCATCCATGATTGAAAGTTTTTTGTGTCATTATCGCTCCCCGCCGGAAATAATTGCGCCACAAAGGGTTCATTCGTGCAGAAAAAAACCGGCACAGACGGCAATTTTTCACTGATGTCGTTTGCCGCGGATTGACTCTCTGATCCGTGAAACGCGTCCAATTGAAATACATCCGGGGGAGACCGGGTGAACACAATGGCATCAATTCTATTCTTTGCCATACCAAGCGTTTCACGCAACCGGCCTGCCGGGAGCATGCGGCCGTTCCCCAAAGGCTGCCTGTAGTCCAGAAGCACCAGATTAAGGTCCCGGCGCAATTTCAGGTGCTGGAATCCGTCATCAAGAATGATCACATCCGGTGCAAAGGTTTCCAAAGCCATAAGGCCCGCCTTATACCGGTCTTTTCCCACCACCACGGGAAAGGCTTTTTCCATGGCCATCATATAAGGTTCATCACCGCAGGTTTTTGCATCCAAAAACACCTGCCGGCCGTCCGATACCACAGCAGCCTCTTTTTCAAGTGCCCCCCTGTAACCCCGGCTGATCACCACGGGACGCAACCCGTTTTCCACCAGCATCCTGGCCAGCCAGATTGCCATGGGTGTCTTACCCGATCCCCCCACAGCCAGGTTGCCGATGGAGATCACAGGGCAATCAAGGCCCCTGGATTTCAGAAAACCGGTCCCATACATGGTATAACGCAGTCTCACGCAGGCTTTGTACAGACTTGCACAGCCGGCCAGCACCTGATCAAAGCAACAAGGCGAAAAGGGACCAGGGTTTTCCATGGTCTGCAATACCCGTTTTTCTATCCGGTCAAGCCAGGCTTTAATCAAGAAACGCCTCCATCCGGCTTAAACAGGCATCTATCGCCCCTGCGTTGCCGTTAAAAATTTGCCGGGCATTGTGTCCGGTGTGGCGGCAATGGTCAGGATTGCGCAGCAATTGTTCCAGTTCACCGGCCAGGGCTTTTTCGTCTTCAACCAGGATGCCGCCTTTGCCCTGGATAAACAATTGGGTCATTTCACGAAAGTCCGTCATATGGGGCCCAAAAAGAACCGGTTTGCCGAACATGGCCGGTTCCAGAAGGTTATGCCCGCCCTGGGCCACCAGGGATCCACCCACAAAGGCAACGGTACAAAGCGCATAGGCGTTGGCCAGAATACCGATGGTGTTGAGAAATATAATATCTGCACCTTGCTTGCTTTCAAGCGGATCCAGGTAGCATGCAACCCTGAACCCGGCTATGGGCAATTCCCTGAACAAAGCGGTACACCTGCCCGGATCCCGGGGGGCAATAACAAGTTTAAGTTCAGGGGCTGTCCGTCTTGCCTGGATAAACGCCCGGACCACCATGGGTTCTTCACCGGGGTGGGTGGAACCGGCCACCATTATCCGGTCACCCGTGTGAAATCCCAGATTCCGGACCAGGGTTGAAACTTCTTCCCGGGATAAAATAGGACAGGGCTGATCAAACTTGATATTGCCGGTGACCTGAATACGCTTCCCGGACACACCAAGCTGTTCAAAGCCCAAAGCGTCCTGCCGGGTTTGGGCCAAAACACAGGAAAGCGTTGAAAAAAACAGTTTGGACAACGGCCCAATACACTGATACCCCTTTAAAGAGCGTGGGGACAATCGTGCATTCACAAGGACCACTGGAATTTTGCATTGATGCATGACAGACAAAAAACCGGGCCACAAATCCGTTTCCACCAGACAAACAAGGTCCGGTGAAATGCGTGAGGCCACCCGCATCACTGCAAACCAAATATCAAAGGGGAAATAACCCACCGCCGTAACCGGGGAGTCGGCCCGGCCCGGGTGCATCAGCGCAAGGGCCCGCTCAAATCCGGTTTTGGTGGATGCCGTAAAAATAATATGGTGGGTCGGATATTTTTTTTTAAACGCGGTTACCAGGGGCAGACTTGAGTTCACTTCTCCCACCGACAGGGCATGAACCCAGATTCTGTGCGTATTGGCTTCTTTCTTAGGAATCCGGGTAAACAAGCCCAGGCGTTGTAATAGATTGGCCCGCCGTTTGGCCGAAAACATCCATACAATCGGCAAAAAAGGCAGGCACAAAAAGAATAGACCCAGGGTGATGATATGGTAAAAAAAAATCATGAAACCGGCATTATTCCGTCTGAATCAGATAGATAGACCCCAGGCATAAAAAAACCAGGTTGCCCACCCAGGCGGCCACCACCGGCGGCAGGATCTTTGCGTAGCCCAAAGAGGCCGTAAACCCGAATACAAACCAGTACAGAAAACAAAATCCCATGCCCACGGCAATGCCCACGGGCAGATTGGTTTTCACAAAACGCCTCATGCCCGTGGCAGCCCCTGTCAACGCCATGATAACACAGATAAAGGGAAAGGCGAGCTTCCCGTGCATATCCACTTTATAAGTGGTGGCGTCATACCCTTCAGCCGTTACTTTTTCCACATACCCTCTAAGCTCGGTATAACTCATTTCGTTGGTCTTCTGGGCCACGCGGCCAAGGTCGTCAGGGTTCAGATCAAGGGTTATGACCTTGCTGGGCTTTGCGGTCACCTGATAGTCTTCGATTTTGGGGTCATACACCTGTTCAGTGACATCTTCCAGAATCCATTGGCCGTTGTCATAATACCCTTTTGCCGCATCAATACGCGAGGCGATCTTGAAGCCTGCGCCCATGGTGGTGCATGTGATGCCGGCCACCGTTTTTTGCGCCGGGTCAAAAAAATTAATATGCACCAGCATTTTACCCGAACGGATCCAGAAGTCTTTTCGACTATGAACCACCCCTTTGTTTTCAACCATCTCATGGTAACGAATGTGGTTGGAGCGGGCCATGGACACGGGAATCAGGGTTTCACCCAAAAACAGCATCAACAGGGCCGAAAGACATCCGACCCCAATAGCCGGCTTGACCAGAAAATAAACAGAGATCCCCGAAGACCTTAACGCCGTAAGCTCTTCATTCCGATTCATAATACCAAACACGGAAATAACGGCAAGAAGCAGCCCTGCCGGAGTGAACTGAACAAACATATACGGCAGCTTAAGCAGCACATACCAAAGGCCCCTGGCAAAAGACACATCGTATTCAAGCATTCTATCCATATGGGACAGGTAATCAATAAAAACAAACAGTATAATAACCAATGCCTGGATAATAATGAAAATCCTGATAAACTCTTTAAGCCAGTATTTGTGCAGGCATTTAATCACGATTTTCTCCTTTTCCTGAAACAGACCACGACAGTTGCCGCAAGATTTTGCATCCAACGGGGCAGATGTACGGGCTGCTCCTTGGCATTACGGATCAAAAGAAAAATGCCCGCCCCCCCCATAACCACATTGGGCAGCCACATGGCAATGACCGGCGGATAACGGCCGGCCTCCCCGCCGGACCAGCCAAAGGCCAGCAGGAGATAGTAAAGCAGGAAAAAACCGATTCCCATTCCAAATCCGCTTGATTTTCTTAAGGATATGGACTGAACACCCAAGGGAAATGCCAACACCCCCAAAGCAAGACAAGCAAAGGAAATGGAAAATTTTTCATGCAAAACCAGACGTGCTTCCCTATCCATTTCAGGTTTTTTAAAACCGATTTTGATACGCTGGAGCAGTTCATGAAGGCCCATTTCATCAAAATCCTTTGTCACTTCCGTGGACTTATGTTGTTGCATGGCAGTCAGGTCGACATTGATGTCATAGTGCCCGAAATTGATATTGGTTACGGAATGATTCTGAACATTAACCTGGTTGATCATGCCGTCATACAGACGGATGGTGTATACATCCTGGTCTCCCTGGCGCACCAGGCGTCCCCTGGGAGCGGTTGAGATAGAAACCATGTCGGCAGTCCTGCGGTCCTCAATGAATACGTCCGTCAAATCCCGGGTGCCCATATCCACATGGGCCACGTAAATCATGATTCCATTCAGCTGACTGTTGAACTGGCGCTCCTGCAGTGCTGCGTCAATACTGGACCTGGCAAGTTCTATGGTTTTCACCTTCAGGGCCAGTTTGCCATTGGGAATCCCGTAAACCGTCACCCACATGGTGATTAAAAGGGTAATCACACTGAAGAGAAGTACGGGCGGCAAAAGTTTGTACAAAGACATTCCCGCCCCTTTCAGGGCGATGATTTCATTGTCCCCTGACATGCGCATGATAGTCAAAAGCACCGAAATCATGACCGACATGGGAATGGTAAACTCCATGAACCGCGGCAGGGTATAGGATATCAAAAGCAGGATATCCGTGATACTGGAGTTGTAGTTAACCACCATATTCGTGATATCCGGAATCCGGGTCATCAAAAACACCGAGGTCAGAAAAAAGGTGCTTATGGCAAACGGCGGGATCAGCTCAAAAAAAAGATAGGTATGTATACGTTTGAAAACCTTCATTGGCTTGGAAAATATGAACTTCTGGACATTGTGTCAATTACTATTGTTTGCATTATATTATTTTTCTGGTATGAAAATAGAATTATGAAAACAGTCATTGTAGCAAACGGAACCCTGTCTGAGCCGGACGGGCTTTTACCCCGGATACAACAAGCGGATATGGTTATTGCCGCAGACGGCGGGGCAGTTCATCTTCACCACATGGGCATTATTCCCGGGATTATCATCGGCGACCTTGATTCCATTCCTACAGAGACCCTTTTATTTTATAAAGAAAAACAGGTTAAAATTTTAAAGCATCCGGTACGCAAAGACCAGACAGATATGGAATTGTGCATGACATATGCTATTGACCATGGATGCACCGAGCTTCTCATTATGGGTGCCACCAGCACCCGGCTTGACCATACCCTGGCAAATATTTTCCTTCTGCGCAGACTTGCAGACCAGGGGATCCCGACCACGATCTTAGATGCATATAATGATATTCATGTTGTTGTTTCCGACCTGACACTCATGGGCCGTCCCGGCGACCTGTTGTCCGTCATCCCGGTATCAGACCATGTTAAAGGGCTGACCCTGGAGGGACTGGAGTACCCCTTGACGGATCAAAACCTTTGCATGGGTTCGACCATGGGTATCAGCAATGTTTTCACACAGGATGAGGCCAAAATCAGTCTTAAGTCCGGCGCCGTACTGGTCATAAAACCAAAGGAAGAGTGATTGCCTGCCTGTCAGGATGCCTTTGGGTTCTCTTTTTCTGCGCCTTCTTCACCGGTCCCTGCCCCTTCTCCTTCAACCGGCCCTTCCTTGCTTGGTGCAGCCCTGTGTTCAATCATAAATTCCTCCACCTTGGCTGCGGAAACGGCGACAACCACATGATCAATGACGACTTCTTTAATCAACCCTTCCATATATGGGTTGAGTACATCCTTGACCTTTTCTTTCTGAATCTTGATGCGATCAAAATCAGAGACATCATCATAGGTCAAAGAAGACAGATAGATGATGGCGGCATCCCTGGCCCTGGGATGAAATTGGGGCACCGGCTGCTCCGGCATCAGTTCCATAAGTTCCAAATGCATGCTCAGACACAGGTAGCGGTCCTGAACATTGGATGAATGTTTGTCCAGATTAACAGCATACGGCGCCATGGAAACAATGGGATTAAGAGCACCTGAACCCTCTTTTCCCTTCTGGGGCACTGTTTTCTTCCATTCCTCCTTGCGGCCGTTTTCGCCCTCAAGGACCATGAGATGCTTGCTGAGTTCAAGCACCTTGTAAAAACGGGTGTCATTCTTTTTCCAGACATCTTCGATATCTGACGCCTCGACGGTAAAAATGAGCTGTCCTTCGTCCAAATGCCAGGTTCCGCCGGCCGTTCCCCTGGAATCAACAATTTTAGAGGTCACATCTGCAATTCTGACCGACGATGTCCATGTGCCTTTCATATCCATGGCGGTGAGAATATAGGTGCGGTTCCGGTAGTAAATCCAGTTACCGGGGACCAGATCCGTATCCTTCTTTTCTTTTGCTCCGCCGCACCCTGCAATACAGACAAGGACCATGACCATGACGGCGCAGACAGCAGCACATCTGTTCAAAATCACTTCTTTAACCTGTTGTTCCATGACATTTCCCCGAAAAATTAACATTGGAATACGTTAAATTTTTTCTTATGACCGCACAGGCTACCATGGTCGAGGTTTACGGGTCAACCAAGACAAAAACCATTGTGCTTGCCTCCTGCGTGAACAATGGTATACAATACCATATTTAAGCCTTAAAAACTGAATATCATCAATCCAAATTTTAATAATAAATAACACAGACACAAGATAAATAAATAATCATGGCCGTAACAGAACTCAGCAACCAAAGATGTCAAACCCTTTTGATATCAATTCGTAAAATCATCCAGGCGGTTGACATTCATTCCAGAAAACTGAACAAAGAATTTGGTCTAACAGGCCCCCAGCTTATTGTACTCAAGGAAATTTCCGCCCATGGCCAGATTTCCATTACCCCGTTATCCCGGGCCACAAGCTTAAGCCAGGCAACCGTAACAGATATCACCAAGCGCCTTGAGAGCCGTGGATACATTGCCAGAAAAAAAAGAGAGGATGACAGGCGGGCTGTCAGTCTTTTTCTCACGGAAAAAGGTCAGGATATCATCAAAAACCTGCCGCCTCTGCTCCAGGAGACATTCACACAGCAATTTTCCGATATTGAAGACTGGGAGCAGATGATGATCATAACCGCCTTTAAGCGGGTGGTGAGCCTTATGGCTGCAGACAAGTTGGAGGCGCCCCCCATCCTGCTTACAGGTCCCATCCGGCACAACACAAACGATTAGGAAAAATAAAAAGACTAAAAAGGCGTCTTTTGCTTTTTTCCGTGCAAAGACGCCTTTTTAATAACAGCCATGGCTTGGTCTGGTTTACCCGCAGGTTCCGCCTGAGCATCCCCCGCATTTGCCTCCCTGGCCCAGATCAAGGCCGGAATTAAGGCTGAAGCCCATACCATTGAAATCAATTTCAATCGTCTGTGCTCTTTCCATAAACTCTTTGTCTACTACGAATTTAAGCCCTTTAACGTCAAAGAGGTCGTCGCTGTCCTTAGGCTCATCCAGAGCCATTGCAAGAGACGGACCCGCTCAGCCGCCTGAGTTGAGAAAAATCCGGATGGGGGTGGGTTCTTTCCCCTCAAAATAGTTATCAATCTGCGTTTTTGCAGCATCTGAAAGTGCAATCATTAAAAATACTCCTTTTTTCAGTGTATGGATTACCAGGCTGTTGCCTGTATTGAAAAAGTTAACCACACATTATTGCGTGTCAATGCCTGGAACTTGCCTTTTTGATTCATTTGTAACATACTATGCTTTTGTCACATTCGCTTTGGACCTCAGATTTATTAAAGATAACGTTCAGATCTTATAAGGAATTCCAATGAAAATTCTTGTCACTGGCGGTGCCGGATATATCGGCAGCCATACCTGCGTTGAACTGTTGAACCAGGGCCATGACGTGGTGGTACTCGATAATCTTGTCAACTCCTCCGCCAAGGCTCTTGACCGGGTCAAAAATATTACGGGAAAAGATCTTGCATTTTTTCAAACAGATTTGCTGGATGAAACAGGGATTCATGCCGTGTTCAAGGCCCATCAAGATATTGAGGCCGTGATCCACTTTGCAGGGCTTAAGGCTGTGGGGGAATCGGTTTCGCAACCCCTGCGCTATTACCACAACAATATCACCGGCACCCTGAACCTGATTGCTGCCATGGAAAAATCGGGTGTAACCGCCATTGTCTTTTCCTCATCCGCCACGGTTTACGGCAACCCGGCACGCCTGCCCATTACCGAAGACTTTCCTTTGTCCGTAACCAACCCCTACGGCAGAACCAAACTGATGATTGAAGAAATTCTGTCCGATCTTTACACGGCCGACCCCAAATGGCACATTACCCTGCTGCGGTATTTCAACCCGGTGGGGGCACATTCGTCCGGAGATATTGGCGAAGATCCCAGGGAGATTCCCAACAATCTGATGCCTTATGTGGCCCGGGTGGCCATAGGGCAATTGCCCCGGGTCAATGTTTTCGGAGATGATTACGATACCCCGGACGGCACGGGTGTGCGGGATTTCATCCACGTCACCGACCTTGCCAAAGGACATATCTGCTGTCTTCCCAGACTCATGGAAACGCCGGGTGTGGGTATTTACAATCTTGGCACCGGCCGGGGGTATTCCGTGATTGAGATGATTAAAGGGTTTGAAAAGGCCTGCGGACAAAACATCCCGTACCAAATAGCCCCCCGCAGGCCGGGCGACATTGCCGCATGCTGGGCCGACCCGTCTAAAGCCGAGCGCGAACTTGGCTGGAAAGCCGTCCTGGACATTGAGGATATGTGCAAAGATGCATGGCACTGGCAACAAAAAAATCCCAAAGGATATGACTCATAAGGAGAATAGCTATGGCGTCATTTATGTCGGAATTTGAAAGGATACTCAAAACAGGGCAGATAAATTCAGATACCCTGTCACAGATTTTAAGCCTTGATGAAGACCAGCAGCAGGCCATGATTGAACGACTTGCCCCGGCCCCGGACAATGTTGCTTATGATATTTTATTCTTTCTTATGAACACCATGGAGCCCACGCACCCTCTTCGCCCACGTCTGTATCAACTCACCATGGACAGGGCACATATTAATTTTAAATTCTCCATGATCCTGATCAACCACACCAATCCGGATCATCCCGGCCCCATAACCCATTTAATCAAACATATTTTGAGCAAAGAGACAGACAAGGCACTGCTCAAGGACATTTTCCGGGCCGCCGGCAGACTTGGCATGGAATTTCTCGTTGATGACCTGGCGGAATTTGTTTTCTATGATGATTCTGAACTGCGCAGAGAAGCGGTTACGGCCATGGAACGTATCGGCACGAATAAAGCCTTGCATCGACTGGAAAAAATTGCACAAACCGATAAATGCGATTCGGACATCCTGAATGCCCTTACTTTTTTAAAGGGTAAACAAAAAATGCCTCCTGTGTCCCAGCCCCGGGAAAAGGCAAAAAAAATCGAATCCGGCACTAAAGTAAAAGACTTGATAACACCGGCACAAAATGCACAAAATGATTGTTAATTTATTTTTTTATTGATACAGAATTTATACTTGTTATTTATTGAGCAATTCATCGGTCTATGGAGTATACTCGCACAAGGATCCGCTATTCGAACAGATTTACTATATGCCGCTTCCACGGCCAGGTACACGATTGTTGAGGCCTCCGGACGGGATCTGGGCATCCCTTACGCAGATCTTGGAAATGGAGTTTTCCAAGCGCAGTGGGATCAAGCTGATCCTCGACCAGTATCGACACAGCTACATCGCCTATGCACGGCAAATTCCAAAGACATCCGCTGTTACCGATCGTTTACGAACCCAGGCCGGACGGATTTCGGACCCGATGCTTGTCCAGGCAATAACCCCGTAAGGACCGCAGATAAAATGTTGAAGAAACATGGGCAGCAGGATCAGGTCTTCAATTAGTTGGATACCGCCAATTACTAAATGGAGGAACGGATGGAAATCAGATTTGTATACATGACAGCCGAAAATATGGACGAAGCGTCACAAATAGCAAGAACATTGGTTCAACGGCGGTTGGCCGCCTGTGTAAACATCATTGACGGTATGCGTTCGGTTTATGAATGGAAGGGAACCCTTCAGGAAGAGCGCGAGGTGGTGATGATTGCAAAAACCCGTGCGGATTGTTTGCCTGACCTGGTGGAGGCGGTGAAGGGCATGCATAGCTATGATTGTCCCTGTATCGTTGGATTGGATGTACTTGACGGCAATAACGCATTTCTGGACTGGATCAGGGCACAAGTGGGCCCTGCGTCGGTAGCGGATAACGAATGGCATGCAAAACAAGATTGATACTTACAAAACACTACAATAGCCCGGCCTCTTCCTCATCCTTGAGCCACGCCTCCAGGTATTCATGAATAAAGGCGGTTTGTGCGTTCCCCCGGGGCGGCAGCCATACATAGCCCATGCAATCCAGCTGCCTTTCCAGCAGACTGAAAAAAGCCTGTTCAATCCCTGATTCATCCTCGGCAAGGCCCAGCCTGACGCACTCATCCACCACAGCCCGGGTAAGCTGGCCTTCGGGCAGGAACCCGTCGCATATCATGGCATTCCAGGGTTCCGGAAAATGGACAATCTTCCAGGCACAGATATCATCAGGACGCAGGATGTTTTTATTGTCCGGGTTGAACGGCGCCGGTGCAAAGAACATCTTCATACGGGAGAACTGCATCAGCTCTTTAATAATCGCCTGTTTATCCTGGCCAAATATCCACTCTTCGGGTTCCAGCAGCACAGGTGGATACTCCTTGCTTGTCAGTGCGTACCGAAAAGGACCTTGTTTTTTCCAGAACGTTTTAAAATCCTTAACATTGGGCAATATTTTTCTTACACATGCCGTCGTCATTTCTGATTATCCTTTTTATATGCAAGTAGTGAGTAGTGAGTTTTGAGTAGTGAGAATGAAAGCAAGTTGTTTTTCTCACTACTCATTACTCAAAACTCATATCTTTTGTTGTGTCCGCTAGGACATAGGGGTTATATGAAAGTTCCAACAAGTTACACATAGACACTATTTTGAGTACCCTTGACCCAGCAGCTCAACCGGCCGGCCCTTCATGACCTGCCATGCCGCCCCAAGGCCGGTAGCCATGCAGGTCACCGTTGAGAGACACAGGATCAGGAAAAGGGTTCCCCCGTCCAGCTGCCACAGGCTGTCAAAAAAATACCAGGAGATCCCAAAGGAGACCGCGACACTCAGGCACAAGGCCGTAATTCCTGCCGAAAACCCGATAAATCCGGACTCCAGCAGGGTAATGAGCCCCAGGGTGTTAAAATCCGTACCCAGGACCTTGAGCAGGTTGATCTGGTTCCGGTTTTTAAAGGCCTGATGCCGGGAAATAGAAAATATAGATAAAAGTCCTGCGGCAATAGCCAGCCAGGCCATGAATTTCACGGACAGGGAGAGGCGGTCGGTCACACCCAGGATGGTCTGGGCTGTCTGGGTCACATCAATGACGGAAATATTGGAAAACCGGTCTACAATTCTATTTTTTAATTCATGGCGGCGGGACTGGACCAGGTTGGAAATGCTGGCCACATAGGTTTTGGGCGCGTCGTTGAGCACCCCGTCCTGGAACAGCATGAAAAAATTGGGCTGGAAGCTGGCCCATTTTACCTGGCGCAGGTTGACCACTTTCCCGGTCAGGGAAATCCCCTGGATATCCACTTCCAGCGCGTCACCGATCTTTATTTCATGGCGGTCGGCAAAGGAGCGTTCCATGGAAATTTCAAATGGTGTGTTGCTGCCGAATTCCCATGGGGTTTGAGAGATGGGCCGTCCCTGGACCACCTTTTCGGACGCATCAAGGGTTTTGCGAAAAGAAAAAATAAACTCCAGCCGCCGGCCCCTGGCCCTTTTATCGGATCTATCATTGGGCCCGTAAAAGGGCTGTTGGTTCACGGTCTTGATTCGTCCCCGGACCATGGGGGAAATCCGGGCCAGCTCGCCCTCCTGCGTTTCCATGAACCGGATCAGGGGCGCTTTTTGCTCTTCCTGGATATCGGCCAGGAACAATACCGGGATTTTCAATCCTTTTGGCCGGATAATCTCGGTTTCCAGGCCTTTGCGGACCTGGGGGACAATGGCAATCAGGAACACGCCCATGGCAATGGTGACAAAACAGGACAGGGACGACCACTTGTTGCGGAACAGGTTCCGGAAAGCAATCTTCACCGGGATCTGCCGTGACGCAGCCGGAAAACGGCATCCCCAAAACACCAGGCCGCCGACCAGGGAAAACATGCCCAAAGCCAGAATAAACCCGCCGGCAAACAGGGTTCCGTCGGCCATGCTCCCGGACACCATCACTGACATCAGGAAAAGCGCTGCGATGACCGGCACAAATGACAATGCCTGCCACAGGATTTTGCGTTTTGAGAACCGGGCTGTCACGGAATTCTCCTGAAGCAGGGTCAGGGGACGGATACTGAAAATCGTGACAAACAGGGGCAGACAAAACACCAGACTGCCGGCTATACCCACAGCCAGGGCAGCAGCCAGGGTTTCAAAGGAGACCCTCAGGTTCAGATGAGCCGGAATCAGGTCCTTGAAAATCACGGGGAAAACCGGCAGAAGCAGCATGGAAATGATCACCGCCAGGATGGCTGAAACTATGCCCAGGAACATGAGTTGGCAGCTCACATAAAAATAAATATGTTTACGGACCGCCCCCACGGCCATCAAAATGGCCATTTCCTTTGATTTCAAAGTTAAAAATCCCCTGAAAAGATAGGCCGCCACCATGCCGGCCAGGAACAGTGCAATGATACTGACCAGGCCCATGTACCGGGTAAAATACCGGCTGAGACTGCCCAGCCGCTGGTTGACGTCCCGGGCATCATGGACATTAAGCCGGGGCTGATTCCGGACCGGATCATAAAAATGCTGTTTGATGTCACGGATTTTTCCTTCCAGATTTACTCCCGGTTCGAATCGATAGTAATACATATACCGGACCCGGCTGCCAAACCGGATCAACCCGGTCCCGGCCAGCTGGTCCAGGCCCATATAAACCTTGGGGGCCAATTCAAACCCGGTCAGGTTCTTGTCCGGATCATCCTTGAAAAAGTCCCGGATCAAAAAGTTTTTTTCTCCCAACTTCACCGCTTTTCCACGGTGGGCATCGGTCTTGATCCCAAGGGCCCGAGCCGTGTCCCGGGTCATAAACAGCCCGGGGTTGCCCTGGATATCTTTTGAACTGGTCTCTCCTTCAAACGTGAAGCCCCCGTACAGGGGGTAGGCTTCGTCCATGGCCATAACCCTGACCAACCTGGAGCGGTCATCTGCCCGGGCCATGGAAAAAAACGTGACCATCCGCGCCTTATCCAGGTATCCGGCAAGTATCCGCTCTGCCTGATGCATTTCCTGCGGTGTCAGGGAATCATAGGAAATCAGCACCAGGTCGGCGGTGAGAATTTCTTTGAGATTGTCATCCATGTGGCGATCCAGGGACTCCCGGAAGGACTGGATGGCGATAAACCCGGCCAGTCCCAGGGCCAGGTTCAGGATGAAAAACAGGGAAAACCCCTTGTGAGTGATCAATTCCCTGAACGCCGTGCGTATCCAAAACATCAGGACAGCACCCCGCGTTCAAGGGTGAATGTACTGCGGCAGCGGCCGGCCAGGGAAGGATTATGGGTCACCAGGATCAGGCTTTTGTTTTCGGTTTCCACCAGATTAAACAGCAGATCAGCCACTGTTTCGCCGGTGGCCGTATCCAGATTACCTGTGGGTTCGTCGGCCAGGATCAGGGAGGGTTTGATGATCAAGGCACGGGCAATGGCGACCCGCTGGCATTCTCCGCCGGACAAGGTGCCGGGCAGGTGGTGACGCCGGTGGGTGAGATCAACCATTTCCAGCATGGCACGGGTTTGTTTTTCAATGTCCGGGGCCTTGAGGATTTCCAAAGGCAGACTGATGTTCTCCTGTGCCGTCAAATGGGGCATAAGGTGAAACTGCTGGAAAATAATCCCGATTTTCTCTGCCCGGAACCGGGCCAGCCGGTCTTCATTCATGAAGGAGAGGTTTTCGCCGTCCAGGATGATATCACCGCTGTCCGGGCTGTCCAGACCGGCAATCAGGGACAAAAGGGTGGTCTTGCCGGAGCCGGACTGGCCCACGACAGCATAGGTCCGGCCGGGCCTGACCTGGAGGTTCACATCATTGAGAACCTGGATCATACCGGTTCCCGGAGAATAAAAAGACTTGCAAAGATGATTAATTTCCAGCCCCATCACGGCTCCTCAATCTGTTTTAAAATAAAAGGGAATACGGTTTTTGCGATCTGTTGATGGCCTTCCCGGTTGGGATGAATCCCGTCGGGCTGGTTCATATTCGCCCTGCCCCCTACCCCGTCCAGGAGAAAAGGAATCAGAACAACTCCGTGGAGATCGGCCAGTGTGATAAAAACCTGTTTGAAATCATCGGCATATTCCGGCCCGTAATTGGGGGGAATCTGCATGCCGGCCAGGATGACATCCATGTTGCTGTTTTTTGCAAATGAAATAGCCCTGCCCAGGTTCTCTTCCATATTTTCCACGGACAGGCCCCTTAAGCCGTCATTGGCCCCCAGGGCCAGTATCAGAACATCAGGAGATGCGTTCCGGAACCATTTAAGCCGGGAAAGGGCACTGGCCGTAGTCGAACCGCTGATGCTGCCGTTGATGATCTCAACATGATGAATCCCCAACGATTCAAGTTTCTGCCCCAACAAGGCCGGATAGGACTCCTCCTGAGCAACCCCGTATCCGGCGGTAATGGAATCCCCCAGGAACAGGATTTTTATTTTTGGACTTCCCCATGCTGACCGAAAAATACCCGGCATAAAACCACCCCAGACCATTAAAACCAGCAGGACTGTTACATATCGTTTTTTCATACTTACTTCCAAATTAAATTAAGCACTAAATTTTTTATTTTACCATGAAGAACATGAAGAGCATGAAGAATATATACAAAAAAAGCAATCTTCATGTCCTTCATGTTCTTCATGGTTTAATCAGAAATGATGTCATTAATTTTTGAACAGGCTTTTAACCATTGAAGTTTTTTCGGCACCAGTGTAGAAAATAGGCCAATTAAAATTTAAAAACAAACGAGGAGTCAAATGCCGGAAACCAATGAATTTCTTGAGGATGCTCAAAAGGATTTAAAAAAGATCCTCCAGCCCTTTCAGCGGGACCTGAACCAGAAACAGAAAAAAGCCGAGTTGATCAAACAGTGCATCCGGTGTGCGGAAAGAGATGACTTTCTCCAACTGGATGAACTGCTTAAAAGCAAACTGGCCGGCGATATATGCGAGGACGACACGTTGAAAAGCTGCGCCCCGGTATTTGAAACCCTGGGAGCCTATGCCGATGAAAAGGTTGAGCAGTACCGCATGGATCTTATCGAAGACCTGACCCGGCAATGCGAAGAAGCCGGTCTTGAAATGGAGATGAATTTTCCCAGATTCACGGTCTTAAAGGGCATCACCGGGGAGATTGATTTTGCCAGCCGCGCCACGAAAATCAACAAAAAGGTACTCAAATCCATTGATCCCAGGCGGATCATGGCCATGGTGGTCCGGCTCAAGAAGCAATTGTATGATACGCCCTATGATCCGCGGGAATTCATTGATTCCCTGTGCAGGGTCTACCTGAAACTCCTTGAAAAAGAAGATCTGTCCGCCGGCCGTCCCGTTCCCATGCAACAATTTTACCTGGCCTATGTGATCGATATGCAGTCCAAAACCTTTTTCCAGGATATGGACAAGGGAAAATTCAAAGGCTACAGCCTGGACCAATTTTCCGTGGACCTGTGGCGGTACTACCAGGCGGGCATCGGCGGCACGTCCCAAGGGTACGAACTTCAACTCACCCCGGGTCGGAACAAGGCCCTGTGGCTCCTGGACACCCAGGGGGAACTGCGCCAGATCACCGCCATCTCTTTTCATAAACCTTAAAGGATCTTCCGGCCATGATATCATTGGACGCCCTCAAAGAACTCGAACCCTTCCAGGCCAGATCCATTATCGAAGAGCTGCGCAAGGGCAGTGTGCCTGTGGAATATGTGCCGGTATTTACCGTGGGTCGGCAGAAATGGCTCTCTTATATCGAAGACGACCTGGAAAATTACATTGCTCAGGGCGGGGCCAAGGTGCGGTTCATCAGCGGGGATTACGGAGACGGTAAAACCCATTTCATGTCCGTGGTCCGGCATCTGGCCATGGAAAAAGGATTTGCCGTCTCTTTTGTGGTCCTGACCCGGGATGTGCCCATCCACAAATTTGAAACCGTTTACCAGTCCATTGTCCGGCAGCTCCAGGGCAATTTTGACGGCGTGGGCATCCGGAATCTGCTGACCGCCTGGCTGGACGCACTGTCACCGGAATTCCAAGGCGCCAAGGCAGACGCCGCCACAGAAAAATGTACGGCCCTGGCCGAAGAACTCAGGGATATCCCGGACATGGATATCAACTTTGCCAATGCACTGGCCGCCCTGGTGAGCAACCGGTTTGCCCCCATGGAAGAAGGGGAGAATGAGGAGACCCGAAAGGCAGACCGGGAAATTCTCATGCACTGGTTTGACGGCGGCAAAGTGACCAAACGCGAACTCAAGCCTTTCCAGGTTTATGAATACCTGACCAAGACCAATGCCCGGCAGCTGATGAATTCCCTGATCCTGTTTTTACGGCGGTTCGGGCACCAGGGCTTAATCCTGCTCATGGACGAAATGGAGACCGTGGTGGCCATGAGTGCATCGGTGCGCAATGCCGCCTACGAAAATGTCCGCCTTTTCATCGACAACAGCGAGACCGCCCAATACCTTCACATCTTTTTTTCCATCATCCCGGACGTCCTGGTATCGGAAAAAGGATTTAAATCCTACGATGCCCTGTGGAGCCGGGTGCGGTCCATCGGGGCATCCATGGGTGACGCCAAACGCCTCAACTACCGGGGCGTCCTTGTGGATATTCACCAGACACCGCTTCAAACCGAAGAACTGGTGGACCTGGGCCGGTGCCTGCTCTCTCTGCACGGCATCGCCTACCGCTGGTCACCCCAAGAATTGGTCACGGACAAGGTCATCGAAGATATCTGCATCAATCAAAAAAAAATGGGGGTCATCAGCGAGGTGCGGCTTTTTATTAAACAGCTCATCGGTGTTCTGGACCTGGCCGAACAGGGCCAGTCACCGGAGGAGATGGACATGGCCCGGCAAATGGTCGAGACCCGGAAAGAGATGGAAGCGGAAAAGATGAAACAGATGGAACCCACCTGGGATTCTTAAAATCGGGATGAACACCATGGATGAAAAGGCATTTAACGAGAAGATGAACGGCACTGAAAATTTCCATCTCCGCAGGGCCGTGGAGCGCCTCAGGGAGGGCCTGTTCGATCCCATGGGGGTTCAATGGCTCACCTCCGGGGAAGAAAAGCTCAACCAGCTCTTTGACCGGGGGGCTGCAGCCCTGAACAAGGGAACCTCTCACCACCTCTGCATCTGCGGCGCATACGGCCAGGGCAAATCACACAGCCTCACCTATTTAAAACAGCGGGCCCTGGAAAATAATTTTGTGGTCAGCTATATTAACCTGGACCCGCGGCAGATACCCTTCCACGACTTCAAAGCCGTTTACCGGGCCCTGATGGGGGCCATGGTCTTTCCCAATGGGGAAACCAGCCTGGCAACGCTGTGGAAGGAAACAGCCGCCCAATGGCTGGCCCGGCCGGAAAACAAAGATAAATCCATCAACGATTTTATTCCCGGCGACATGCCCCACCGATTCCGGGCCATCCTGGCGGCCATGGCCAACAAGAACATGGATATTCCGGCCAGCAAACAAAAACTGAAAAAACATGCCCGGTTTCAGCCCCGATCCTTTTCCTGGGCACTGAAAAATGCCCTCATGGGCAAAGAGATCCCGGCCCAGAAGCTTGGCGCGGTCTTCCATTACCGGGAAGTGGACTTTTACAAAGGCGGCTCCCTGGCCTGCCATGAACCCAAGGAATATCTGGGCATGATAAAAGGACTGGCGCGGTTGTTCAAGGATATGGGATACGGGGGATGGGTCCTGCTCTTTGACGAAGGGGAATCCATCGGCCAGACCCGCATCACCAGCCGCAGCAAAAGCTATGATCTGCTCCATGAGATCTTCTGCCCGGAAAACCCCGCACAGGGATTTTTCCCGGTATTTGCCTTTACCCATGATTTTTTCACCCTGGTTGAAACCGAACCCTGGGACCGGACCCGCAGACCCGGCGGACGCCGGAAAACCGACCAGCCGACCGACGACATCCCCTGCTTTGCCCGCAATTACCACAAGGCCTGGAAAGGGATCAATATCCATTCTCTCCAGGACTTGTCTTCAGGTGAATGGGAGACGCTATCGGACAAGCTTAAAATCCTCCACGCACGGGCCTACGGGTGGAAGCCGGAAGCTGCTGGACGATCCACTGAACTATCCAGGGAAATGATGCAGATTCTCTCCCAAAACAAAGGGGCCGAATCCAGGATGAAATTGAGGCTGTTGGTCAACCAGCTGGATCTGGAACAGCAAAAAACGCCCTGCTGATTCCCATGCTGCAGGTCACTGATCCGCCATCCGACCTCCTGCCCGATCCCCTTTTAAGGCTCCCCAACACCTTCCGACCTTTTTACGGGACCTTTGTCGGCCTGCGGCCGGTCCAGACGGAGGCCATCGCCCCCATCCTTGAAGGCCGGGACCTCATCGTCCAGGCAGCCACCGGCTCGGGCAAAAGCGAGGCCGTCCTGGCCCCGGCCCTGGAACGGGTCATCACCTCTGGTCGTGCCC
Source organism: Desulfobacter postgatei 2ac9 (assembly GCF_000233695.2). NCBI lineage: Bacteria > Pseudomonadati > Thermodesulfobacteriota > Desulfobacteria > Desulfobacterales > Desulfobacteraceae > Desulfobacter > Desulfobacter postgatei. Next base: position 1,837,283 of record NZ_CM001488.1, on the reverse strand, counting down.
ACGGGGTTTTATACATTATTCCCACCCGGGCCCTGGCCAAGGACCTCATGCGCCGGTTTGAGCCCATCATCACCGAGCGGTTGAGCCTGATCCTGGCCATCCGCACCGGGGACATCAAAAAGGGGGGAACCCAGCGACCGGACATCATGTTCACCACCCCGGAATCCCTGGATGTGATGCTGGGCAGCGGCAATGCCGGCCTCAAAGCCTTTCTGGCCCGGGTAGGCACCGTGATCATCGACGAAGTCCATCCCCTGGTCCACCAGTACCGGGGCCGACACCTGGCCTATCTGTTCACCCGCCTGGAACGAAGAACCGGCACGCCCATACAGAAAATTGCCATGTCCGCCACCATTGCCGACATCCCAGAGGTCATGGATTTTTTCAATTTCAGGCCCGGCGCCACGGCCATCTCGGCCGGTGCGGACCGGCAGATTCAGGCCCGGCTTCTCCACCTGAGAAAAGAGGATACCGAGCTGCCCGCCCTGCTCAATGATCTGTACCGGGAATGGGCGTATCGAAAAATTCTTATGTTCTGCAACAGCCGGTCGGCCTGCGACCGGCTTTCCGGCATTGTCCGGCGCAGCGGGGTATTCAGGGAGGTCACCGAGCTGCACTATTCCAACCTCAAGGCAAAGGAAAGAAAAAAAGCGGAAGACCGATTCCGGAAAAATCCCCATGCCCTGTGCATTGCCACCTCCACCCTGGAGCTGGGCATTGATGTGGGGGATGTGGATGCGGTACTCCTTTACGAGCCCCCGGGCTCGGTGTCGGCCTTTCTCCAGCGCATCGGCCGGGCAAACCGCCGGGGGCAATCCATCAATTTCTGGGGTATCACCACCGGGGAATCCGCGGGCAACCAGGTAATCCGCTTTCTTGCCCTGCTGGAGCTGGGCCGCCGGGGAAAAATCGAGGCCCCGTCCCCCAAAGCCCTGCCCAGTGTGTTGAGCCAGCAGGTCATCTCCTGCCTATATGAAAAAAAAGAAATTTCCCTCAACGCCCTGAAGGCCCTGTTTCCGGACCGCAAGCACCTGCTGCCGGATATTTTCGAGGCCCTTGAAAAAAAGGGCTGGCTGAGACGAACCGATCAACGGACTGGGCGACCCGGCCTGATCCGGGGCGGATGGCAGTACCGGAACCATTTCATGGCGTATAAAATCTGGGGAAACTTTCCGGAAAGCGAAAAGGAATACATCCTTGAAGTGGAGATGGAATCCATTGCCGACATCCCCCAATCCATTGTTGACCAGATGGAGGTGGGGGATCGGGTTTATCTTTCGGGCCGGCGCCTTAAAATCCTGAAGATTGATGAAGGTGATCCCGGCAAGGTCACGGCCCGGCCGGCCATGAAAAAGGATGATAAGGCCCTGGTATGGGTAGGGCTGGGGGCACATGTCTCCTGGGAAACGGCCCAGGCTATGGGGCGCATCCTGGGCACCGGCACCCTGCCCCGGGACAGCGGCCTTATGGCCCGGACCCAGAAATTATTCCGCCGGGAATGCTCATATTTCGAGAACCGGGTGACGCTGGCCAACGGGATTGAGGTGGTTCCGGGGACCCGGGCAAGATTTCACTTTTGCACCTTTCTGGGGTCCGCCGGCAATCTGGTGTTGGAATGGGCCATCCGGGACCATTTCCAGGATGAGGACCTGGAGGTGGCCTCCAGCGAAACCGGAGTGGAATGCGACCGCTGGATTGACTTTCAAAAACTGAACCTGCCCGTTGAAAAAAAGGCCTTCCACACCTGGGTCTCCGCTCATTTCAAAGTGCTGCGCAGTCTGATTCCCCTGAGTATTTTCTGGCGGACCCTGCCCAGACCACAGATGGTGGAAGAGGTAGCGGATTTTCTCTTTGATCAACGGGTTGCCGATACCTTTGCCCGGTATCTTGAACTGGGTTCGGATATTGTTTCCGGGGATATGGCAGACCTGTGCCAACCTTTACCCATGGCCGTCGAGCAATCTCCAGACTTTGAGATGGAAGCCGGAGCAGCGCTTTTGTTCCAAGAAAAACAGACGGCAAAAACGCCGAAAGCATCACCCTTTTTATCCCCCGTATGGCAGGCTCCCGGCCTGGACCCAGACCGGGCCGACGCCCGCGCTCTGGCCGCCACCATGGTCAGTGATTATATTTTCCACGGCCAGTGTGATCGCAGATTCTGTCTCTCATACCTTGGCTTGGCCCATCCCGTACAAGAAGAGGACGATGTCATGGCCCTTGTCCGGGAACAGGGCGTCCGACATGAACAGGCCGTGCTGGTTGCCCTTAAACAACAGGGGAACCACCTGGCTGTGCCGGAACCTCCAGCCACCGGCCAGCCCCGGTGGCTCCCTTCGGTTAAGCTCCTAAAACAAACAATCCAGCAACTGGCCGGCAGTGATCCGGAAAACGCCCGGCCGATATGGCTGTCTCAGTGCTATCTCAAGACAGAAACGCCCATCCATCAATTCCCCCATATCAGAGGTATCGGCATCCCGGATCTTCTGAAACTTTCCCCGGGCAAAGACGGACAGGCAATCATTGAAGCCGGGGATATCAAACGCAGCCAAAAACCAGGATACCACCATAAATGGCAGGTGGCCTTTTATGCCCTGGCACTGGAACAAATTATTGACCGCTGCAACCTGCCTGCCCGGGTCTCCCGCAAAGGATTCATCATTACCCCGCCACCATTGGGTGACGTGCGGATAACAGAACCGTATCAGATCCATGAATTTGATTTAATCCCATACCTTGCGGCCCTGCCCACGCTCCTGCACCACCTTGGCCATGTGCTTTCCGGCCTGCCGCCCCATGCAGATTACAGGCTTCAAAGCCTTTGCACAGCCTGTTCCGGATTCCCCGGCTGCTACCACCATGCCCTGGCCCATGAGGAGATACGGTTCCTGCCCAAATTAACCAGAGGCGAACTGGCTGCCCTGCAGCAGATGGAGATCACCAGTCTTGAACAGCTGTCCGGTGCCCTTAAAAAAGAGACCCTTCGCCTCTCCCCGGGACAGCAGAAAAAATTATTGGGATGGTGTGATGCCTTTTTAACCGGCCGCATCTGCTGCCACAAAAAAAAGACCCACCGCTTCCCGGCCAACCTCTCCCGGGCAATTTTCATCCACCTGGAAAAAGATCCCCTGGACAACCTGCCCCGGGTCCTGGGATGGCAGGTTCTGGATACAAACGGCAGTACAATTGTTGAATCACATGTATGGCGCATGGAAACCAACCAGGAGCGCCAGGCAGTCCGACAAACCTTTTTAAGGCAATTGGCGCGGTTGTGGGAAGAGAGCATCCATGTCGGCCAGGGCCCCCATATTTTCCATTTCGGCCCCCAGACACCCGCAGCTCTGAATCAATGGCTCGGAGAGGCACAAAGAGCATCCTGTGAATTTCTCGACCAAACCCAACCCTCCTCCTGGACGGATATTCAAAAGGTCCTGACCGCTCATTTTTATATGCCCGCGCCGGGCACAGCATCTCTATATACCCTGGGCCGCATCTTCAAATGCAGGACCCTGCCTGCACCGCCACCTACCCTGTTTCACCACAACAGCGGATTCATCAGCGATATAAACCAGGCGGCAGCCGAAGTAAAAAATTGCCTGGCGCTCATGGCAGACCTTTACCAGACCGCCGTGTCCCGGCTGCAAAGCCGGTGGATCAGGGAATGGCCGTCCCGCAGTCATGGAGATAAAAAGGCCTGGCCGTATACAACATTTATCCAGGAGGAACAACGCCTGAAAGAGGCAGATATCATGATGCTCCAGGAACAGCCCCTGGAAGAACGGATGCTGCGGTTCAGGTCCCTGGGGTACCTGAAATTTCACCAGACCCGGCTGGACAGCTCCGGGCGCTTCATCAATATCTTCAGACCCACAGACCAGACCCGGCCGGCCAAATTCCGCCAGGGGGATTTCCTTAAACTGGTGCCCCATGGCATGACCGATCTGCAAAACGGCTTTCCCGTGGTCATGGTCGAATATGATACCCAAGCCGGTGACATCGGGCTGCTTTCCCGGTCCGGCAAGATAAATCTCAATAAAGCGTTGTACTACTCCCTTGAAGAAGATATGGATGACTGGAACCGGGAAAAACTGCGCCACGCATCTGAAACCCTGTTTTCAAAAAGCAGATATTTGCATCTCCAGCAGCTTCTGGCCGGGACAGCCCTGGAAAGGCAGATACCGGCATCTGCGACCTGGGTGGAAAAATGGCTGGCCCGGGAAAACCACAGCCTCAACCGCTCCCAGCAGCAGGCTTTAATGCTCCCCTTCCAATACCGTACCGCCATGATCCAGGGCCCGCCCGGCACGGGAAAAACCCATTTGCTGGGATGGATCATCATTGCCCTGATCCTTGAAGCCCATGAAGCCGGCAAGCCCCTGCGCATCGGCATCAGCGCCCTGACCCACCAGGCCATTGACACGGTATTAAAAAAAGTGGTCCAACTGGTCAACCAATATCTGCCGGGGCATTTTCCGGGCCACTGCGTGAAATGGGGGGAGGAAAACACGCCGGCATCCGGCACACCCGACCTTGACGATTCCACCGCCATGGAGGTGGAATTTACAAAGGACGCCCGGGATCTGCCAAACCGGTCCTGGCTGATTTTAGGTGCCACCGGATACGGATTTTATTCCCTGTTCAACAGCAAGGATAAAGGCTTTCCCATTGCCCTGGACTGGATCATTTTCGACGAAGCCTCCCAGGTTCCAGTTCCCCAGGCCCTGCTGAGTCTCATCTACGGCAGGGGAAATTTCCTCTTCCTGGGCGATGTCCACCAGCTTCCTCCCATTATCATGGGCAATTATGATTCCCATGAACCTGATGACAATGGAAACGCACTGCGCTTGAACCGCTCTATTCTCTCTAATATGCGGGATCTGTATCCTGAAGAGTGCCAGGTCACCCTGGACATCACCTACCGGATGAACAAGGAGCTCTGCGCATTTCCATCCAAAAGCTGGTACCACAACCGGCTTTGCCCAGACCCTTCGGTGGAAAATGCACGGCTCTACCTGGATTCTCTGGACGAAAAATACAATCCAACAGGGGACGACCCGATCCTCAGCGACATCCTGAATCCGGAACAACCTGTTACGCTGGTATTAACGGATCACCAGGGATGCGCCCAGCAATCGGATGTAGAGGCGGATCTGATGGCCGCCCTGACCGGGCGCCTGATCCTGGGCCACGGCCTCCCCCCGGACCGGATGGCTATCATCACCCCCCACCGGGCCCAGAACAACGCCATCCTCCAACGGCTGGGAAAAATCCTTGGACATCATTCCCCTGCCCCCCTCCCCCTTGTGGACACAGTGGAACGGATCCAGGGTGCCGAGCGGGACATTATCCTGTTCGGCCTCACCGCCTCGGACCCGGACCATCTGACCAGCGAGTTTTTAAACAGCCCAAACCGACTCAATGTAGCCATGACCCGGGCCAGAAAAAAATTGGTCATCGTGGGCAGCCGGGCCTTTTTCTCGGTCATTCCCGATTCAGACGCCCTGCTGGCAAGACACTGCTGCTTTAAACAACTACTGACCCATTGCCGGGAACAAAATGCGGTTTTTCATTTTTCCCAACAGATATCCGTCGAATAACAGCCAAAAGATCTTGCGGTTTTGTGCTTTTGAAGGTACTGTTTCATCTATTATTTCCAGATTTGAATCCTTACCTAACCTTATCAACAAGTGGAAGGAGAAAAATATGGGCACTAAAAGAGAAAACAATGTATTCAAAAAAGAAAGCTACTAGGATATCACCATTCCTTCGGCCGGCTGTTGATGCTGTCTGATGCAGCAGGGCAGTACATCTTGGCGCTATGAAATATTTTCCTTTTAAAGTTGTTGTATTCTGCCTGGTCATCACCCCGATTTTGTATACAATTACCCTTGCGGGCTGCCGGGACTATCTGGAAAAAAAATATCTTTCAAAAATAGAAAACGGGTTTATCGGAAATTCCAGTGACCTTTTAAACGGATCGGTACCCATTGAAGACCGGATAGCAAAAAATATCCAGACCATTTTAAACCGGGACACCCTGATCCGGATGGCACGATTTGACCTGGAAGTACAGGTGACAGACAGCCGGGGGAAAATTATTTATCCCATCTACGTGGGAACCGACGAATTTGAGGATGATTCACTGGGCTACTACGATGCCCAGGCGGTTGCAGATAAAAACTTTGCAATACTTAATTCCGGACTCAAGGTGAATACCGTTCTGCATCTGGATCACGGATCATTTCTTGCAAACTTTATCTTTGCCCTTTATTCCGGTATGTCTCTTTTAATCTTTTTTGTGTTTTATAGACAGGGCAGCAAAAGAGCTAAAGAGGAAAGAGACGCTAAAAACGCCTTGATCCACAACTTGAAACAGGATTTAAAAGAAGATGAAATACGCCATGAAAAGCTGGTGGAAGAACTGAACAGAGAACGGGTGGAACTGTTTAAGCATATAAAACAATTAGATAAAAAATACCAGTCGGAACAAAAAAAGGCAAAGATCAATGAAGATGAAATGTTTAACGAGATCGTCAGCCTTGAAGACCGGCTCAACACATATATTGAATTAAAGAAGCGACGGGACGTTGAGATCAATGAACTCAAATCAAGCCTTGAAAAATATGAACAAAGAAAAAGCGCTGCAAAGTCAGGACGAAGCGAGTTTGATTTTATATCCAAACGTTTCGGAACCCTGTACAAGAATGTTGACGTGAGCAGAAAAGCCTTAGACGGATTTATGAACCTGACCGAAGAGTTGCAGATAAAAGCGGAAGAAACAATTTACCAGCTAGACCGGGACCCGGGATCGGTAATTGTGAAACGGAAGGTGTTTTCTGGCAAAAAACACAAAGCCAGCTGTTTTGAAGTGTTGTTTGCATATACAGGCAGGCTTTATTTTATGAATCATCCCAACAAAACCCAGGTGGTGATGATCGGAACAAAACATACCCAGCCCAGGGATATGGAGTATCTCCATAATTTATAAATGTACAATGAATTTTACAATCTCAAGTTCGCCCCCTTCCAGATCAGCTGCGATCCCGCATTTATGTGGTTTGGGGAAAAGCACAAGGAAGCCCTTGCCACCCTTAAATACGGCATCCTGGACAACAAGGGGTTCCTGCTTTTAACCGGGGATGTGGGAACAGGCAAGACATCCCTGATCAACGCATTAATTCAGAGCCTGGAACAGGATATCATCTACACCGCTGTCCCGGATCCGAGCCTGATTAAACTTGATTTTTTTAATTATATTGCCGCATCCTTCGGCATAGACCGGGAATTTACATCCAAGGGTGCATTTCTTGCCCATTTTAAAAACTTTCTTCTCAGCGCCAGTGAAAAAAATAAAAAGGTGCTGCTCATCATTGACGAAGCCCAACTGCTCACCCAGGAAATGCTTGAAGAGATTCGCCTGCTGTCAAATATTGAAAAGCCGGATGCAAAACTGATAAATATTTTTTTCATCGGACAAAACGAATTCAATGAAATTTTGAACAGGCCCCAGAACAGGGCGGTACTCCAGCGAATGACCCTCAACTACAACCTGAACCCCTTGACCCCGGAGGAGGTGGATGAATATATCCGCCACCGGCTCAAGGTAGCAGGCACACAGGAACGGCTGTTTGACCGGGATGCGGTTCAGGAGATTTTTCTATATTCAGGCGGATTTCCAAGACGCATCAATATCTTATGCGATCATTCCCTGTTGTCCGGATTCGTCAGGGATCAACGGATCATTGATGCAGGCATTGTAAAGGAGTGCGCAAAAGAACTGAAAATTCCGGCCCATGTCAGCAACCGTGACATCAATGGGCCATTTGAGCCCGACACCTACCCTGGAAATAAAAACAATCCCCGGAAAAAGCTGTCTGCCAGGGCTTTTGAACACCATCCGCCTGTGCCGCCGCCGCCCCCCCAAGTTCCACAACCACAAAAACAGCGATTCCCAGGGGGAAATCTGGTAATATTAATCTGCTTTTTTATTTTTGCCTGGTACTTTATGTTCCCGGACCATTTTTTTTCCACGCTTTCCCAGGTAAAAGAGCAATTCAATAAAAACCAGGAACTGATACAAGAGCAAAAAACAGATCAAACTATCCAGCCGGAAAATCAGGCCGTTGTCCGGAATATTGAACACCCGGATAACCCGGATTCTCCCAATCCAAGGGCCGTCTTTGAAAAAAAAGTCCAGGGCCAGACTGAAAATCCCGAAGAACTCATGTTTGCCATTGCCCCCCCTGAAACAGAGCTATCACCTGAATCAAATAGTTCCCCGGCCCTACTTCCAAGGGAGAAAATTACCGTCCGCTTTAAGTATAACGGCAGTGACCTTATTGAAACAGACCTTAAAAAGCTTGAAGCGCTTTCAAAAGCCCTGGTTATTCATCCGAATTCAAAAATTCTCATTACCGGATATACAGATACTATGGAGAATGGCACGTATAATGTAAAATTATCCGAATTCAGGGCCAACATTGTGAGAAGTTTTCTTCTGGGGGTTGGGGTCAAAAGCTATCAGATGAAAATCCAGGGCAGAGGCGGACAGGATCCCATTGAAAACGATGATACGGCATGGGGCCGGATGATGAACCGCAGGGTTGAAATAGAGGTGATTGAATTCCAGTGAATACATCCAACACGGCCTGTTCCCGGGAAAAATGGAAAAACATGGATCTGCTGATTCCCTATGCAGCACCGTATTTCGCGTATGTGGCGCTTTCTTCCGTTCTGCATAACAAGCTGCCCGAAGAAATCATATATATAATGAAACTGGTGATTGTGCCCGGGCTTTTGATCTGGGCCTGGAAATGGTACGCGCCTTTAACCGGCCCTAAAAATAAATGGGCATCCTGTTTGTGGGGAATCCTTTTCGGAATCATTGGGCTGGTGGTGTGGTGCGGTTTATATGCCCCGTTTACGAACCCCAAGGATGGGGCGCCCTGGTCTGATCTCTCATTTTACCTAAGGCTTGTGACAGCGGGTTTTGTGGTACCGGTTTTTGAAGAGTTGTTCATGCGCGGATTCGTCTTCCGGGTTGCCCTGCAATGGGATCTTCTGCGCAGACAAAAAACGCCCAACGCCTTTTCTGCAGCGCTGGATAATGCCACTCTTTTTGATGTGGCACCCGGGCAGTGGAGTGTTTACGCCATTGTGATTTCAACGACTATTTTTGCTGCGGGCCATATAGTTGGCGAATGGCCTGCAGCGATCGCCTACGGCTTACTCATGGCCCTTTTGTGGATATTGAGAAAAGATCTGATCTCCTGCATTGTTGCCCACGGGGTAACCAATATCGGGCTGGCCCTTTATGTATATTACTTCGGGCATTGGGAGTTGTGGTAAATTTGGGGGTTGCGAGCAACACCTGTAAAACATATAGGAACATCCATATGCATTTCACATTAATACAACAGAATTTAAAAGAGAATCCTCGTTCCTGGCTGGTCACCGGATGCGCGGGCTTCATTGGCTCCAATCTTCTGGAAACCCTGCTTAATTTAGGGCAGACCGTGACCGGCCTGGATAATTTTTCCACAGGATTTCAGCATAATCTGGACCAGGTCAAAGAAGCAGTGGGTCCTGAGGCATGGCAGAAATTTTTTTTTATTGAAGGGGACATCACCCATGCCGGCACCTGCGCGACGGTTTGCAAAGGGCAGGATTATGTACTTCACCAGGCTGCTTTGGGCTCTGTTCCCCGGTCTGTTGCCGATCCCTTGACCACCAATGAAAATAATATTACAGGCTTTTTAAATATGCTGACCGCCGCCCGGGACGCAGGTGTAAAGCGGTTTGTATATGCTGCGTCAAGTTCCACCTATGGAGACCATCCAACACTTCCCAAAAAAGAGGAAAATATCGGCAATCCTCTTTCCCCCTATGCCGTGACAAAACTGGTCAATGAACTCTACGCCCGGGTGTTTGCTTCCACCTACGGGTTTAAAAGCATCGGGCTTCGGTATTTTAATGTATTCGGCCGCCGCCAGGACCCTAACGGGGCCTATGCCGCAGTAATTCCTTTATGGTTTGGTGCATTGATCCGTAAAAGCACGGTGTATATAAATGGGGACGGTGAAACCAGCCGGGATTTTTGTTTCATCGATAATTGTGTTCAGGCCAATCTGCTGGCGGCAACAGCCGGGGATGACGCCGCCGACCAGGTATACAATGTTGCATTTGGTCAGCGCACCACGTTAAATCAGCTGTTTTCTTTAATCCGTGACCGTGTGGCCGACGCACTGCCGGACCGCGCCGGTGTAATGCCGGAATACAGGGATTTCAGGCCGGGAGATGTTCGCCATTCCCTGGCAGATATATCCAAGGCCCGGGATCTTCTGGGATACAGCCCGCAGTACTCGGTTCATGCCGGTCTTGATATGGCAGCCCGCTGGTACATGAACCATTTGATGTTCTGGCCCGGGGAAAACTGACCTTGGCCGAATCTTATCTGGTCAGTCTGCCATATCTGTCCTGGAAACAGGTGCTTATTGGGGATCCTTTGTACCGGGTAAAAATAAAGAATCCGCCCTCCTGAGACGCCCGTATTGTATCCCCCTAAAAGGGTAATCAACTGGACTCAAACAGTTGGGTACGAAAAAATCATCCATAATTATTACTTTTTTTTCATATTTTATGACTTTTTTAATCATTTTAATTTGTGAATCCCCCTCCGTGGAAAATTTTAAAATTTAACAAGCTTTATTTTAGATGAAAAAAGAGTGTTTGATTTCAAGGCGTTTAAAATTTCCATAATTATTATTTTAGTAAAAAATTAAATGTGGCACCATAATTGCTTTTGCAATTGGTGTTTGTTCGTTGTTTAAAGGTTTCACTGTTATGAAAGGCTTTTATGCACAATAAAATATTGACAAAAAAACAGGACCTGATAAATATTGATTTTCCCTTTTATGATACAAATACTTTCAGTTTTACTCAGGAATGAATATGGCAGACCCATTTCAGTCGCAGACTCAAATTAAACCAGATTATATTATTGATGTCCTTATCCGGGGACGCTGGTTCTTGATTGTTCCTTTGTGCATTTCCTTGACATTGGGACTTGGGATGACACTGACTGCCAATAAAACCTACGAGGCCGGCACAATGATCCTTGTTCAGCCCCAGCGGGTTCCCATCAACTATATAAAATCTGTTGTCTCTTCGAGTATCGGCGAGCGGATCAGCACCATATCCCAGCAGGTTCTCAGCCGAAGCAATCTTGAGCAGATTATTGAACAGTTCGGGCTGTACGAAAATAGTAGCGGTATGTACCAGGAAGAGAAAATAGAGGCGTTGAGAAAACGGATAAAGGTTAAAATTGAACATTCCAGGGGAGGTTCAGAAGCCTTTTCCATCTCTTTCACCGGCAGTGAGCCACAGCGGGTAATGCGCATTGCCAATACGCTGGCCTCATATTTTATGGATGAGAACCTCAAAGTCCGGGAGGCCCAGGCCATAGGAACCAGTGAATTCCTTGACTCAGAGTTAGAGAAAACCAAAAAACGGCTTGAGGAAAAAGAGCAGAAACTTGCGGCGTTCAGGGCAAAGTATCTTGGCGGGTTACCTGATGAATTGGAATCTAATTTACGCACTTTGGATCGCATGCAAAAGCAGGTCACTGATAAAGCAATGCTTTTAAGGGAAGTGAATAATTCCATTAGTCAACTTGATTCCCAGATTTCATCCATGGCTGCGACAGGCGGTTCCGGCAGTGGTGGAGATGATTTTCTAAGTTTTGATTTTGATGACTCCCAGGAAGGCGATGATTCTGCTCTCCAGGCTGCTCAAGAAAAATACGATGCGCTTTTGCTTCGATATACTGAAAAGCATCCGGATGTCAAAAAATTAAAAAGAATTATAGAGAAATTAAAGCAAAATCTGGAAGCTGCAAAGGAAGAGGAGGAACTACCCTCAGCCGAGTCAGAGGAAGATATTCTGCCGGACATGGGAATGGATCCTGTGGCACCGTTGAAGGCGCAGCGCGCTCAACTTGTCGCGGAGGCGAATAATATTCAAGCTGAGGTCTCAGCAATTCAGGAAAAAATGAAAATTTATGCGCAGCGCGTTGAAGATACGCCCAAACGAGAACTGGAACTCCAATCACTTACACGCGACTACAGCAATATTCAGAACGTGTACAACTCTATTTTGGACAGAAAGCTGGAAGCCGAATTGTCCGTCAACATGGAAAAAAAACAAAAAGGGGAGCAGTTCCGGATACTGGATCATGCCCGCCTGCCGGAAAAGCCGATCTCTCCGAATGTTAAACTGATGTTTTTATTATCCATCGCCGGGGGCCTTGGATTGGGCGGAGGTATACTTTTTTTAAAGGAGTTGCTCACCTTCTCTGTCATCCGGCGGGATGATCAGATTGACACCCTGCTAGGGCTGCCTATTTTGGCATCAATTCCCCCGCTGGAAAAACCGAACGGCAGGACAAAGAAAAAAATTGAATGGGCCATGTTCATCTGTTGCTGCAGCTATAGTGCCGTGTTTCTGGCATTTTTTGCAATATTGAATCATAAAGGCCTGGACCGAACAATGAATTTTATAAAAACCACACTCAATTTATAATACCGGAGTATAATAAGGTTTTGGGAAAGATATTTAAGGCGCTGGAAAAAGCAGGAAATAAGGTAACAGCGGAAAAAGAATCTGAATTAAGAGATGACACAGCTTTGGTCTGTGATAATCCAGACAGCCAGGTTTATAAACAATCAGACGAGGTAACTCAATCCGGTTCCAGGCGGACAGATTCAGCTCTTGTCACAGCCTCCGACCCTCATTCGCCTGTTTCGGAACAATTCCGGCTGTTAAAAAACAATATTTTGTTCCCTGAAAAAGGAACCCCGCCTAAAACGATCATGGTGACAAGCGCCTCTCCACATGAAGGCAAATCCTTTGTGGCAGCCAATCTTGCCGTAAGCATAGCCCAAAGTATTGATGAATATGTTCTTCTCATGGACTGTGATCTCAGGTCACCGACGATTCATACATCTTTTGGCTATAGCGGTAAAGAGCAGGGCTTGAGCGATTACTTGGCAAAGAACATACCTTTGTCTTCGGTTCTTAAAAAATCGTCTGTAAACAAATTGACTATTCTGCCCGCAGGGCAGATTCCGCCTAATCCGTCAGAACTTTTGTCTTCTGACCAGATGCGCCGCCTGCTCCATGAGGTCAAACTGCGTTATAATGACAGATACATCATTATTGATACTTCGCCTCCTTATATCACATCAGAAACCAATGCCATTGCCCGGTTTGTAGATGGCATTATTTTAGTTATCCGCCATGGAAAAACACGAATCAAAGAGGTTTTAGACATTCTGGATATTTACGGCCGTGAAAAGGTATTGGGGGTTGTAACGAATTTCTCAAAAAAAACGATTGGATATGGTTATGGTTATCATAAAAGTGGTTATGGATACGGATATCATCAGCAGCGTTGATTAAACCGGGAGCTTCCTTAAAAAAATGCTCAGTATTTTGCGCCAATATTTCCCTATCAGAAACATGTTGTTTTTTTTTCTGGAAGGATGCGTGATTTTCAGTTGTTTTCTTTTATCAACAGCCATTTTAACCGTTTCCAATTCATACTGGTTTGATCTGATGTTGATTTTAAGAATATTTCTGATCACTGCTATTTTACAAACCTGCTTGTATTACAATGACCTTTATGATTTTGACATTGCTTCACAGATCCCGGAAATTATAATCCGCCTGCTACAATCACTGGGGGTTGCTTCTATCTTCCTGGCCGGCGTCTATTTTCTTTTCCCTCTGGTGATTATAGATCAGAAAATTTATATCTTAAGCGTATGTTTTCTGATTTTTTTCATCATATTCTGGCGGATCGGCTATCTTCATATTCTTAACAAAGGGATGTTTAACCATCGTATTATTATTCTTGGTTCCAGCAAGCTGGCCAAGGATATTTATAAAAAAATCACGAGAACCATAGACTGCGGCTATACAGTTTGTGCTGTTATTCCTGATGAACCTGACAAGGAAACAGATAGACTGCCTGAAAATTTGGTGGTGAAGCAAAAGGATAAAACGCTTGGCGAAATTTCAAAAATATATGGCATAAACAAAATTATTGTGGCATTTAAGGAAAAAAGAGGACGATTTCCAACCCAGGAGCTGATTAACTGTAGGACCGACGGTATTGATATCATTTCAGGCAGCGCTTTCTATGAAATGCTGACCGGAAAGGTCTTGGTTCGAGAGATAGAGCCCTCATGGTTGATTTTTTCCAAGGGGTTCCATAAATCACTGTTTAAAGCGGCTATGAAGCGGATGCAGGATATCATTTTGGCTTCACTCCTTCTGATACTTCTTTCTCCTTTGTTGATAATAGTGGCCATTCTGATCAAGATGGATTCAAAAGGGCCTGTTTTTTTTGCCCAGGACCGGGTTGGCGGTGGTAAAAAAGAATATATGATGCATAAATTCCGTTCCATGGTGCAGGATGCTGAAAAATTAACAGGTCCGGTATGGGCCGGTAATAACGATAACCGCATCACACGGGTGGGACGCGTCATACGGAAATACAGGATAGATGAACTGCCCCAGTTATGGGAGGTCCTCAGGGGCACCATGAGTCTTGTGGGGCCACGTCCCGAACGCAAATTTTTTACGGATCAGCTGGAAAAACAAATTCCTTTTTACGCCCAGCGATTTAATGTAAAGCCAGGGCTCACGGGCTGGGCTCAAGTCTGTTATGATTACGGAGCAACCGTTGAAGATGCCGTGGAAAAACTCAATTATGATCTTTTTTATATAAAAAATATGTCCTTTGCCCTGGATATGGTCATCCTTTTAAAAACCGTTAAGACCGTTCTTTTCGGCAAAGGTGCAAGGTAAGCAAGATTTACATAAAGCAAGATACAAGAGGGCGAAGCGCCTGCGGCGGCCATTTTAGCCGTGCATTGCTGGTGTCTTTAGTTTTAATGGGTCATAAAATTTAGCGAATCTGTGATATATACAGATTTCAAAAAGAGATTAATCGATGTAATCGAGGGGGCGGAGCTATGTTTAAAATTAATTCAATAAAATGGTTTTTGGGTTCCTTTTTTGTGTTGTGTACCGCCTGTGTTTGTCTGGCAGTAGCTGTTGCGGCAGACAGCACTCAGGTATCCACCAACAAAGATTATAAAATTGGCGTTGGAGATGTCCTGCGAGTCACAACATGGAAGGAAGCAGATTTGACATTTGAAAACGTATTTGTCCGCAATGACGGTAAAATCACCATTCCTCTGCTGGATGATATCCAGGCTGAAGGCCGCTCCACAATGGAATTGAAAAAAATAATTGAGACTCGGTTGGCTGAGTTTGTAGAAGCACCAACAGTCACCGTCACGCTGGCAGACCCGGGAAGCCAGAAATATTACATACTTGGTGAAGTAATGGGTGTAGGTGAATATCCTTTAGTTAAAAAGCTGACCGTTGTACAGGCGTTTGCTTTGGCCAAAGGATTTACTGAATGGGCATCCAAGGATGAGATCATCCTGGTACGCAGGGAAAACGGAAAGGAACAGATGATCAAAATTGATTACGACGATATTACGGACGGTGAGCTGGCAAATGATATTCAGCTCAAGGCCGACGATATCATTATCGTTCCCTGATCTTGCGATATTTTCAACAAAGCGGGAGGTATGATCTCATGAAATTGTCCATGATAACTCTCCATGCATGTTTTTGGGCTGCTGCGATCTGTCTTGTGGTGCAGGTTCCATTTGTCCAGGCCAGGATGGTTACCCAGATTGTACCGACGCTGACAGTCACAGAGGAGTATACGGACAACTATTTTCAAACCGGGAGCGACACGTTTGAAGAGTGGACCACGTCCTATGAGCTTGGATTTTCCGTGGGGTTTTTAAACAAAAGAAGCAAAATTTACCTGGAATACAATCCGGAGTATACGGATTATAAAAATCTGAATGAACGGGACGGCCTGGATCACAACGCCGGCTTGTCTGCTGCCTTTCAGGCCACAAAACATACGACTGCCACGGCAGATATCAGTTATGACGGGCATGACGAAAACAATACCGGAGAGTCCTGGGAGCATTCTGCAAGTGCATCTGTTGACAGCCAGTTAACAAAAACAGTTAAAACATCCCTTGCCTATGACTATTCAAACAGCTTTGACCAGCAGCTCAGAACCGGTGATTACAAGGAACACCAGACGCATACTACCAGTGCTTCCATCCGTAAGGCATTTGGCCCTCAGAACAGTATGGGGGCAGATTTCTCCTACGAAACAGATAATTATCAAAATTCGGACGCCGATGAATATGAAAGCTATGAACCCAGCGCCTTTTTAACTTACTGGTTTACCCGGAAGGACGGCGTTGGAACCAATCTGGAATATGAAGGCAAAAAGTTTGAGATGACTACCGGTAATGATTATGAGACTATTGCAGGGGATATTCGGTACATTCGAAAAATTACCCGGCATTTTGATGGCTATGTCAAATACCGCCATTACATGTCTGACAGGGAGGATGGAAATCATGTCATTTATCATCCTTCCGTGGGTGTTGACTGGGATATAACAGAGGACTCAGGCGTCTCAATAGGGGTCGGCATTCTTTTCAATGAATGGGATAACAACAATGAGGATTCAACAGACCCGTTTTTGGATCTCAATGTCTACAAAATTTTTAATTTCAGTCCAAAAGGGTCGCTGTACCTCACCGGCAGCAGTTCATATGAAGAATCTGATGAGGAGGCTGCAAGTCTGGGCTACAATATAAGCTACCAGGCAGGATTTTACTTAAGCTATATGCTTGCAAGGCGTCTCTCCTCCAATCTGTTTGGTTCTTACGAGCTTCAGCAGTTCAAGGACACCACAAACCGCCAGGACGACACCTACGAGATCGGCGGCGGCCTGACATGGAATCCGTTGAGATGGCTCCAGGTAAGTGCCGATGCCACTCACACAAATTTCAAAACAAATGATGCCTCAAGAGAGAATTACGAAGAAAATACCATCTCCGTTTTTGTTCGTTTTATTCCGGAACGGCCTATCCGACCGGATAAGGTGTTGTCCAGAATAAGCCTTGAAAAAGCAATATTTGATTAAAAAATGTCACCCAAACATACCGCCATTATCGTAATCCTTCTTATTTCGGCCGCCGGCCTGACAACGCTGTTTTCACACTCAGAGCGTATCAAACCGAACCGCCCCTTCAGTCAATTTCCCCTTGAGCTTGGCCCCTGGCTGGGTGTATCCAGTCAAATGGATGAAAAGGTGTACAATATCCTGGGGGTTGAAGACTATATCATGGCGAACTTCAGCAAAGGCCCGGGCCAGGCGGTGAATATTTATGTGGGATTCTATCAAAGCCAGAGTAAAGGCGATTTGATCCATTCACCCAAAAACTGCATGCCTGGTGCAGGGTGGAATATTGTCCAAAGCTCTGTTATTCCGATTGACTTACCCAAGAGCGGTAAAACAATAAAAATAGCCCGACTTCTGCTGAACAAAGATGGGCAAAAGCAGGTGGTATATTACTGGTTCCACTCCCGGGGGCGGATTATCAGTTCAGAATATATGCAGAAAATCTGGCTCGTGCTGGATTCAATCACAAAAAACCGCACGGACGGCTCTTTTGTGCGCCTGATTGCGCCGGTGATAAAAAATGAAACAGAGACCGAGGTGCTTTTGACGCAATTTGCAGATGAGGTTTACCCTACCCTCAATCAATTTATTCCAAATTAACTTCATGAAATCAAAGCACATAATTCAGATTCTGTTGATTGCCGCCACATTTACCTTCCTCTACTGGTCGACGTTAAAGGATCTCATAGGGGACTGGTTTATTGACCCCAATTTTTCCCATGGATTTCTCATTCCCTTTGTTGCCGGGTATATGGTCTGGTATCGCCAGAACCACCTGCGCCAGATCCCATGCAAATCGTCAATATCAGGTATTTTTATCATTATTTTCGGCATGATGGTATATATTGCGGGAAATCTTGGCGCAGAATTGTTTTTAATGCGGACATCCATGATCATCACTCTGGCCGGCATCATCGCGTTCAGCTTTGGGACGGCCATGCTCAAAGCGCTTATTGTCCCGCTGAGCTACCTGATCATGATGATCCCCATTCCAGCCATTATCTGGAATAAAATCGCTTTCCCCCTTCAACTTTTTGCTGCCCGAATTTCATCTGAAACCATCAGCATGGTGGGCATTCCGGTGTTCAGGGAGGGCAATATCCTTCACCTGGCCAATACCTCCCTGGAAGTGGTGGATGCCTGCTCGGGAATTCGGTCATTGACATCACTGCTGGCCCTGACCGGAGCATTTGCATTTTTATCCCATGTCAGCCAATGGAAAAAATGGGTGCTATTTTTATCTGCCGTTCCCATCGCCGTGGCCACGAATGTTGTCCGGTTGACCATTACCGGCATGCTGGCTGCCTGGGTGGGCCCGGAAGCCGCCCATGGATTTCTTCATGACATGTCCGGCTTAATCGTCTTTGGCACAGGCCTTGTTCTGGTTTATCTTCTATTTATTTTGTTGACGAAAATTGGCAAAAAAGCCCGCAATACTTCTGACAATTGATGTAGAAGAGTGGTTTCAGGTGGAAAATTTCAAGTCGTATATTGACTTTTCAACCTGGAATTCTTTGGAACCCCGGGTGGAAAAGAATACCCATCTGATCCTGGACCTGCTGGACACCTTTTCTTTTAAACCCAGAGCCACCTTTTTTATTCTTGGCTGGATTGCAGAAAGACTGCCTGCTTTGGTCAGACAGATCAGAGACAGAGGCCATGAGGTGGCCTCCCACGGAGACAACCACCACCTGTGTACGGCTCTAAATAAAAATCAGTTGACCCGGGATCTTTTGACCAGTAAAAAACGCCTCGAAGATATAACAGGCCAGGCTGTTTATGGATATCGCGCCCCAAGCTTTGCCGTTAACGACCAGATTCTGGAAAAGATCAAACAGGCCGGCTATTTGTACGATTCCAGTTATAACTCCTTTTCCGCCCATGGCAGATACGGCAGCATAGATCTGTCAAAATCCATAAAGCGCGGCGGAAGCTACCAACTGGCTACCCGTTTTTTCGAACTGCCGATCAGCAACCTGCATCTGGGCAGAACAACCCTTCCATTGGGTGGCGGCGGATACTTCAGATTGTATCCCACCTCTATTTTCAAGCAAGGCATAACCCGTGTCCTGAAAAAAAACAACGCTTTTGTTTTTTATGCCCATCCATGGGAATTTGATCCAAATCAGCCAAGAGTCCATCAGGCATCCCGGGGATTCAAATTCAGGCACTATATCAACCTGAACAGAACAGAAAGTAAATTAAAACGGATGATTTGCGCGTTCTCAGATGCTTATTTTCTTACCTGCAAAAATTATCTGGATACAATGAGGACAATACAAATTGATAAAAGACATTAAAATAGCAGTTGTTGGGTTAGGATATGTCGGCCTGCCCTTAGCCGTACATTTTGGTACAAAATACCAGACCATCGGGTTTGATTTAAAACAGTCCATTGTGGACAATAGCCTGGCCCACAAAGATCCCACCGGCGAAGTTTCAAAAGAAGAATTTGAAAATGCCGCATATTTTACACCAACGACGGACCCGGGGCGCATGTCAGAGGCCGATATCATTGTTGTGGCTGTTCCCACACCCATAGACAATGCAAGGCAGCCTGATCTTTACCCGGTTGAAAGTGCATCCCGTACAGTGGGAAAAGTGATGAAACAGGGCTGCATTGTCGTGTTTGAATCCACAGTATATCCAGGCGTCACTGAAGAGATCTGTGTGCCCATTCTGGAAAAAGAGTCCGGCATGACCTGGAAAAAGGATTTTCATGTGGGATATTCCCCGGAAAGAATAAATCCGGGTGATAAGGAACATACCCTGACAAAGATAGTTAAGGTGGTCTCCGGCGACGATGAAGATACCCTTGAAAAAGTGGCGGCCCTATATGAATCCATTGTAAAGGCCGGTGTACACCGGACAAAGACGATTAAGGAAGCCGAAGCCGCCAAAGTCATTGAAAATACCCAGCGGGATCTGAACATTGCATTGATGAATGAGTTGGCCCTGATATTCGACCGGTTGGGCATTGACACGAAAAATGTCCTGGAGGCTGCGGGTTCCAAATGGAACTTTCTCAAATTTTTTCCCGGTCTGGTTGGCGGGCACTGCATAGGCGTAGATCCCTATTACCTGACATACAAGGCCCAGAGTGAAGGATATCATCCCGAAGTCATCCTTGCAGGCAGAAGGATCAACGACAACATGGGCAAATTTGTAGTGGAAAAAACCATTAAAATGATGATTTCGGCTTCCCAGCCCGTTAAAGGCGCCAGGGTCGGGATCCTCGGACTTACCTTCAAGGAGGACTGTCCGGATTTAAGAAATACCCGGGTTATGGACATCATCAATGAGCTGAAATCATACGAATGTCAGATTCTGGTTCACGACCCCATGGCCAATCCGGAAGAAGCCAAGGCATACTACAATGTCGAGCTTAAGCCATGGGAGGAACTTACGGACCTGGGAGCATTAATACTGGCCGTTCCCCATAATTGTTACAGAAATAAGCCCTTAAATTCGTTTACCGATAAATTGAATTCAATGGGTGCCCTGATTGATGTTAAAAGCATGCTGGACGCCGACCAGGTTAAACAGGCCGGTATTCCGTTCTGGCGTCTGTAGGGTGGAATTTATGATAAAAGTGATGCTCATTGCCGGGGCCCGGCCTAATTTTATGAAAATAGCCCCGATTGCCCGGGCCTTTGACAGCCGGGCAGATCATATTGCCTATAAAATTGTCCATACAGGCCAGCATTATGACGCCAACATGAGCGACATCTTTTTTGAGGAGCTGGGCATCCGCAACCCTGATTACCATTTAGGGGCAGGCGGAGGTTCTCACGCCCGGCAAACCGCAAAAATAATGGTTGAATTCGAGGCCGTATGCGAACAGGAGAGGCCCGATCTTGTCATGGTCGTGGGCGATGTGAACTCCACGCTGGCCTGCTCCGTCGTAGCCAAAAAGATGCACATCAAAGTCGCCCATGTGGAGGCAGGTCTCCGCAGCTTTGACCTTGACATGCCCGAAGAGATTAACCGCATGGTTACCGATGCCATTTCAGATATCTTTTTCGTCACGGAAGAACAGGGTATGACCAATCTGAAAAAAGAGGGAAAGCCGGAATCCTGCATTCATTTTGTCGGCCATGTTATGATCGATAATCTCTTTTACCAGCTCTCTCAACTGGAAAAAATGGATTCAAGCGTCCTCAAGCACAACGACTATAAATCCGGCCACACCGAGTACGGTGTCGTAACGTTACACCGACCTTCCAACGTGGATGACAAACCAACCCTGATACGAATTTTCAAAACCCTTGACCAGATATCTAAAAGATTGCCTTTAATTTTCCCCATCCACCCAAGAACTCAAAAAAATATGGAAGCCTTTGGCATCCAGCCTCCTGAGACCATAACGCTGACACCGCCACTGTCATACATGGCGTTTCTAAACCTGTGGAAAGACGCAAAATTAGCCCTGACGGATTCCGGTGGACTTCAGGAAGAGACGACTGCTCTGGGGATTCCCTGTCTGACCATCCGGGAAAATACAGAACGTCCCATCACCATCACCCAAGGAACAAACGAGCTTGTCGGTACATCAGAGCATAAAATTTTTGATGCTTTTGAAAAAATTATGGCCGGCAACTGGCGAACCGGCCAAAAACCCGACCTCTGGGACGGCAGGGCATCAGATCGGATTACGGATATTCTTCTAGCTCATTACCATTGATCCGCAAGGTACTCAATAACAGCAATTCTAAATATGAAAAGGAAAAATCAATGGCGGAAATAATAGTCAAAACAGATTATCCTGAGGAGGCGCATGAGGTTTTATCTGAAACTTTAAAAATTGAAGCCTCCAGAATAAAGTATAGCCTCAGCCTTATACAAAAAAGACTTACAGCATTTGAAAAAAAGTATAATACCTCGTCCGAAAATTTTATTGAAAAGTGGACTGCTGAAGATCTGGAAGGCAAAGATATGGAATATATAACATGGGTCGGAGAATACAAACATTTTGCAAATTTAAAAAATCGCTTGAATACTATAAAAAGCATAACATATGCCTCTGTATGAATATATTGATCAATTTCAAAAGGCATTAGAAAGACTTCTCGATTTCGGTCTTACTGAATCCTTTGATTTCAAACAGGAGATTCGTCCTGGAAAGCAGGCTGCCATAAATGCTGAAGTGTTTTTGATCAATGAAACCATTTTGTATATCAGGGCATATATCACCGCAAAATATAAAATAAGTCTATTGAGTTATGCTTTCCAATATCAAAACAAAAATGGAAAGTTGATTTTCCGGTACGATAACGCGACACACAAACCACCCCTCGGATTTAAAGAACACAAACATCTGGGAAATGGTGAGATTATCGAAGCTTCATCACCTGAACCCAAACATCTGATTGATGAAATTATAGAGTCTTTTTGTTAGAATGAGGGCAAAATGATTCTAGTTTGAAAAACAGAATAATTTTTTTGGCATAATTATGATGGATCATAAAATCAAAGCACTGATTAATCAGGGAGAGAATCAGTTTATAGAATTTAAAGAACAAAAAGTTCATCCGGATTCCATTGCCAAAGAAATGGCTGCTTTTGCCAACACCCAGGGGGGGAACAATTCTAATCGGTGTCAGCGACCAGACAGAAATCTGTGGTGTGGACGATTCAAGAAACTGGGAAGAATGGGTAGCCAATATATCCAGACATAATATTATTCCTGCTATCCAGGCAGATTGTATCATTGTTGAGATTGAGGGCAAAAAGATCGTTGCTGTCGATATTCCCAAAGGGAACGATAAACCTTACCAGACAAATAAAAATTTATATCATATCCGGATCGGGTCTACCAGCCGGATAGCCTCACAGGCTGAATTAATGCGCATGTTTCAGCATGCAGGGATGTTTCATTATGACTTAACAGGGATTGAAAACACCTCTTTAAAGCATTTAAATATGACTGCCATTTCGTCGTATTTTCAAAGATATGATATTGATATTGATGATGAAAAGGATGTGACGTCATTATTAATCAATACCGACATACTCACAGAGAAAACAAATGTGACGGTTGCAGGACTTCTACTTTTTGGTACGTATCCCCAGAAGTTCTTAAAAAATTCGAGTATCAGTTATGCGCATTTTGCCGGAACAGGATTAAATGACGAGTTAATTGACCGCCAGGTCATTGAAGGGAATCTGCCTTTCCAGATTGATACGGCTCTGTCTGTCCTTAAACACAATATCATGGAAGCATCGAAAATAGAAAAAGCAAAGCGGGTGATTCAATCAACGCGATACCCGGATAAAGTATTCAGGGAACTTCTGGTAAATGCCTGTGTCCATCGAAATTATGCAATCCATGGTTCCAGAATAAGAATTTTACACTTTGATGACCGGATTGAGTTTATCAGCCCCGGCCGCCTGCCCAATACGGTTACCATTGAAAAATTGAAAAGCGGGGTAAGCTATGCCGTTAACCCCGTAATTGTAAAATTTATGGAAAATTTAAGGTACATCGATAAACTTGACAGAGGAATCCCCATGGTTTGCCATGAAGCCAGGCTGCTTGGGTTTGAACCGGTTTTCCAGGAAGCCGGCGAAGAGTTTCAGGCCATTCTTCCATTGTAAAACGTATAAACTTTGTGCCTTTGTGCCTTTGTGAGATCAGAATGAAAATAGAAGAAATACTGAAACAGGCAGGAAAAATAATCAGCAGTGAAATAGAGGGCAACTATCAATTGTTTCTATTCGGGTCCCGCGCAAGAGGAATCAACGATGAAAAATCCGATATCGATATCGGGATACTTACTGATTCACAGATTTCAGGAAAAAAATAGCTGAGCATCCAGGAGAAATTAGAGCAAATCCCTACACTATTAAAAATAGATCTTGTCGATTTCAATTCAGTGGATGAAGCGTTTAAAAAGGTCGCTTTAAAACACACAAAGGAAATCCAAGTATGAAATCAGGCAAATTGGAAAACAGTCTGATAAATTTGAGAAAAGCGACCGATCGTTTCGCAGAAGCGCTGCAGGAAGCGCAATCGTCCATTGTTATGGATGCCACAATCCAGTGGTTTGAATTTACATATGAATTGATGTGGAAAACACTGAAAATATTCTTAGAAGATATCCATGGAATCCGAGCCGTATCCCCGAGACTCGTCTTCAAGGAAGCCTATGCCCTTTCGATTATCGAACAGGAGGATATTTTTTTAGAAATGATTC
This sequence comes from Desulfobacter postgatei 2ac9, assembly GCF_000233695.2. Taxonomy (NCBI): domain Bacteria; kingdom Pseudomonadati; phylum Thermodesulfobacteriota; class Desulfobacteria; order Desulfobacterales; family Desulfobacteraceae; genus Desulfobacter; species Desulfobacter postgatei. Next base: position 1,812,953 of record NZ_CM001488.1, on the reverse strand, counting down.
AATCCAGAAATTTACTGTCACACACATATAATGAAGAACAGGCAGAACAAATCTATAAAAAATGTCCTTTATATTTGTCAGCGATAAATGATTTGTATCAGCGGATATCGGTGTCCTGAACCATAAAAACGCAACCTGATCCTAACTTTTTTGATGCAGCATATCCATCACATTAACCACATACTTGATGCCGGTGAGTCCGAGACTATTGAATTCAAAACGACCTTTGGCCGGGAAACCATCGAAACACTGGTTGCTTTTGCCAATACAAACGGCGGCACCGTGCTTGTTGGCGTAAAAGATCATGCAACGGTATGCGGTGTTGACATCGGCAAAGAAACACTCAATCAATGGCTGGGACAGATAAAATCAGCCACAAGCCCCTCAATCATTCCGGATATTGCCACTCATTCCATATCCGGAATGACGCTCGTTTTGATCCATATGAGTGAGTATCCGGTTAAACCCGTAAGTACACGCGGAAAATATTTCAAGCGAGTTGCAAGCTCCAACCAACAACTTACTTTAAAGGAAATAAACGAATTGTATATGCAGTCCCTGCAAGTCTCATGGGACGCACATGCCGCTGAAAGCATCTCCCTGGATGAACTGGATATCCCTAAGATCGAAAAATTTATTGAGACGGTTAATACCTGTGGCCGTTTCAGCCTGGATCTGGATCCTCTTCAAGCCCTGCAAAAATTAAAACTGATTACAGGTGATGCACCGACCTGGGCTGCATTACTTCTCTTTTCAGGACAACCACTGCGCCATCATATCCATATTGGCCGGTTTAAAACTCCTGTCACCATCATCGACGATCGGCAGATTACTGATACGCTTTTCGAGGCCGTCGAGCAGGCCATGAAATTCATTGTATCCCATCTTAAAGTGTCTTTTGAATTTGACGGCGCACTGCAGCGAAAAGAACGGTTTGCATATCCCCTGCCGGCACTGCGGGAGGCGTTGCTCAATGCTGTTGTACACCGGGATTACAGAAATTCTTCTGACATCCAGATCAAAATTTTTGATGATAAACTCACCATTTTCAACCCTGGGACTCTTTACGGCGGCCTGACCATAGAAGACCTTTTAACAGACACTTATCCTTCACAACTGCGCAACAAGCTGACAGCCGAAGCCTTTTACCTGACCCGGAATATCGAAAAATACGGCAGCGGCATGCTCCGTATTCGCAAAGAGCTTCGAGCCTACCCGGAACTGTCCTTTGAAATTGAAGAGGCGGGTGGAGGAATACGTGTTACATTTTCATTGCGTGAGGGAGTAAGTGAGGGAGTAAGTGAGGGAGTAAGTGAGGGAGTAAGTGAGGGAGTAAATTCTCTTTACCGATGTATCCAGCAGAATCCCGGCTTAAGACTTCCAGAATATTCAACCATGCTGAATATTCCGTTAAAAACACTTGAACGCTGGGTAAAAAAACTTCGGCAAGAACAAAAAATTATATTTAAGGGTTCGCCTAAGCAGGGCGGCTACTATAATACATAGCGACTTGGCTCCTTGACGCGATACCAAAATAAAACTGGAAAGTGATGAAGGACTATTTTCAATACCAGGGAAATACCCACATCACGGGATCAAGAGATGCAACCAGGGAATCTTTTCAGAATCAGCTGATTACAGATGGTGAAAGCTGGAAGGCTATGATCAACACACGGAACAGGGCAGTACACACATACGATGATGTCATGGTTGACGATATCATATTGAAGGTTGCAGACATCTACTACAACCTTTTTGTCGACTTTGAAAAGGTCATGGAAAAATTAGCCCATGGAAAATAAACTTTCCTGCTGGGGATTACCTTTAGAGACCATTCAAAAAATTCATAATGTGTTTAAATCCTATCCTGAAATTGAACAGGTTTGTATCTACGGCTCCCGTGCCAAAGGCAATTATTATCCCGGTTCTGATATTGATCTGGTAATCATGGACGACCTTATAAAGGATTCCCGATTGAGTAAACTGGAGATAGATCTTGATGATCTTTTGCTGCCCTATAAACTGGATCTTACAGTATTTCAAAAAAATTCAAAACCAGGACCTTATTGATCACATTAATCGGGTCGGTATTCTTTTTTATACCAAACTTATCTAAATTCAGCCTCGCACAAAGGCACAAAGCAGCAAATAAAAAACCACCCTTTGTGCCTTAGTGTCTTTGTGCGAGAAAAAAATGACAGAAAACGATATAGCAAAATTAATAGTAGACGCATCTATCCAAATCCATAAAGAACTTGGCCCGGGGCTTCTTGAAACCGTATATGAAGTCCTGCTGAAACACGAACTCGAATCAAGGGGCCTGAAAGTGGACCGGCAAATTCCCATTCCCATAAATTATAAAGGAATAAAATTCCAACAGGGCTTCAAGGCGGATCTCATTGTTGAGGATAAAGTCATCATAGAACTGAAATCCGTGGAAACCATTTCAAAAGCACACAAAAAACAGGTACTCACATACCTGAAACTGACTGATAAAAAACTTGGTTTTCTCCTCAACTTCGGTGAGGCACTAATGAAAGACGGAATTACCCGCCTAATCAACGGAACCATCCAATAAAACCCTTTGTGGCTTAGTGTCATTGTGAGAGCTTTAATTAATAAATTTTGTGTCCTATTGTCTTTGTACGATAATATGGAGAGTATATAAAATAAGGCACAGGGGAGAATAACATGGCAGAAATTGTATTAAAAAACAAACCAACCGGAAAAAGTCCATCAAACAGTATCTTGATTATTTTCGAAATTCAATTGAAAAATTTGAAGTCTTTGGACTTTCGGAAAAAACAGAGATCAAAGAGGAAATACGGCCAGGCAAACAGCCGGTTATTAACATCCATGTCAGCCTGATATCGCTAAACTTGTCGGTGAGATTATAGATAGTTTTTGAGGATATTTAACATCATTTTCCGAGATTTATCATCGGGTCGAATTCGAATAATTACTTTTCCTCACACAAAGCCACAAAGAAATAATCCCTTTGTGCCTTAGTGTCTTTGTGCGATAATAAAACAGACATTAAAAAAAGGGAGATAACATGTTTGCCAAAAAAATAATTACAGAGACGGATCACACAGGAAAGGTAAAAAACATGCCCTTGCTCCCCCCCAATAAGCAATTTGAGATTATTATTCTGGATCTAAATGAAACAAAAGCGATAAGGGGAAAAAATAAAAGAGAACCACATCCTGATTTAAAAGGTAAGGTAAAAATTTTAGGAGACGTAATCAATACCACATCACAAGATATGTGGGATCTACCTACATGATTGTTTTAGACACCCATATATGGTTGTGGTGGATAAATAATGACCTCAAACGGTTGAAACCAAATCAACATGACATTATCAACAATGCTGATATGGTTTCTGTATCAGCGATAAGTTGTTTTGAGGTTGCTTGGCTTGCTCAGCATGGCCGCATCAATCTGAATTGTAAAATTATTGATTGGTTTGATAAAGCCCTTGCCGGGTCTGGGATTGAAGTATTACCGATCACACCCGAAATTGCCACAAAAGCTGTTCAGTTACCGGGGCATCACAGTGATCCGCAAGATAGAATTATAATGGCCACAGCCATTTCTTCAAATGCAAAGCTTATGTCAGTAGACCAGAAGTTCAAAAAGTACGATGAGTTAAAAGAAATTTTGATATAATTCTTTTTATATGAAAGTATCGAGTTTTGAGTAGTGAGTAGTGAGATTTAAAACAAGCTGTTTTTCTCACTACTCAATACTCACATCTTTCATTGTTTGTTGTGTCCGCTAGGGCATGGGGGTTATAAAGAAATCTCTCTTTGTGCCTTAGTGGAAGATTAAAAAATCCTTTGTGTCTCCGTGTCTTTGTGCGATCATTTATCAGTGCCGTAGGTAAATAAAAAAAGAGCAGCAACATGAACCAATCACAAAAAAAACTCAAGATGACGACTGAAGAATACCTCAAGTTTGAAAGAGCTTCCGAAATCAGGCATGAGTATTATGATGGTGAAATTTTCGCCATGACGGGGGCAAAGGTGAATCACAACCGGATTGCCAGTAATATTAATCGATTTCTTGGAAACCAGTTGGCAGACAGGTCTTGTGATGTTTTCTTAAGCGACATGAGAGTCAAGATTCAGGGGGTTGATAAATATACCTATCCCGATGTAGTTGTTGTCTGTGGTGATCTTGAGTTGGAAGATGACAAATTTGATACCTTATTGAACCCGGTTATTATCATTGAGATCCTTTCAAATTCCAGTGAATTATATGATAGAGGTGAAAAATTTGCACATTATCGGCTCATCTCTTCTCTTCAGGAATATATCATAGTATCTCAATACCATTGTAAGGTTGAAAAATTTATTCGTGGAGATGATGGTATATGGCGTATATTTGATCCGTATACAAAAATTGACACAGAAATCAAACTTGAATCGATTGATTGCCGGCTATTACTTTCCGAGATTTATCATCGGGTCGAATTCGAATGATTAATTTTTCTCACACCGGCACCGGGTCAACCGCTGGAACCCCAACATGATGCTGTACTGGGCATTTTCAAAATTTGCTGCAGACCATCACTACCCCATGTTCGATTTCGGCCGGTCCACCCCGGGGGGAAGGCACCTACAGCTTTAAAAAACAGGGGGGCTATTAATATAAGGACCGCTTTAAATTACACAACGGACAAATGTGTATTTCGAGTGTTACTTTGGGAGAACTTGTTTTTGGAGCAATGCTGTTGTACACCTGGATTACAGAAATTCTTCTGACATCCAGATCAAAATTTTTGATGATAAACTCACCATTTTCAACCCTGGGACTCTTTACGGCGGCCTGACCATAGAAGACCTTTTAACAGACACGTATCCTTCACAACTGCGCAACAAGCTGACAGTCGAAGCCTTTTACCTGACCCGGAATATCGAAAAATACGGCAGCGGCATGCTCCGTATTCGCAAAGAGCTTCAAGCCTACCCGGAACTGTCCTTTGAAATTGAAGAGGCGGGTGGAGGAATACGTGTTACATTTTCATTGCGTGAGGGAATAAGTGAAGGGGTAAGTGAGGGAGTAAATTCTCTTTACCGATGTATCCAGCAGAATCCCGGCTTAAGACTTCCAGAATATTCAACCATGCTGAATATTCCGTTAAAAACACTTGAACGCTGGGTAAAAAAACTTCGGCAAGAACAAAAAATTATATTTAAGGGTTCGCCTAAGCAGGGTGGCTACTATAATACATAGCGACTTGGCTCCTTGACGCGATACCAAAATAAAACTGGAAAGTGATGAAGGACTATTTTCAATACCAGGGGAATACCCATATCACGGGATCAAAAGATGCGACCAGGGAGTCTTTTCAGAATCAGCTGATTACAGATGGTGAAAACTGGATGGGTATGATCACAACACGGGACAGGGCGGGATACACATACGATGATGCCATGGTTGACCGTATCATCTTGAAGGTTGCAGACGTCTATTACAACCTTTTTATCGATTTCGAAAAGGTTATGGAAAAATTAGACCATCGGAAATAAACTTCCCTGCTTCGGATTACCTTCAGAGACCATTCAAAAAATTCATGGTGTGTTTAAATCCTATCCTGAAATTAAACAGGTTTGCATTTACGGCTCCCGAGCCAAAGGCAATTATCATCCCGGTTCTGATTTATACCAAACTTATCTAAATTCAGCCTCGCACAAAGACACAACACCGCAAAGAAAAAATTACCCTTTGTGCCTTAGTGCCTTTGTGTGAGACAAACAAATGACAGAAAACGAAATAGCAAAATTAATCGTAGACGCATCAATACAAGTCCATAAAGAGACAGGCCCGGGTCTGCTCGAAACAGTTTACGAAGTTTTGCTGAAACACGAACTCGAATCAAAAGGTTTAACCGTAGACAGGCAAGTGCCAATCCCCATAGAATACAAAGGCATAAACTTCCAGCAGGGGTTTAAAGCCGATCTTATCGTAGAAAGTAGAGTAATCATAGAACTCAAGTCAGTAGAAACTATTTCCAAAGCACATAAAAAGCAGATGTTAACGTATTTGAAACTAAGCGGTAAAAAGCTCGGCTTCCTTCTGAATTTCGGCGAAGCGCTGATGAAAGACGGCATCACCCGAATAATAAATGGAACCCTTCAATAAAAAAGCTCTGTGCCTTAGTGTCTTTGTGCGATAATAAAAACTGAATACATTGATTGTAAAAACAGTATCCAATTTAGATAAAGAGGCCTGGGACAATTATGTCCTTTCTCACCCCGACGGCATTGCTTATCAGCTTTTTGCATGGCAGGAAGCGGTTAAAAAAGCCTATCGGTTTCAACCTCTTTATCTCATGGCACAATCAAAAAATCAGGTAAAAGGGGTGCTCCCGTTAATATACTTCAATATACCTTTTAAAAGGGAGCTTATTTCGCTTCCGTACTGCGATGCAGGGGGACCACTGGCAGATGATCCTGCCACTGAAACAATTTTGTTGAGACAGGCATTAAAGATAGCCCCCTCAGCAAAAGTGGTCATTCGATCAACCCGATCATTTGCCAATCTGTCGCCGGATAAAACGCTCTGTAAACAAAAGGTCAGGATGATTTTGTCTTTACCAAAGTCCTCTGATAAGCTGCTTAATTCATTTAAAGCCAAACTTCGAAGCCAGATTAATAAAGGTTATAAAAACGGTCTTACATCAATCATCGGTTCGACAAATCTACTAAATGATTTTTACTCCGTCTTTTCGGAAAATATGAGAGACTTGGGGTCTCCTGTTCACAGCAGGGAATGGATCTTCTCCATTTTAAAAGCATATGCAAACAGAGCACATGTCTCGGTCGTATATATGCCGGACGGCCAACCGGCTGCTGCCGGAATTATACTGTGTCATCCCAAAGTTGTTTCCATCCCTTGGGCATCCTCTTTACGCCGGTTTAATACGAGCAATCCCAATATGATGCTTTACTGGTCCTTTTTAAAATTTGCCGCAGATAAGGGCTATCCTGAATTTGATTTTGGTCGTTCCACACCAGGAGAAGGGACATTTCGTTTTAAAAAACAATGGGGAGCAGAACCGGAAGGCCTTCATTGGGCTGATTTTAGCGCTACAGAATTCCTTATGGGCCGTTTTAACAGAGCGGCCCCAGAGCCCCTAACACCAAATCACGTCAGAATAAGACCTTTAGCCGAATCCGTTATTCAGAAAATGCCGTTATCTTTTTCCAAAGCATTTGGAAATATGACAAGAAGATACGTTACACTATAAGTGAAAAATAAATAATGGTATAGAAATGCTTCGGTTTTTCCATCGCAAAGACATACCTGAGTTAGCGGCATAAAGATTGCTTTTTTAATTATAACATATTGAAATTTTAATATAAAATTAATACAATGGCATTAAAAAAACATTCACTTCGGAGGTGAAGACCGATGCCGACCACTATCAATGTAAAACATGGAAATGAAAACCTTGTCAGTCAAAGCGGATTGCTCCCTGTAGGTGCATTGCTTAAGTCGATTAATTTTGCCCAGCGGTTCAAAAATTTACCGGATGTACATTGTGTTGATCCTAATATTTCTCATGGAGAGATCCTTTCGTCCATGTTGGGACTTATTTGTGTTGGTAAGCCAGACTATATCGCTATTGAAATTTTCAGGCAGGATCCATTTTTCTTTACACAATCTCTGGGAATCAGCAATTGTCCTTCTCAATCAACATTGCGTGAACGCATTGACCTGATCGGGGAATCTGCCAATGAACTTATCAAGGAGGCTTCAGTTGAAATGATTCGAGGCAAAGCACCCGCCATTTCACCGGTTCAGACGAGTGTCGGCAATTATATTCCCTTAGATCTGGACGTTAGCCCTTTTGACAATTCAAAAACGAAAAAGAGGGAGTTTCCAGGACATACAAAGGCTGTGATGGCTATGCACCAATGTTCGGATATTTAGGAACTGAAGGATACTTAATCAATGTAGAGCTTAGAGAAGGCAGCCAGCATTGTCAAAAAAACACCCCGGAATTCATTCAAGAAATATTAAAATTAACCAGGCAGATTACCCAGGAACCTCTTCTTATCCGTCTTGATTCAGGAAATGACAGTCAGGATAATTTTGAAGTAATAAAAACATGCGAAGGTGTTGATGTCTTGGTTAAGCGCAATTTACGTAAAGAATCTTTGGATGGTTGGCTTATCCTGGCCCAGAATACTGAAAGCGTTAGATTGATTCGCTGTGGACACAAAAGTGTGTGGGTCGGGCAAACAACTGTTGACCCAAAAGGGCGGGCATTGCCACGTCCGATTGTCTTCAAAGTGACTGAACGATATGAAGAAAAAGGGGAGCCCCTGCTTTTTCCCACAATTGAAGTCGAGACCTATTGGGTTACCATCGCCGGGCTGAGCCCCCAAGAGGTCATCAATTTATACCATGATCATGGAACCAGTGAACAATTTCATTCAGAAATCAAAAGTGATCTTGGGTTAGAACGCTTCCCCAGTTGCCGTTTTAGCAGCAACAGCCTGATTCTCCATCTTGCTCTTTTGGCGTATAACATTCTTAGAATCATAGGCCAAATTAGCCTTGAGGAGCAGGATGAGAACAATCTTCCGATCAACCGTAGAAAAAAAGTCTCACGAAGGAGGTTAAGAACAGTTATGCAGGATTTAATGTATATGGCTGGCCGTTTAATATATAGTGGTCGGCGGTGGAGCATTTCATTTGGTAAGATCAACCCGTTTGCCCAATTGGCTGAGAACGTATTGTACCGGTTACGTTGTTCTCCAGGATAAGCACATTATTGGGTAAAAAATCGGGATGGAGAAGTTATGCGCAGAGCGCTAATGGTGAACTGTGCCTATCTGGCGTGATTTGACCATGGGTAATCAAGTATAGTTCAGTAAAAAAATGGATTAGCTAAGATTGCTGGCCAATAAGTCATCAAATATGATCTTGGGTCAGGGTTTGCAGAGGCCAAGCCTCAGCAGATTTTTATGTATCAGAGCGCAAGGGTTGGCTAAGCAAATTTTATGCCGGGAATCCAGGTAAGACCCCAAAACGCGACATGAGCCATAAGAAAATGCAAGGTTATACTGCCGTTACCATCGGAAAGACCACCTGTTAGCTCACATAAAAAATTTTGATGCTGTTGATGCCGTTCCGGTCACAAAAAAGGTCGCTTCTGTTTTCATCTGTTTGACCAGTAAAAACCTAATAACAAACTTGCTTACCACCAGGAGTTTGCCCCAAAAAATGCCGGGATTTTGCACAGGCTTTTTTCCTGGAATATTCTGGATGCCCCGGCTGCCCGTTTTTTGGCCAGCCGCATTCTTTTCTCCGGCAGGATTGTAAAATGAGTGACACCATATCCATGAAAAACCCGTCAACCGACATATCATTCATCATCCTGACCTGGAACTCCCGGGCCTATATCGAAAAATGTCTGGATTCCCTGTTGTCGGCCCTGGCACAGACAGATTTTCACTACCATATCTATATCACGGACAACGGGTCTACAGATGCCACCCCGGATATCCTGCAGAAATTGAAAAAAAAACTCCCGTCCGCTGTCACCCTTTTCCTTCTGGACCGCAACATGGGCACCACCTATTCCAGGAATCTGGGCCTGAAACAGGCGGACAGCCGCTACATCTGCATCATGGACTCTGATGTCGAGGTTATTCCGGGAACCATCGAGGCCCTTGCGGCCTTCCTTGAAAAAGACAACCATGCCGGACTGGCAGTCCCCAAAATCGTGTATTCAGACGGCAGGCTGCAAAAATCTACCGACCGGTTCCCCACCATGGGACGTAAAATCTACCGGTATTTCTTTTTAAAGAAAATGGAGGCGACCGAACGCCTGAAAGCGGCATCCCAAACCCCCATACCCGTTGATTATGCCATCTCCGCCTTCTGGCTGTTGAAAAAAAGTGTGACAGACCAGACCGGACTGCTGGATGAAAACATTTTCTACTCCCCGGAAGATGTGGACTACTGCCTCAGGATCTGGAAATCCGGTCATGCCATCATGTATCTTCACGAAGTCTGTGTCATTCACCACACCCAGGAAATATCCAGGGGTTTAAAATTCAACACCGCCTTTTTCAATCACATCAAAGGGCTGTGCTACTATTTTTCAAAACACCACTACTTTTTCTTTCCCCCGAATTATAAAAAAAAACGGAACGTTAACCATCAACCCTCACAGCTCACACCCATGAAAACTTTACATATCCTGAACCACAGTTTTCCCCTTCTGGACGGATATGCCTCCCGAAGCCAGAGCATTTTCAACGCCCAGAAAAATATGGGGTATTCCCCGGTGATCCTCACCTCTCCCAAACATGAGGAAGATTGGAAGCAGCCCTGCGCCAAAAAAGAGACCATTGAGGGATTTGATTTTTACCGCACCGGAAAAAACCCGTGCAAAGCCCGTCCTGTTCTTGGAGAACTTGTCCAGATGGCAATGGTTCTGTTCAAACTGGCCCGGGTCATCACCATCGAAAAACCGACCGTGCTTCATGCCCATTCCCCTGTGTTGAATGCCATTCCGGCATGGATTGCAGGGAAATGGTTCGGCCTGCCCGTGGTGTACGAGATCCGGGCCTTCTGGGAAGATGCGGGCGTGGACCAGGCCACCTATAAAAAACAATCAGCCAAATACAAGCTGGTAAAATATCTGGAAACATGGGTCTGCCGGCACGTGGACCATGTGGCGGTCCTCTGCGAAGGCATACGAAAGGACCTGGCCGGCAGGGGCATTGACAATCGAAAGATGACCCCGGTATTCAACGGCATCCATCCCAAAAACTTCACCCCGTGCCTGCCGGATCAGGACCTGATCGACACATGGCAGCTGTCCGACAAAAAGGTTATCGGGTTTATCGGTTCATTCTACCGGTACGAGGGCCTTGACCTGCTGATAAAAGCCTTTGCCGACATGGCACCCGCCCATCCGGACCTGGTATTGCTCCTGGTGGGCGGTGGTGAAATGGAAGCCCGGCTCAAACAGGATGTAACCCGGTACAACATCGGCAGCCAGGTGCTGATGCCCGGCAGGATCCCCCACCACCGTATCAAAGGCGTGTACGCCCTGATCGACATTCTGGTTTATCCCAGATATTCCGTACGCCTGACAGAGCTTGTCACCCCCCTAAAACCCCTTGAAGCCATGGCCATGGGCAAGGCAGTAATTGCCAGCGACATCGGCGGACACAGGGAACTGATTGCAGACAAAAAAACAGGCATGCTGTTCACGGCCGGCGATGCTGCCGCCCTTTCCGCCGCCATCCAGGCATTACTGGAAAACCCAGCCCTGATGGAAACCCTTGGCAAAAACGGCATCAACCATGTGATGAACCACAAAACCTGGCAGATCACCACTGCAGTATACAAAACCATCTATTCCATGTTGCCCAAAAGGACAAACAACAATGTCACCCCGGATTGATCAAAACACCAGCCGCATTTTCAACCTGCTCAAGGTGCTTTCCATATTCATGGTGATGATTGGACATTTTTTTAAAGAATATGGTCTGCTCTGGGTTCCTGTAGCTGTGGGCCTGTTGATATTCAGCTTTTCTTCCGGATATTTTACCGCCCTTAAATACACCGGTGATTTCAGCTGGAAAAACTACTGGAAAAAAAAGATAGAACGCCTTGGCATGAGCCTGCTGGTGGTCAATTTCGCACTGCTTATACTGTTTTTGATTCAGGGACGTTCCGGCATCTGGTCGTGGTATTCTATAGTCAACATCGCCGGGCTCAACGGTTTGTTAAACTGGTTCAGAATACCGGATCCCAGTCCTTTTGGTGAGAGAATGTGGTTTTTTACCCTGCTGCTCATCTTTTACCTGTGTTATCCATTTCTGGAAAAAATGAATCAGAAAACCTTCTCTGTTTTTACCGCGTTATTTATTGCTGCCGCTTTTTTATTAAGTTGCAACATCATTTACGGCCATGCATTATGGCTGACAGCCTGTGGATTTATCATCGGCGTTTGGGCCGCTAAAAATGCCATCCTGCTGCCACCGAATATCAGCAGAATTACCGCCATTGCAATATTTACAGCCATGACAGCCGTGAATTTCATATTCAATATAAAAACCCTTAATTTCTTTTTTATCCTGTTTTTCTCCATTTTTCTGATTTATGCCTGTCGGGATATCACTGTCAGAGACTGGGTGGACAAAGGGGCTGTATTTTTTTCAGGATGTATCCTGGAGATCTATTTGATCCACGGGTATTTTTTCATGACACCCACCCACAACCGGATAATCGATTTCTTATTGTCACTGTTAACGATCATTCTTATGGCAAAAATACTGAGTATGATTGCTTCAAAGTTGAACCATACATTCATTAAGGCAAGCACATGATACCCCATATCCCGAAAGGCGGTTTTTTTGCGGCAAAAAAACCATCCGCCGATATTCAGAACCTGGCGCCCATACTGGAACAAAACGGTTTTAAAACAATTGCCTTTGCTGAGGACAATGTCATTCTGGCTTCATCAGATGAGTTTGCCGGCCAGGGGCTTTGGCATTGCGAAGCCGGGGCTGTTGCCTATGACACAGACTTGACCAACCTTGCCCAGCTGGTATTGCTTCTGGACAATCACAAAAATCCCCGGGAGATCGGTGCTGTCCTGTGGGGGCTGTACCAGAAATTCGGCCCGGGCTTTATTGACAGATTGCGGGGCCCCTTTGGCTTTGCCCTCTGGGACACCCGGGAAAAAACAATGGTTGTGGTAACCGACCCCTTTGGCATCCGGCCGGTGGTGTACTCCCAAAAAAATACAGACTACCTGGCAGCCAGCCGGATTCGCACCCTGTGCCTGGACCCGGCCCTGACCCGGCAGATCTATCCGGAAGCCATCTACCACTACCTGTTTTTCCAGGCAGCGTGCACGCCTTTGACCATCTATAAAGAGATACACAAACTGCCCCCCGGCCAGGGCCACCGGATCACCCCGACTTCCTTTAAAGCATTCACCCACTATGATATCCAATACCACCCGGATGGATCCAAAACAGAAAATCAGTGGAAAAAAGAAATCTTTGATAACGTCCGGCAGGCGGTCGATGTTTTTCTGCCCCTGTCCCCTTATGAAAAAACCGGCTGTTTTCTGTCCGGCGGCACCGATTCCAGCACCATTGCCGGCATGTACACCAACCTGTCCGGCAAGCCTGCCAAAACCTTTTCCATCGGGTTTGATGACCCGGCCTACAATGAAATGGCATTTGCCGACCATGCGGTCAACGCCTTTGGCACAGAACAGCACCGGTATTTTGTCACCCCGTCCGACACCGTGAACCTGATCACCTCCCTGGCCGACATCTATGACGAACCCTTTGGCAATGCCTCTGTGATAGCAGCTTACTATTGTGCCCTCATGGCAAAAGAAAACAAGGTTGACTTCATGCTGGGCGGAGACGGGGGAGATGAGATCTTCGGGGGAAACGAACGGTATGTGACCAACCTGGTTTTTGAACGGTATTTCAAGATACCCTCCCCTTTGCGCAGATTTGTTCTGGAGCCGGCCCTGAAGATCCTGCCGGCAACCGGCATATTCCACAAAGCCTCCCGGTACATCCGCAGGGCCAACTTTCCCAACCCGGACCGATTTTACTCCTACAACCTGCTGGCGGAAACCGATAACCATGAGATCCTCACCCCTGGTTTCATGAACCAGGTCAACACCGACTGCTTTATCGACCTGGCCAGACAGCATTACCGCAAAGCAGCCCCGGCCCATGACACCGACCGGCTCCTGTACCTGGACATGAAATTCACCATCACAGACAATGACCTGAGAAAAGTCACCCAGATGGCGGAAGCTGCCGGCATCCAGGTACGGTATCCCTACCTGGACAGAGATCTCGTGGATTTTACCACCACCATTCCCCCGGATCTCAAGGTGAAATACGGCAAAAACCGGTATATCTTCAAACAGGCCATGACAGGATTTTTACCGGATGCCATTATCCACAAATCCAAACACGGCATGGGCCTGCCCATCTCCAACTGGTTCCGGACCGAAAAAATGCTGTCCGAACTGCTGATGGACCATCTGTATTCCGGAACTCCGGAAATCCACCAATACATCAAACCGCAGTTTCTGGATAAGACTCTTCAGGCGTTTAAACAAGATCAGACAACCGCCTATTATGGAGATACCCTCTGGGAATATCTGATACTGGAACTCTGGTTGAAACATACAAAGCACAACAGGCTGTAGCAAATTGAAACTTCTTGAATTTACAAAAACAGCTGTAAAAAGAACCGTTATCAGACGTCTTCTGCAACAGGATCAGCACCGGCGTAATGGATTACCAGAGACGTTTCAAGGCCTGCCGCCTGATTTATGGGGCAGTCATATCTCCGAAGAAGGCCACCTTTGTGTTCAAGACATCAGCACCATAACCCTGGCACAGGACTATGGTACCCCGCTTCATGTTGTAGATAAAAGCCGCTTGAAAAAAAATTATGATACCTTTGTCGGGGCATTCCGGGAGCATCTGCCGGCTGTAGAACTGGCAACGTCTTACAAAACCAATCCCCTGCCGGGCGTATTGACCGCCCTGCATCGGATGGGCACCTTTGCAGAGGTGATTTCTCATTTTGAACTCTGGCTTGCCTTGAAACTGGGCGTACCGCCGGAACGGATTATCGTAAACGGGCCAGGCAAAGGGAAAGACTGTATTGATCTTGCCGTGTCTCAAGGCGTGAGGCTCATCAATATTGACGGGAGAGAAGAGATCCCCTGGCTGGTTGATGCGGCACAAAAACACGGCCGGAAACCGGATGTGGGCCTTCGACTGGTGACATCCGTGGGATGGCAGGGACAGTTCGGCACCAATATTGCCACAAATGAATCCCTGGAAACCTTCAAAAAATTAAAACAGAACACACACCTGAATCCCTGTGCCCTGCATTTACATTTGGGAACAGGTATCAAAGATCCAGATATCTATTTGACGGCGATCACCGAAGTACTTGAGTTCGGGCTGAAACTTGATAAAGAACTGAACATCAGAATAAATACCTATGATTTTGGTGGCGGTTTCGGTGTTCCAACCGTCCGTACCCCTGACGAGTGGGACCTGAGAATGCCGGATCTTGGTTATGCCCCGAGAATGCCGCACCCTGACGATTGCCCCAAACCAGATGAGTATGCCCGGAAAATCGGTGAAAAATTCAGACAGATATATCCGGACTTTGAAAAACACCCGCCCCACATCTTTTTTGAACCGGGGCGGGCGATCACCAGCAGTGCGCAGACGCTGCTATTGCGGGTGATAACGGTCAAACAGACCCGACAGTCTATCCCGAAACTGATCCTGGATGGCGGCAAAAACATTACCATGCCGTTAGGGTATGAAACCCATCAGATTTTTCCGGCAAACAAAATGAAGGAACCTTACACCAGCCGGTTCGATATTTATGGCCCGTTGTGTCATCCAGGAGATATTGTGGCACGCTGCAAACCGTTCCCTGCTCTGCAGGCCGGTGATCTTGTTGCCGTAATGGATGCCGGCGCATATTTCATACCCAACCAGACCAATTTTTCGCTCCCACGGCCTGCCGCTGTAATGGTAGATGGCAATATGGTAGAAGAAATCCGGCGCCGGGAATCATTTTCAGATATTGTACAACTGGATACACTGATGCCGTTCGGAGTCAACTGTGCCTGATTGCCTTGTCGTTCTGGGAAACACCTTGTCTGCACTGGCTTTGACGCGTGTTGCAGCCCGTGCAGGATGGCGTGTCATTCTGGCATCTGACACAGAGGGTATTGCCGGCAAATCCAGGTTGGCTGAAAAACTGATCTTTCAAAAATCAGACCCTGAATACATACTGGCAAAGCTTGAACGTACCGTTGGAAAATCAACCGCTTTTTGCATCGCAGACAGTGACAGGTGGCTCAGATTCATTGCCGCCCATCGCAACCGCCTGGAAACAATTTTTTCCGACCTACTGCATCCGGACCAGAAAGTTTTGAACATCTGTCTGGATAAAAACAGATTCCTTGCCTGGTGCCGGCAAAACAGCATAACCGCACCGGTAGATTATACGGTCGATGCATCGGGAAAAATTACGCCTGATCCAATTTTCCCTTTACTGCTCCGCCCGGAACTGACCCAGCATGAAACATCAAAAGGTCTCCCTAAGGCGGTTGAGATTAGAGACATGGCGGATTTACAGGCCTGGCTGAAAAAGTTTAAAGCCCTTGATGTTACACCTGCCCTGAGCCAGTCCCTTCTGTTTCCGGATGTAAAACAGTATGCTGCCGGCTTTGTCCGTCGAAAAGATGGACAGACGCTGATAACCGTGGCCGAAAAACTGCGGTCTTTTCCAGAACAATGCGCCGGCGGCACCTATATGGTAGCCCGCCCTGACGCAGGGGTTGAAAATTTCACCCGGCGCATACTGGACAGCCTTGATTTTTACGGCATGGGTGAAGCGGAAATCATGTTTGATATTCATACCCGCACCCCTTACATCATTGAAATCAATGCCCGGCCCTGGGTCCAGTATTCACTGGCTGAAAAAATGCGGCCCGGTATGTTTGATTTTCTCACGGACAACGTGCCGCCTTCGACTAATATGGACAAAAAGGTTAATGAAACCGTCCGGTGGCTGCATTTCAATGCTGACCTGTTTGTATGTTTTTCCCGCAGTACCGGTGCGGTGCGCAACGGCCGCTGCAGCCTGATGTCATATATTGGGTCCGTTGCCCGCGCAAATACATTCGCGCTGTTTGACTTCAAAGACCCGGGACCGTTTTTTCACAATACCCGGGAGTTGATCACCATGATGTGGCACACTTTATTCAAAAGGAAAACCCATGCCTGAACCAAAATCCGATTCTGCGGCCCTGGTTGTCGGCCTCACCATACAGGGCCTGGCAGTGGCGCGCGCCCTTGCCCGAAAAGGGGTACAGGTCTATGCGGTGGACAGAAGCGACAAAGGCCCTGCAGCAAAGTCGAGGTACCTGACCATGTTTGCACGACAGGGGGTCAACCCAGAAGATCTGCCGGATACATTGATTGCATTGCGAAAACATATTCCATATCATCGGGTGGTGCTGTTTCCCTGCAGCGACAAAACCGTACGGGCAATTGCGGCAAACTGGGACAAGCTGTCAAAAAACTACCTTCTCAGCTGGGCGGATTGCACCGAACTGACGGCATCCTTTACCTATAAATCCGTGGTCTGCCGCCATGCGGAAAAAAACGGTGTGGCATATCCCAGGGCACGGATTATTGCCTCTCTCGATGATTGTAAAAAGGCCCAGGAGATGCAGTTCCCGCTGATAGTAAAGCCCGATCAGCCGCCTGCAGCCTTTAAAACCAGAAAGCTTACAACCCTCAGCCAACTGTACAATCTTGTCAAAGAATTTCCGGATTCTCTGCCATTTCTGGCCCAGGAATGTGTGGAAGGAGAGGATGACAGACTTCAGTTCTGCGCATTTTTTATGGACAAAGGTCTTCCTTTAGCCGACATCACCGGCAGAAAACAACGTTCCTTCCCAAAAGGACTTGGCAGGGGAACGATACTGGAGCTTTTTGAAGACGACCAGGTCCGGCAGCATGCATTACAGTTTCTCAAGGGGCTTCCCCTTTGCGGGCCGGTCGCCGTGGAGTTCAAACGAGACAATACCGGGCGTCTGTGGCTGATTGAACCTACGGTGGGTCGTACTGAATACTGCGTCGATGTCACAGTTCAGGGCGGTCTGAACCTTCCGTATATGGAATTTTGCTACACCTTGAGGCTGGCCCACGAGACGTTTGCCCCCGTCCTTTCCCACAATGTGGTTTGGTATGATACGGAAAAAGAGCCGTTGTGTTACCTGCTGGCTTGTGTCAGGCAGCGGACTTTGTCCCCCTGGGGAAAAAATCCGTATTTCCCCTATTATGGTCACAACGATATCCATCCGCTTCTATCAGCATTTAACAACCTGATGCTGCAAACATTTAAAAAGGGATATCCATGGATCATAAAAAGATTGAAATTCAAAACCAAACAATGAAATTTGACCTGTTATGAAAGATACCAGCAAACATAAAATAGATTCCAAAAACTATTGTTTTCCATTCTCAGCTCTGCCGGAAAATCTGAAAAAAAATTGGATTGAGCTCATTGAAAACAAGCGGTTGAATCCCACCCTTCACCCCGGGTGGGTAAAAATATCGCTTTCAAGCGGAAAAACAGAGATAGACCATACCCGGGTGTTTGTTCACTTTGATGCAGATAAACCCGCTGGTTTCCTTCCCTATAGAGTGGAAAAAAGATTCAAACTGGGAATGCCTTTTTCTATTGTGTTTTTATACGATTTTGTCACCTATCATTTAGAATGTGTCTGCCTTAGCAGTATCAGGGCTTTATTGGAAGCGTTCTTCTCCGACACTCCCAAATGGCACATTTTGATGATATCCAACATCATCGATGACGGACCCACGGCTGAATCTTTAAGACAGCTCTGCCATGAAAAGGATTTGGGTTTCCAGGAGTTTCCTGTGGATGTCTCCCCTTATCTAACGCTCAAAGGCACTTTTGATGATTTGCTGGCATCCAAAAACAGAAAATTTCGGTATAAATACCGAAAAAGAAATGAAATGCTGGCCAGTACGGAAGAGATGGAAATGGCCTGGTATCCTGCTGCATCTCAGGCCTCTGAATTTCTGGAGGCTTTTGTGGCTGTGGAAGCCAACAGCTGGAAAGCGGAATCTGGTGTTGCTGTGTCCTTTTCAAATCGGGAAGGCCGGTATTATGCACAGCTGCTGCCTTTTCTGGCTGAAAAAAACGCTTTGATGGCCAATGTGCTCTGGAATAAAAACAAACCGATTGCCTACAGCCTCTGCTGCCACTGGGGAGACTGGATTGGTCAATTGAAGACCGGGTTTGACTCTCGTTTCAAAGATCTGTCACCCGGCGCCCTGGTTATAGACGGATGCCTGGAAAAAGCGTTTGCTTCCGGAGCAAAAGAATTCGATTTCTTAGGCACTCCCGGTCAGATGGAGCCGGACCCCCACAAGCTTCACTGGACCAGACAAACCCGTCGGCATGTCCGGTTTGAAATTTATTCCAGCCAGGTTCGGTCAAAAATTTTTGGAACACTCAAAAAAATGAGGACAGCCCCGTGAATCAAACCAGACGACTGCTGATCATTGCCTTTCATTTTCCACCCATTCAGGGTGGCAGCGGGGTGCACCGTATGCTTTCCTATGCCCGCTATCTGCCTGAAATGGGATGGGATGTAAAGATTTTGACCGTAACCCCCGGGGCCTACGAATCTGTCAACACCTCAAATACCAGCACCATTCCGGAAACTATCGAAGTTATTCGTGCACCGGCTTTGGACACAGCCCGGCACCTGGCATGGCGGGGCCGGTATCTGCGGACACTGGCACTGCCGGACCGGTGGCAGTCATGGATATTGACCGGCACGGTAAAAGGAATACAGATTATCCGTAAATGGCGCCCCACTGCCATAATATCCACCTTTCCCATTGCTTCTGCCCACGTCATCGGTTTACATCTCTCCCGCTTATTTAAGATCCCATGGGTTGCGGATTTTCGCGATCCCATGGCAATGTCGGATTATCCGGATAATCCTATTGTAAGAAAATGCTATTGGTGGATTGAAAAACAGGTTATTGAACATGCCGCTGCGATCACAGTCACCACACCCGGCACCTGCCAGGTCTATAAAAACCGATATGGAGAAAAATCTTCACAAAAAATATCCGTTATCCCCAACGGGTTTGATGAGACCTTGTTTCCTCAAGACAAAATCTTTCCGCCCCAAAAAAAGGATAAGCATGGCCCATTGACAATTCTTCACAGCGGCCTTGTCTACAGTTATGAGCGGGATCCGACCCAGTTGTTTCATGCGATTGCGGAATTAAGAGATGAAGGACTCATAGATTCGGATAAAGTATGTTTTATTTTTCGGGCCAGTGGGTATTCAAATGAGTTTAAACAAAAGTTTTCGCATTTAAAGCTTGAAGGTCTTGTGAAGTTTGAAGATGAATCCATTCCTTACAAAGATGCCATTCAGGAATTGCTGGGTGCAGACGTGCTTCTGGTCCTTCAGGGAGCTGTGTGCAATATACAGATCCCTGCAAAAGTGTATGAGTATCTTGGAGCTGGACGTCCGATTCTGGCTCTCACAGACCCAGCCGGAGACACTGCAGGCATTTTAAAAACACTCGGTGGTTTTGATATAGTCAGGATAGACGAAAAGGAAGAAATAAAAAAAAAACTGCCCGGTTTTATAAAAAAAATAACTTCAGGGAATTTTCACCTCCCAGAAAGGGAAAAAATAATTGAATTATCAAGAGCTGCCAGAACAAAAGAATTAAATTCTCTGCTTGAAAATGGTGTTGAAAATTATGATGGCAAAAACTAATTTTCAATTTTTGAAAACAGAAGGGGTTCAATACTGGATTCGAAAATTACCGATTCGACCGGCAGATATGTAAAAAAAAAGAGTACAAGCCAAGGATTTTATCTTTAGCGTTAAATTTTTAAACCCATAACCCCAAATACCTAAAAAAGCAACACTCAATGTCTCTAAATACCCAAGTCGCCAAAAGTGTTTTATGGATGGTTTCCCTTAGAGCCTGTATCAGGATTATCGGGCTTATCAGTACCATCATTTTGGCGCGATTGCTCACACCGGAAGAATTTGGCCTGGTTGCCATAATTATGGCATTTTTTGCATTTATCGAAATATTTGGGAGTTTTGGTTTTGATACTGTTCTTATTCAAAAACAAAATGCAACTGCAGAACACTATAATACTGCCTGGTCGTTCAATTTCAGTTTTGCGATTATGGCTTTCGCCGTTGTTATGGGATTTTCAGGACTGCTCGCAGACTTTTACGGCAACCAGAAGCTGCAACCGATTATGTTTGTACTGTCATTTTCCTTTCTCGTCAATGGCCTGAGAAATATTGGTGTAGTTGATTTTCGAAAAAATCTTACATTTGACAAAGAATTTTCATACCAAATGCTTCCAAAAATTATCAGTTTTTTCTGTACCATTGGAATGGCATTCTGGCTGCGAAATTATTGGGCTCTGGTTATCGGTTCCCTTATCTGGCAAGGATGTACTACCATTAACAGTTATTTACTCCACAGTTTCCGCCCAAGGTTCACTTTTGCAGCATGGAGGGAGTTGTTTAATTTTTCAAAGTGGCTGATGTTCAACAATTTTTTATATTTCGCTAATACCCGTTCTCCTGAAATCATTATCGGCAAAATTCTCTCTCCCCAGGCAGCCGGTCTTTTTACAATCGCCAAGGAAATATCAACCCTTCCGACTACCGAACTGGCAAGCAATGTCAATCGCGCGACATATCCGGGCTATTCAAAAATATCGCATCATAAAGAAGAATTAAAAAAAATGTATCTCAATGTCATGGAATCCATCTCATTTATTGTAGTGCCGGCTGGTGTTGGAATAGCTTCTATTGCTGGAGTATTGGTACCTGTTGTGCTTGGTGAGAAATGGCTTGAATCAGTAACGCTCATTCAATATATTGCAATAGGTGGTACCCTGATGGCTCTAAACTCCAATACGGGGTACGTTTTTCTTGCAATGGGAAAACCCAAACTTTCCAGTCTGATAGGTTTGTTACGATTGATTATCTTTATACCAACTCTTTTCTGGTTGACTTTTATGCTCGGATTGGAAGGAACAGCAATTGCCGTGCTATTAACGACGATATTAATGTTTGTGTTATCAAACGCATTAATTTTTTACGAACTGAAAATTTCTATCCGCAGAATGGTATCCGTTCACTTTCGACCTGTTTTATCATCTCTCCTTATGTTTATTTGTGTTTATTACAGTCAATCAATATTAAATAATTATTTACAAAAAGATGGTATCATTTTATTACTCTTTGTTATTGGGACAGGGATATTCACCTATACATTTTTTATCATATCGTTTTGGACTCTGTTTAGATTTCCTGAAGGACCTGAAAAAAACATCACTAATATAGTTATTAAAAAATTCACTGGGTGTAAATCAAGACCGTTGTAGCAATTCAAGCAGAGATCGATAGTCATTCATTTCGTTACAGGGAATACAATCCTTGCTGCTGGCTGTTTTGATTTCAGTTTCATACAAAATAGCTGACGATAGTATACTGAGCCACAAACCAACAGCCTTGATTTACACCCAAATTCACTTAACCAAAGAAAAGCATGAGGTTATTTTATGAATTCTGAAAACAATAACCTGAAAACAATTTTTGAAAAATATTTTAACTACGATTTTATTTTTGTGGAACCCGGTGGAAATTACGGCGATTGCCTGATCTATTGGGGAGCTGAGTTTTTGGCGAGTGAAATTGGACTGACTTATAAAAGAATGAACAAAGATGAATTTTGTCATTACTCTCCCAAAAAAGAAGATATCGTCTATATTCATGGTGGCGGAGGATACAATAATTGGTGCTCAGGTTCTGTTTTGACTTGTTTAATTCATGCACTGAGTTCGAAAGCCTCAATTGTTATACAGGGACCATGTACCTTAGAAAAAGATCACATTTATATTTCTGAGAAAATGGTTCCCATCCTGGAAAGGTTTTCAGAAAAAGAAAAATATTTTTTTGCAAGAGAGAAAACTTCTTATGATTTAGCAGTCAAGTATTTTCAGCCTTTTTTTTCGGAAATATATATCGAAAAGGATACTGCCTTTTACTTAACAAAAGAAGAAGTGTTAAAAAGAGTGGGTAATGTCAAGCCGGGTTATCATTTGTATGCTTTTCGGCAAGACAATGAAGCCGGCCATTACAAAATTTTAACTAAAAAAAAAGGGGTACGGATAGATCCAGCCTTTTTTTGTAGAGATTTTAACCATTGGTTAAGGGTGCATGCCGGTGCAACTGATATTGTTACGAATAGAACCCATTCAAGTATTATAGGGGCTATTCTTGATAAAAATACGACGCTCTTCCCAAACCGTTACCACAAAAACAAAAGTATCTGGGAATATAGTTTGAAAAAACGTAATGTGTATTGGTCTGATGGAAAGCAGCTAACAGAAGGCCCATTTCGAAATGACATCATAGATTTTTTCCCTCTATTTTTGAAAAAAAGTTATAAATTCAAGCATTTTTTTCGATTTCTACAAGGTGTTCCTCTAAAATAAAATATGGGAGGGTCAATATATGCGTAGTCAAAAAATTTCAGTCATTATACCGACTTTAGCTGAAAAAAAAAGAGTAACCAGCGTCAAAAGATGTGTTCAGTCAGTCAGAAAATCTTCTACCTCAGATATAAAAATAATTGCAGTTGTTAATGGTAATCGGTTTGACAAAGAATTGTGTTCTTGGTTAAAATCTCAAAAAGATATTACGTTTAATTATGTTGCAAAGCCCTCTTTGCCAAATGCTATTCTAAAAGGCAGAGAAATGGTAAAAACACCTTTTTTTTCCATAATAGATGATGATGATGAGTTTTTGCCCAATGCCATGGATACCAGACTGACTTTAATTGAAGACAACGCACAAGTTGATCTTGTTGTTTGCAATGGTTATGTAAATAGAGGACAAATTGATAAGCTTGCTTTTAACAATTTAGAGGATGTTGAAAAAGATCCCTTAAAAAATTTACTGGAATCTAACTGGTTGGCAAGTTGCGGTGCCTTGTTTAGGAGTGATTCCTTTACTCCAGTTTTTTTCACAGATTATCATACCTTTGCAGAATGGACGTGGATAGCTTTTAAAATTGCTATGGAAAAAAAAAATATTGCCATACTTGATGAACCAACATTTCGGATCAATGACACTCCGGAATCATTGTCAAAATCCTTAGAATATAAAGCAGCATATTTCGACCTTTTTTTGCGGATGCTTGAAAAAAAACCACCTCATGAAATAATTAAAAAAATTAAAATGAAAATGTGTTCTGCCTATCATGCAAAGTCGGTAAGCCAATTAAAGGCTGGAAAATATCGAGATGCAGTAATCTTACATTTTAAAAGTATATTCTTGCCTGGAGGTTTGCGTTATTTAACCTATTCTCGAAAATTTTTAACACCCTGGAGGTTTTGGAATCAATCTCAGTAACCATTTTTAAGAATTATTATAACCTCAAAACAAGCAATAATAAAGTGATAAATGAAAAAAGTAGAAAAGGCTACCAATAATGTATGTAAGGAGTTTAATCCACTTCATAATCCTGTCTTTGGGCCATCACATACCTTTAAAAAAAATAAGGATAAGATAATAAATGCTCACAAAAAAAAAAAATATTTAAGTATAAAAAACGCCTGTTTCAATGGCTAAAATCGAATACTGATCAGTCTGTTCCGGTATTCATATGTGGCGAACAAAGATCAGGGACAAACTTACTCATCAATACTTTGAACAGGTCTTTTCATACTGAGTGTTTTTTAGAAGAGGATGAAGAAGCTTTTTCAAATTATGTGCTAAAAGAAAAAGAATTTATTGCCAAATTAATCGCCCGTTCAAATGCCAAAGTGGTTGCGTTCAAAGCAATATCTGACAGCCAGAACCTGATATCGCTTCTGGACTATTTTCCAACCGCCAAAGGAATTTGGATATTCAGGCACTTCAATGATGTGGTGAACTCATCTTTGCGAAATTTCACAGAACATAAAAGATATCTGTATATTATGCTCTTTGAACCTGAGAAAGCAGGATGGCGCCTGCAAAACGTCACGCAAGAGAATCTTGATTTGATAAAAAAATTTTATAAAGAAGGGATTGACGATGCATCTTCACGGGCCTTGATATGGTATTTACGCAATGTTTTATTTTTCCAGCAGAAACTGGATTTCAACCAAAAAGTCATTTTAACAAAATATGAAAATTTGGTTGCAGATCCAGAGATTGGTTTTGAATCAATCTTTCAATTTTTGAAAATAAATATGGACAAAAAAATTACAAATACGGTTTATGCAACATCGGTTCGTAAAAATACCCCGCCAGAAATCATTCCTGAGATCAAAGCGCTTTGTGAAAATCTGCATCAACAATTGATTTCACATACAAACGACGTAACACCTCATATATAAAGGGAGTTCGCTTTGCCTGAGATTTTTTTTATCCGAAAACTTCATTTTATAATCAGAAAGTGTAACACAATCTTGTTGCACAGTTGTATAATAATTGCAACTGGTATTATCGTTTCACCCCAGGTGAGTCTTGCAGATAAAAATATTAAATCGCAGGCTACTATGCAAGAAATAACCTCACTGATGTCAAGATGGCAACATCTGCCTGAGTATTGTCAGGTAAGGTTAACTGAAAGAGAAATTATCAATCAACACAGGAAATTACCAGATCAATTTAAAGTATTAAGAGACAAATGGTTAAACCGCGTGGGCAAATATTGGGCATTCAGCCATCATTTGTGCTGGGGTATAGAAGAGTTCCAGGAAGCAAGGTTGCTCGAATATCATCATCCTGACCGCAACCGCAAACTGGAACGGGTGCTTTCACAACTAAATTTTGTTCGCAATGCCATGAAAGGCAGAGGAGGTGGATATTACGGACTTTGGCCGGTACTTCTAAACTATCAGTATCAGACCTATCTGCTCATGGGTCAACATCATCTTGCACAAAAAACTTTACATGAAATCCAGCTTTACAAAAAATCACCAAAGAAATAAAAATACGATCTGTTATGAAAAAGACATTATGCATATTGGCTTTTCACAGGGTTCTTCCCAAAAAAAACAAACTTTTGCATGATATCATGTATGCAGAGCGTTTTGACAAATTATTAAACTTATTAAAAAAATATTTTAAAATTTTGCCAGTGCATGAAGCCATGCGTAATCTGAAAAGAAAAGGAGGACCCTCCAGAATATTATCGATAACTTTCGATGACGGATATAAAGACAACGCTATGGTTGCCCTCCCCATTCTTAACAAACACAAAGTCAAAGCAACCTTTTTTATAAGCTCAGGATTTCTGTATGGCCAATGGATGTGGAATGATGGTATTTTTGAGGTTATTTCAAATATTACAAAAAATCAGGTACAAACAAAATTTGATTTGTCAAAATTTGATTTGGGATCTTTTGATTTATCAACAATAGAAATGAAACGCAGGGCATTAGATTTGATTTTGGAGCAAGTGAAATATAAACCGGATAAAAACCGCAGGAAAGTAGCCAAAGACTTGCTATCTGCCTTCAATGTGCCCCCTCCGGAAAATCTTATGATGAGGGAAGATGATATAAAAACCCTTTATGATGCAGGTATGGAGATTGGAGGCCATACGATCAGCCATCCGATTCTATCAAAACTATCCTATCAGGATGCCCATAAGGAGATTTTTGGGTGCAAAATTCTTTTAGAAAACGTGATTCAGGCACCTGTTCGCACATTTGCATACCCCAATGGCAAACCAGTTGCTGACTATACTGAACATACAATCGAAATTGTAAAAAAAGCAGGGTATCAGTATGCAGTATCTACTGTCCCGGAAACTTTGACATCATCCATATCAGATCCTTATCAATTACCAAGATTTACGCCTTGGGACAGAAATCCCGTGAAATTTACCACAAGACTATTACTTAAAATGTTAGCAGGACAGAGGTAACATGCCCAAAATATTAATCCTGACATCTTTGTTTCCAAACACAAAAAAACCTGATTTAGGTATATTTATACAAAAAAGAATGTTTGCCTATGCCCGAAAAAAAGCATGTAAAATAGAAGTTGTTGCGCCTGTACCGTACTGCCCTGATTTAAAATTTTTGCGCCCTTATCAGTATTATTCCCAGGTCCCTTTTCATGAAACCATGGATGGCATAAATGTATATCATCCGAGATATTTTATGATCCCCAAGGCCAGCATGACGATTCATGGGAAACTTATATACTGGGGTATCAAAAATTTTGTTCAGGAGTTACATAAAAAATCTGCGTTTGATTTGATAGACGGCCATTTTATCTATCCTGACTGTCAGGCAGGTATATTATTGGGAGAACTTTTGCATTTACCAGTGGTCGTATCTGCAAGGGGCTCTGATATCAACCAGTATATGTCATATTCAACTATCAAGCCGCAAATTTCTGAAATATTGACAAAATCGTCTCATATCATTTCGGTTTGTGAGGCATTAAAACAAATGATGCTTGAAATATGTCCTGATGAAAAAAAGATAACCGTAATTCCCAATGGTATAGACAAAAAATATTTTCATCAAATAAATAAAAAAACCGCAAGGCTGAAATTGGGAATCAATAATGACAAACATATATTATTATCCATTGGGGCGCTTATCCCACGAAAAGGTCATGATTTGACAATTAAAGCAGCTGCACAGCTAATCAAATCAAAAACACCTTTACAGTTCTATATCATTGGCTCAGGCCCTGAAGAACAGCGGCTGAAGAAACTTGCTGAGCACCTGAAAATCCAATCAGATATTTTTTTTATGGGACAGATACCCAATGACCAGCTTATAGACTGGTACAATGCAGCAGATCTGTTTTGTTTATCAAGTGACAAAGAAGGATGGCCAAACGTTTTAACAGAATCTTTGGCCTGCGGAACTCCTGTGATAGCAACGAAAGTTTTCGGCGCTCCGGAAATTGTCAAAAATGAATCCATGGGCATTCTTGTGGAAAGACGATATGAAGATATTGCCGGGGGGATTGCAAAAGGATTGGCAAATAATTGGAATAGATCTGCCATATCGCAGGAAGTTTCCAGCCGTACCTGGGATGTGGTTGCTGAAGAATGCAGCCTTGTCTTCGATGAGGTCCTGGCCAGATAAATGCCTACTACCGTAATAGCATGGGTCCTTGTATTTGCAACCCTGTCATGGTTAAGTTTTTCACGGCATCCTGTCTGGGGTCTGGGGTGCTATCTGTTTGTCCTGTATGCCGCTCCGACTCACCACTGGTATGGTGCCTATATTCCCAATCTCAGATGGTCTTTACTTGCAGCACTTATCACCTTCATAAGTCTCTGGGTGAACAGGAATAGGGTGATCATGAAAAAACCATGGTTCAGTAATGGGGCAGCTAAAATATTAATTGCCTATACCATTTGGATGTGGATACAACTGCCATGGGCCCTTTCATTTGAAATGCATCTGGATGCAACAATTTTATTCACAAAATACATTGTTTTATTCTGTATGATTTATACCATTGTTGACAGTGATGCCAGGTTTTACCAGTTTATTATATTCAATATTATTGGTGGGTTATACTGGGGATATTTGATAAAAGGATATTCTGTCGGGGGCCGGGTGGAAAAGCTTGGTGGTCCGGGCATTAATGATTCAAATACCTTGGGGATGCACCTGGGGGTTATATTAATTTTTGCGGCATTGCTGCTGTTAAAAAAAAATACCATATTTCAAAACACATTCTTTTGGCGGCTTTCCCAGGGAACTATCTGTATTGCAGCCGTATTGATGGCCAACGGGATTGTCCAGACTGTCAGCCGGTCAGCCGCAGTTGGTGTAGTGGCAGCAGGTATGGTATTGTTTTTATTGAATCACAAGGCTTTCAGAAAAAAATTTGTTATATATGCCATGGTAGCAATAGCAGGGCTTGTATATTTCACTCCTGATAAATTCTGGGGCCGTATGGACACAGTAACGACCGCCATACAGGTAGAAACAGAAGAAATCGAGGGCAGCGCTTATTCAAGAATTGTCATAGCCTCAGCACAGTGGGAGATGTTTAAAGCAAATGTAATGGGGCACGGGCACAGAGGGACCTCCGTATTGAGCTCTTATTATCTGCCCCAAGAATATCTGACTGCCATACCTGGACGGCCTGGCCAGTATGGTCGCTCTTCCCATAATACTTTTTTGACCACTCTTGTGGAACAGGGAATCCCCGGGGCAATTCTCTATTTGTTATTAGCAGTATGGGGGATTAGAATAATACTTTCGTTCAACAAAGAAGATATTACCATCTATTTGTATGTCATGATGATGGCTGCCGGTCTTACAGCCATTTTCGTATCCGGCATTTTTGTGGATTATCTGAAAGTGGAAGTACAGATATTCTGTCTTGCTATGCTGGCCAGCCTGAAAGAGTATGAAAGAATAAAAAAGGAGCAATCAATTTGTGCGGAATAACCGGTCTGGTCCATTTTGACGGACGAAAAACAGATATTGAAACCCTGATCCGGATGAACCGGTCGCTGGCCCACAGGGGGCCGGATGAAGAAGGGTATTTTATTAATAAGGCAGCTGACGCTTCTTTACGTGAAAACGCTCAGGTTCCTCTCAGAACTTTGAACAATGGTTATGTCCGCGGCAGGAACCACAACAAAACAAGTGTTGGATTTGGCCACAGAAGGTTGAGCATTATCGACCTGGCCACCGGGCAGCAGCCCCTTTCCAATGAAGACGGCACCATATGGATTTCTTTTAACGGAGAGATATATAATTTTCAGGAAATAAAACAGGAGCTGCTGGCCAAAGGCCATGTCTTCCAGACCAATTCAGACACAGAAACCATTGTCCATGCCTATGAAGAATGGGGCACAAAATCAGTGGAACGTCTCAGGGGTATGTTTGCCTTTGCCATCTGGGATGAAAACCAACAGCAGTTGTTTCTGGCCCGGGACCGGGTGGGCAAAAAACCGTTGTATTATGCCCATGACGACAAGCAGTTTGTTTTTGGTTCAGAGATCAAAGCGGTGCTTGCGGCCAAAGATATGGACCGCAGCATTGATCTGACCGCTTTGTCCGACTATTTTTCTTTGCTGTATGTGCCGGCACCCAAAACTATTTTCAATTCCATTAAAAAACTGCCGGCAGCCCATTATGCCGTGGTTGATCACACCGGCATGACCGTTTCCCGTTATTGGGATCTGTGCTTTGAACCTGAACAGAATACGTCTGAAAACAAGATCATGGAAAATCTGGTGGAAATTCTGACGGAATCAACCCAAATGCGCATGATTAGTGAGGTGCCGCTGGGGGCGTTTTTATCCGGCGGGGTGGATTCTTCCGCCATTGTAGCGCTGATGTCCGGGGTCAGTCCGGAACCGGTAGTGACCAACTCCATCTCCTTCAGTGAAGCTGCTTACAATGAAGCAGAATATGCCAGACAGGTTGCCTCTTTGTTCAACACCAGCCACAATGAATTTCATGTAACCCCCGAAGCCATCCCCATTATCGAAAAACTGGCCTGGCATTATGATGAACCGTTTGCCGATTCTTCAGCTGTTCCCACCTATTATGTGTCCAAAATGGCCAGAGAGAAGGTGACGGTTTCCCTGTCCGGAGACGGGGGGGATGAGAACTTTGCCGGGTATCGTAGATATTACATGGATGCCCGGGAAAACCTGGTGCGCAACATGGTGCCGGAACTTTTTCGGCAGCCCTTGTTTGGGTTTCTGGGGAAGCTGTATCCAAAGGCGGATTACCTGCCGCAGATCTTTCGGGGCAAAGCGTTTTTGTCCAATGTGGCCAGAGATCCCCTGGAGGCGTATTATTTTTCCATGTGTGCGGTGCATGATATGGATAAACCTGATTATTTCAATACAGAGACCATGAAAGAATTGAAAGGATACCATACTGTAGATTTTTTCCGTGCCATTTATGACAATGCACCGGCACCTGATCACCTGTCCAGAATCCAGTATCTGGATATCCAGACCTATCTGTGCGATGATATTCTTACCAAAGTGGACCGGGCATCCATGGCCGTGTCCCTGGAAGTGCGCTGCCCTATACTGGACCATGTGTTCATGGAAAATGCGGCAAAAATACCGTCCCGATTAAAGTTAAAGGGTCTGGAAGGAAAACATATTTTTAAAAAAGCATTGAAAAAACACCTGCCGCATGACATTCTGTATCGTAAAAAAATGGGGTTCGGAGTGCCCATTCTTGAATGGCTCAGGAAGGATCTGAACACCTATTCAAAGAATCTGGTGCTTGGGGGCGATGCCAGCCAGCAATATTTGAATATCACCTATCTGGAAAAAATCTGGAATGAACATCAGAAAGGAATGCGGAACTGGTCCACCCAGTTGTGGGCCATCATGATGTTCAATCTCTGGTATCAGAAATTCAAAGGAATATAAGTTTTTTTATATGAAACGATTCATACTGATTATATTGATTAGTGTCTTCATGGGAACAGGATCAGCATTTGCCGCCCTTTCCCAGGGCATAATTGAATCAAAAGAAGACCTTGCCAGACTGGAGCCCGGGCACTGGTATAAGGTAAAAGACAGTGGTGACACGTTTTCGTATACCAATTGGCCCGGTGATTTTCCCTGCAATTCTCCTTATAACTCCAGAATTACAGAAATTACCGATTATTCCGGTGCGGTTGTCAGTCAGCAGGATCGGGCAATTTTGCTGCATGGAGGGGGACATGTCGCTACCGGATTTAATGGTATCCTTGCTTTTGATCTGGATACACTAAAGTGGAAATGTGTAGATTCAGGTACTATCGGCGGGGTAATGGATGAATGGGAATCAGGGAAACCTATATCACCGAGTACACGGTTAGCAGCTAACATTAATGACGTTTTATATGAATTTAAGGTAACATCTGTCTGGGACTCACATTGGAGCGCAAAAACCGGTCCAAATGAACCTGACTGGGCTACCGCCCCCAACATAGGCGACACTGTTATAGAAGATCATCAGGCATGGGGTGAATGGACCAACATGGGAATTATTGGGTGGCAGCCAAACCATGATTACATCAGAGGAAAAAGAATTCTGGGAGATGTAAAAACAAAGACACCTTCTCGTTCATTGTGGGGAGATGGCAAATCATCTCTCGACTTTTTCAAGTGTATTTCTGATAAAGGCTCCTCCGGATCAACTGAACCAGATTGGGCAAAGGCTGAAAAATTCGGGGAAACTGTTATTGATGGCGATCTCATATGGAAAAATATGGGAATGAGTCATTATCAAAATAATTATGCGTTACAGGAACATGGCGGATATCCCTGGGAAGACAAAAAAGGTTCTGTGCATTCATACAGTCATCTTGTGTTTTCAGAGACTATGAATGCCATGATTTGCCCCATATCCTTTACATGGCACCCTTCTGCTACAGGCTTCATAAATGACCACCCGTGGATCTTTGATATTGAAACCTCTATGTGGACAGAATGGGAAATTGACAGCAGGCTCAATGAGCTGGGTGTTGTCAATATCTCTACTATGGCCATCGACGGGAAACGGGATATTGTCTGGATGTATCGCCGGGGTGGAAAATCAGGGCCACGACTATGGTCTCTGGATCTTAACACCAAAACCTGGACGGCAAGAGATGCAGATGGAACCCCTCATGCCGGCAATGGTGGTTTTTTGGTGATAAACCCAAAACGCGACGAACTTATCTTGTATGGCAGTTCATCCAAAAGTGATGAAAAATATTGTATCTGGGAAATTAATCCTGATAATTTCAACAGCCAGGGGCATGCGCCGGTTAAAAAATTATACATCAAGGGGCAAACAGGGACTGCACCAACTGGAGACTGGGATTTCATTACATCTACAGGCTATCAGGAACACTATGGTGTATATGATACAACCCAGGATGTCATTGTTCAATATGCCGGAGCAAAAGAGGGTTCAAAAGATAGAAATGAAGCTGTTTACTTGTATTTTTCGGAAAATCATCATTGGGTAAAGGTGCCAGCCCATCCGAACAACAAAATAACGCCAGCAAATATATATCCCTACTTTTATGGCCGCTGGAACTACATTGAATTTTATAATGTTTACATATTTGTGGATAAAATTGATCGAGATGTATATATTTATAAATTGTCCCATGACAAAAAAGACACAAATGCACCCATTGTTGATTTTGACATACCTTTAACCAGTTTTTCAAAACAGATCCCGATTACAAAATTTAAAGTACAAGATGACCACCAATGGACAGTAAAATTTGCCGTTACAGAATCTGTTTCAGCACCGGCTCTGGATTCAGATCAATGGACATATAAAAAGCCTGAAACCTATACCACCAAATCCGGCAGCGGCCCGTTGACTTTATATGCCCATGCCATGGACATGTTCGGCAATATTTCCGCGCCTGTGAGCCGTACCGTTACCCTGAATGTGGATGACATTCCACCGGAGATTTCGAACTTCAAAATCCCCGCTGCATCTGCTTCTCTTCAGGTGGATGTAACCAATTTTTCCGCAGCCGACAATACAGAAGTCACCGGATATCTGATTACAGAATCTGCTGACATACCCTCTGCTGATGATCCGGGATGGGTCTCATCTCCCCCTGACAAATGGCAGCTTTCAGGAGGAGGAGATATAACCTTGTATGGCTGGACCAAAGATGCCGATTTTAACATTTCCCGGGCAGCGACAGCCCCGGTGCAGGTTGTTCTCTCCGAGCATCAATCTGGCGCGATTCGTGTTGGACCGCACCGCATATACAAAACCCTTGAAGAGGCAATTAATCATGTAAATCGCAGCGGACTGAAAGGCCAGTGCATCGAGATCGATGCCGGTACTGCATATGAAGAAACCTCGGCCTTGCCATATATTGCCGTGGATGACCTGGCCATTGTGGGGGTCTCCGGGGGGTTGGGACTCCGGGCTCATATTTATCCGGCCAACGGCATCGGAGGACGAAACGCCTTTTTGAGCAACACCACCAACGGCAGTTCCGCCGGGCTGACCCTGAAGTGGCTGGAGATATCGGATGTATACGGCACATCCAAAAACTCACCGGCTGTTCGGATGCACAATACCGATGTAGCCACCTCCCTGTTGATCGAGGACTGCAAAATTTATGACAGCTATAACGGCCTGCTGGTTGGTCACTGCCCCAACCTGGATGTGACCCTTCGCAGAACGGAAATTTACGGCGGCGGAACGGGAGGAGGCCAGGAACATAATATTTATGTGGGGACCGTGAACAAATTTTTAATGGAATATTGCTATACCCATGATTCCAAAGGGGGGCAGCTCATAAAAACCCGGGGGAAATACAACCGGATCCAGTATAACCGGATAACCGATGAAGGGGTGCTGCACAACTCAAACTATCCCATTGACATTCCATCTGGAGGAGAATCCTATGTTATCGGAAACCTGGTCCAGAAAGCAGAGGGTGCAACAGTTGACACCTTTGTAAATTACGGCAGAGAGGCAAAAATGCGGGTGTATTACCAGGATCCTACCACCACCCCGCCGGGGAGCACCCATTACGAAATCTACCGGAACGGACAACCCACCGGGGAGACCTTCTATGGGCAGTACCGTTACGGCAGCTATCTGTACTCCTGGAGTTCCGTTGCCAATACCGAGGCAGGGGCAGTTGATGTGCGGGAAGGGGATGAACTGGTCTGGAACGGCGGTGCAGACCGGCTGACAGTGGGGCCGCGATCCGGGTGGGACTGGAATACCGGGCCTCATGCCCGGCATCTGTATGTGGCAGGCAATACCTTTGTCAATGAAAAAGGCGGTGCTACCTATTTTATCCGGGCACATATCGATACGGAACATATTATGGTGATAAACAACCTGATCGTGGACCGGGCAGGCGGCCTGAAGTGGGATGCTGCCGGCGCAAGACCTGATACGGAATTCAACATCACAGACAAACAAAGCAATATCTGGACTACACAGGACCCCGGTCTCAAGGATATAGATGATTTTGATTATTCTTTGAAAGTCGGGGCTCACACTCTGATCGATGCAGGAGATTACTGGGGGGTGAGTGCTTCCGGGCAGTCTCTTGCACCCCGGCACAGCTACAAACATCCGCTTTCCTGTATATTGCGGAACGATGATGGCAAACCTGATATCGGGGCATATGCTTATCAGGAATCAGAGGCAGAAGCGGTGTGCGGTGAAACAGAACCGGATTGCGAACAGGTGATACTGTCGGACAGTGTGCCGGATATAACCGTCAATCCGGGCAGCCCTGTTTGTATATACGGCACTTCCGGCATCAACAATATTACGGTTCACAGCGGTGCTGCTGCCGAGCTTATCCATTTTCCCGGAAACAACTCCATTATTTTTTCATCCAGTGCTGCTCAGTTTTCCGTATCCCGCTCAGGCACCATGGTGTTGTTTGAAGGCTGGGACAATACCCGGGTAAAGGTTCCGGCCTCCCTGTCCACCCAGATAATTGTTTTTAATGACACTGCCCTACCCCTTTCTATCGATCACAATCAGGTGCTTTTGGGAAGACAGCAGGTTTTGTTGTCAAAACGATCCATTCAAACAATCGCATCATGAAAGACTTTTCCCGTAATACAACAATCAAGGGGCCATGAAGCCATTTTTATTGATTCCTGCTGTTGTTTCAGCTTTTTTGTGGCTGTCAGCTCCGGCGTTTTCCGCAGTATATGATGTCGGACCCGGTCGGGTGCATGAAGAACTGAACCAGGTGCCCTTTGATGATCTGGGACCCGGGGACCAGGTGCGGATACATTACAGAAAAGAACCCTACCGGTCCCGTATTGTGCTGCGCAGGTCCGGAACAAGGGCACAGCCCATTGTCATCATGGGGGTGCCCAATCAGGGCAGACGGCCGGTCATTGACGGCAGAAATGCCGTCGTGTTCCAGGAGTGGGCAGAATGGAATCCCGGCAGGTATCTGATCCGGATCGGATATGACACCACTGCGGATCATATCCATATCCGCAACCTGACCCTGCGACATGCCAACAACACGGAATGGACAATTGTAAACAACGAAAAGATAAATTACACTGCCAATGCAGCCGGTATTTGGATCATGAAGGGCAGGGATATCACCATAGCCAACTGCCTGATCTATTCGTGCGGAAACGGTATTCTGACCTGGCATGCGCCTGATGTGAGCCATCTGACCATAAAAAACAGTATTATTCTGAACAACGGCAACCATGCCGATCCGTCAAGCGATCAGGAGCACAACGTGTATCTGGGGGCGGCCAAAACCCTGGTGGAGGGGTGCTATTTCGGCAAGCCATATGCCAACGGGCAGAACCTGAAGGAACGGGGCATGGATACGGTGATCCGTTACAACTGGATAGAGGACGGCAACAACCGGCAGCTGGATCTGGTGGATTACAAGGGGTATAAGAAAGCAGATGCCTATGTATACGGGAATGTGCTGATCCAGGGGACCAGGGCACAGAATTACAACATGATCCACTGGGGCGGTGACGGCGGCCACAGCAGGTCCGGCACCCTGTATCTTTTCAACAACACCATTATCGGCCGGCACCCCAGGGCCAGGTACATTGATGTGCAATATGCCGACTGCCGGGTAGATATGAGAAACAATATTTTCATGGGAACCGGCACCCTTTGGAACAATGTTGGGACTATAAACGGATCAAACAACTGGTTTTCCAGCGGGATCGTCCTTCCAGACTGGATTTTTCTGGGAATCAAAGGCATGAATCCCGGTTTTCTCATGGGTATGGAAAAACAATACTGGTATCTGCCGTTACCCGGCTCAAGTGTTGTTAACGCAGGCATGGGCAACACCCCGCTGCCGGTGAAATATATGCCGAAGCTATCTGGTGGTAAGGTAAAAAGACCGGTTTTTCTGGGCATGGATATCGGGGCGTATGAATACAGCGCGAAGGCCAGGATTAAAGATTGAAAACCCCACTGCCGGGTGTGTCCTTTGTGAATGCAAACCTGAACCGGATGGTTAGTGCAGTATTTGCTTTTGTTGCAGCCGGCTTCTTGTGTTTCACGGCGGTTCAGGCCCCAGCTGGAGAGACAGAGTCCTCTGACACAGGGCAGTTCCTTTCCATTCCGGTAATCCGAGATACCGGGATATCCTCCATTGAAAAAGAGATCCATGCTAACACAGGCGGGGCAAGGAAAATCAAACTCAAAGGCTCCCAGGAATATATTCTGTGGGACATTGATCCTGCGCAGCTCAAAGGCCGGTTTATCAGGAAGGCAACACTGCATGTTTGTTCGGCATCAACCCGGAATGCGCCGTTGATGCGGGTCAGGGTCTCCTCTGTGGCTGGTGCCTGGCAGGAGGGCAGTTCGTTCTGGTATTTTCCCCAGGCCGGCAGTGCCTGCTTTGCCCAGGCAGCCTATAAAAAGCAGGACTGGGCTTTTGCCGACAGCCATCTGATGGATGTGGTGTTCGGCAGCGGACATACCCGATGGAAATTTGTCGATGCAGCAGCCCCGGATGCAGAGGGGTGGCAGGCTGTTGCCGTGGACCCGGATATTGTGGCGGCGAGAGCAGCCGGGCTGGGTTAGGGGTTCTGTCTGTGGGATGAGGTGGGCACCACCTGGTCATGTGATGATCAGGGGTTTCACCGGCAGTTGTTTCCCAACCGGTATGTTTACAGCTCAGAGAAAAAAAATCGGACACCCTGGCTGGAGGTAGTGGTTGAGGGGGAAGATGATCTCCCGCCGGAACCGCCGCAGGATCTGTCTTATGATAATGCCGGACTGAAGCCGGGGCAGCTCCGGGTCAGCTGGGTGACCCCGGAAGATCGGGGTGGTGGAAAAACCCTGGGGTTTCATGTGGGATATAAGGCAGGGGAGGTCTTTGTGCCGGTTCCCCGGTATCTGATTCCCATGGCTGGAGATGCAGGGGAGCAGGTTGTTATGGTACTCCTGGATCTGGGGTTTGGGCCGGGGAAGGCGGCCGTCATTCAAGTGCAGCCGGTGGATAGCGCGGAAAATGTCGGAGAAGCCAGGGACCTGGAGATCGTTACGGCACCGAAAGGAAAGATATTTGATCAAACGGTTGTGCCTGCCGAGCCGTTGGCCGCCCGGGCCGGGGCCTTGACGGTGGGGGGGCTGGAAATCGCTGTGCTGGACCTGCTGGACAAGGTCGATCCGGTGAGCGGGGAGATGATTCCCGGTCAGGAGCCGAGGTAACGCAACGGGAACCATTTGTTCCGTGGGGATAAAAAAAACAGGTCCGGCTGCATGGGGCGGGAAATGAAACCGTTTTTTCCAAGTGAATGTGGCAAGGACTGCCACAGGGGCTGAGATCCGGTATGGGTTTGCCGCGGATGCCGGACTGGTTACGTGGATCCATGCGTGTGAATACGTGGCGGTTGATGGGTCTGAAAAAGGGCCTGCCCGGCATCTGCCGGACCAAGTGGTGCCGCTGGCATCTGTATTTTCTTTGCCGGATCAGAATCCGGTGATGGCAAGGCAGCAGAATCTGTCTCTGTGTCTCTGATCTGTGACGTGTATGTACCCCATGGGGCTGCACCGGGGATGCAACAGGGCAAACTGACGGTCCAGGCGGGCGGTGAGGTCCTGGAGATCGATGTGGCCCTCGATATCTGGGATTTCACTCTGCCGGACAAGCTTTCTTTTGTGCCGGAAATGAACGCCTACGGCATGGTGAATCTTTTTGAGGGCTATGATTACTACAGGCTTGCCCACAGGCACCGGACCTGCATCAATCCCCTGCCCTACAACTGGAAGGGCAGCACTTCGTTTGCACCGGATATCCGGGCGGACAGCAACTTTGACTGGACCCGGTGGGACCGGGAGGTGGTGCCGCTGCTGGACGGGTCCGCGTTTGCGGACCTGCCCCGGGCCCATGAGCCGGTGGATGTGTTGTACCTGCCTTTCAATGAGAACTGGCCGGTGAACCTGTATGATCACTTCACCCCGTCATACTGGGCTGATGAGGCGTTTACAGCTGAGTATGCCCGGGCCCTGTCCCGGGCGTTTGCCGCGTTTGCCCGCCATGTGAATGAGCAGCAGTGGGATCAGCCTGTTTTTCAATTTTATCTGAACAACAAGATCTCTTACCGGGAGCATGGCCATACCAGTGCAGCGCCCTGGCTGTTTGACGAACCGGTGAACACCCAGGATTTCTGGGCGCTGCGCTGGTACGGGCTGTTATGGCAGGATGCAGTGAGCAAGGTTGACGGCCCGGCCCGGCTGTGGTACCGGGCGGACATCTCCTATCCCCAGTTTTCACGGGACCTGCTGTGGGGGGGTGACCAATATCGAATATTACGGGGGATCCAGCGATCAGCGCAGCCGGTTTGCTGAAAACAGGAAACTACTGCACGGGCCGTTTTATTTTGCCGAATACGGCAGTGCCAACCGGATTGATGCACCCAACACCGATATTGTGGACTGGTGCATGGATGCCTGGTTCCGGGGGGCCTTCGGGGCGCTGCCCTGGAACACCATCGGCACGCCGGAGAGCCGGCAGCGGGCGGAACAGACCACATTGTTTTATCCGGGGCCGGACGGGCCGTATCCGTCGATGCGGCTCAAGTCATTCACCGCAGCCCAGCAGATGATTGAATACCTGACCATGGCAGGCGTGCTGTATGATATGGACCGCTGGGATTTGAAACAGTGGTACGTACAGCTGGTCCAGGCGGCCGGCCAGGCGGGAAAAAATGGGGAAAACGTGGAAAGCCGGGTGACGGCACTGGGGCAGGCACGGCAGTTTTTGGGAAAAATGATTGCCGACAAAACCCCGGTATACAGGCGGTCCTGGGTGAGCTGGGAAACGCCTGGGCAGAATATGAATAAAATACCACAAACTTTCAAAAAATGAAAGTTTATGGTATTTTATCGCTCATGAAAAATATAGTGCAAATTATCATTGACAACAATCTGGCTAACCGGGTTATATCGGTTTCACAGCTGAATCGGCTGTTGAACGGCACAAAACAGAGCCGCTACAACCTGGTGAACCGCGCAATAAAAAAAAAAGAGTTGTTCAGGCTCCATCGCGGATTATACCTGCTCAACGATCGTTTCAGGGATTTCCCCTGCCATCCTTTCCACCTTGCCCAGATGTTAAGTCCTGGAAGCTATATCTCACTTGAGACGGCCCTTGCCTATCACGGCTGGATTCCGGAATCGGTGTATATAATAAAAAGTGTGGTTCCGGGAAGGAAATCAAAACAAGTCCATGATAAAAAAAATGGATTATTCACTTTTCATCCGCTTCCTGTTCACCGGCTTCATTTTTTGGAACAGGTGAAAAGATATCAAGAAAACAAACAAACCATGTTGATTGCAGGGCCGCTCCGGGCATTAATGGACTTGGTCTGCCTGAGAAAATTGTCATGGAATGGGATGGCGTGGCTTATAGAAGGAATCAGAATTGATCCTGATTTGTTATCTGCTGTCAGTCCGAAAGAGATACAGATACTCAAATTAGTATACAAACATCAGCGGGTGCAGCGGTTTTTAGATGCAATGCACAGGGAATTGGGCTTTGATTGACCTGATAAAAGAGAAACTGGAAGAATACAAGACAGAAGATCCGCTTCAAAAACAGTATGCTGTAAAAGAAATCCTTCAGGAAATCGCACTTTACGGTCTTTGGAGAACCGGCTTTTTTGAAAGTGCCGCTTTTCAAGGTGGCACCAGCCTGAGAATCCTGCATGGGATGCCCAGGTTTTCTGAAGACCTTGATTTTATATTAAAGCATCCTGATTCCGGGTTTGAATGGTCAGCCTATCTGGACGGCATGGTGGCCTGCTTCAAAGAATTCGGTTTGACAGTAGACGTTCTGGATAAAAGTCGGATGGACCAGCGGATCAAAAAGGCTTTGCTGAAAAATGATTCCACCGGCCTGCAGCTTAACCTGAAATTTTCAAGGGACCGACCACAAAGGATACAAAAAATCAAATTCGAAATTGATGTCAACCCGCCGGACCACTCCATTTTCGAGTATACGTACCTGGATTTTCCTTTGGACTTTGAAATCTGCAACCAGGATTTATCCAGCAATTTTGCCCTTAAACTGCATGCCATTCTTTGCCGGCCATACGTCAAAGGCAGAGACTGGTATGATTTCAACTGGTACATCAAAAAACACGTTCCACCCAACCTGCGTCACCTGGAAAGCGCTTTGGATCAATGGGGGCCTTGGAAAAATCAAGGCAAAAAGGTTGATAGCAAATGGCTGAAAAACGAATTGATAACAAAAACGGACACAATTGACTGGAAAGCAGCAGCAGAAGATGTCAGAGCTTTCATAAGACCTGTTGAACAACATAGCTTGAACCTGTGGACCGAAAAATATTTCAAATATAAAATAAACCAGCTTAAAACATCGTAAAGGATA
This sequence comes from Desulfobacter postgatei 2ac9, assembly GCF_000233695.2. Classification (NCBI taxonomy): domain Bacteria; kingdom Pseudomonadati; phylum Thermodesulfobacteriota; class Desulfobacteria; order Desulfobacterales; family Desulfobacteraceae; genus Desulfobacter; species Desulfobacter postgatei. Next base: position 1,771,945 of record NZ_CM001488.1, on the reverse strand, counting down.
TCTTTTACCTTGGCAACAGCTTAGCCCAACGCCGAGAGGAATTGATTAATGCGGAGGGTTCAAATACTTCTGGGTGCAGGATTATATCTGCCTGAATCAATAGTACAAATTTTGATCTCTGAAACAAATGAGTGAAAGCTGATCACATCCCTTCAGACAGCCAGACTTCTTCTTGAACGGCAAATGCGCTAGCTTCATCTTCCATAGCCACAGAGACCTTTTGCTGAGAGCCATAGGAGGAGGCAACAAAGTGATTCAGGCCCGTCAATTCGAGGTAAAGACATATCGGTCGGATTCCGCATGGGCTGCATAAAGAAAATGAAAAATGAACCCCTAAAACCAGTCGATGAAGAAACGCCGTACCGACTGGACTTTCAAAAAATTCTATTACCTCAGGTGCAGCGTCTATGGCATTCTTTCGTTTTAACCAATGCCGTAGCGTTGATCGGGGAATGCCTAATTTCTCAACAATCTCACGCTGACTGTCAAGCGGATTATTTTCCATGACGATCTCGAACATTGATAAATCTTCGGTGGTTTGCAATCTTTTTTTCATAGTCGGTTGCTATAGCAAAACAACTATCTTCTATGCTATATTTTTTTTGCTTTGGACCAAACCATGATCAAGGCCAAAATATTATCGGAATATCATCAATAATTCACAGATAACTCAAATTTAGAATTGCTGGAAACAACAGTGATTGATTGACAAATAGAGTCATGCTGTATATCATTATGATATACACTTAGGAGATTAAACTATGGCTAAAACCGCAATGACGCATACACGCATAACACCCGAAATTAAAGCAGAGGCTGAGCGCATCATTAAAGGGTTAGGACTGTCAATATCCGCAGCTCATGAACTTTTCTATAGACAGATTATAACCCATAAAGGCCTGCCATTTGATTTACGTATTTTTAATGAGGATAGCATACAGGCCATGGATGAAGCCAGAAAAGGGGTTGGGAAAAAATACAACAATGTAACAGATATGTTTGATGATATTATCAACTAATGTTACCGATTCGACCTACAAACAGGTTCAGAAAAGACCTGAAGAAGGCTGTTGCACAGGATCGAAATATAAAAAAACTGGAAAAAATTTTAGAAATACTATCTATCCCCGAGCCTCTGCCTCCAGAATACCAAGATCATAAACTCAAAGGGTCTTGGCATGATTTCAGGGAATGCCATATAGAGCCGGACTGGCTTCTCATTTATGCAATTATCGACTTTGAACTCAGGCCTGCTCGGTTAGGAACACATTCCGAACTTTTCACATAGCGATGTCACGAATCGGTTTCTATGTTATATGGGTGCTTCTGGTAGTTTCCGGAGAAGTCTTGGGTCTGGAAGCATTCAGGGATAGCCCGGATCAGGTGCGGGCGTTATACAATGCAGACTGGGAAAAAGATGTTGACTGGTCTTTGCCCGGGCAGGACTCCAAAGAAGTCGCTGAATATTATGTCGATCGGCATACCGATCTGGTCAGCGGAAAAAAGCCTTATTTGCTGAGGCGGACTTACGTTCACCACCGCACACATCTAAACCACTGGGTGATCGAAACTTTTGTCCTGACCGATCTCTTCTCTTGGTGTCTTTGCGGCTCTGCGAGCGAATAGAAAAAACAGGCGGAAAACCTGGTGTACCTCTGTGGTTTGAAGGATAATGGATTGAATTTGAAGCGCATATTTTTATTTCTTATATGGGCTTTGACGTTTTGGGCAGACAGGGACGCCTGTGCCCGGATTTATGAGGTAGGTCCGGGTAAGGCGTTGGAACGGATCGGATCTGTTCCATTTGACAGATTTGAACCGGGATATTTGGTAAAAATTTAATAACACGGTTATCGGAAAACACCCGGTAACCCGGTACATTGATGTTCAGTATTCAGACTGCAAGATTGATCTGAGAAACAATGCGTTTATCGGGCAGGGCAAACTGTGGAATTACCGGGGTACCCTTAAAGGCCTTCATAACTGGTTGTCAAAAGATATTCAGTCCCCGCAAGAGAAATATCTGGGCATCAGTGGAGACAATCCAGGATTTATGATTGGATTTAAAATACCTTATTTCCCCTATTTAGGGTCGGCCCTGATCAACAATGGCATTTCACATCTCCCTTTGCCGGTGGAATATATGCCGCTTCCCCGCGGAGGCGGTTGGAAACGGTCGGTTGTCCAGGCAATGGATATTGGTGCCTATGAATTCAATCCGGTTATATTGAAAAAACATTTCGGTTCCAAATAACAGCCATGGGCTCACCTGGTCTATGCCCTGCTTCTGCAAAATGGGCTTGGTCATATTTTAGGCCATCCGAATTTTTGGTAGGTTGGGTTGAGGAACGAAACCCAACGCCGATAAGTTGTTGGGTTTCACTTCGTTCAACCCAACCTACGCTGTGGCCGATGTTATGACCAAGCCCTGCAAAAATTAACCCATATGTTTCTTCTGGATTTTTAGACACCCCAGTTAAGGTCCGTATAATTCAAATCCGACCACATTCTTTATCATGTTAAAATGGTTGTCTACGCTATAAATACTACAGCCATTCTGTATTCAAGTCTATAGCACCTTTATACTGCTTAATTTCTGAAATTTTCGATTTGCGAATTAACTCTTCGAGTGCTGTGATTATTACTTTAGTTTTTGTTTTAATTTCGGTAACTTTCATTGCTTCAATGAGCAAATCTTCCGGCAAGTCAAGTGTTGTTCTCATGGTGATTCCTCCTGATGCATACTGTCATATGAATTAATGCATACAATGTCAATATTCGCAACGAACATTTAAAAATGAAACAAAAATTTCGGATTGTTCATCTGCTCTTCTCCTTTTCAACCGGTGGGATGGAAAAGGGTATTGCCACCCTGGTACAGGCCACTCACCACGAAGTTGAACATATTATTGTTTGCACTACGCAGACAGGTCGATCTCAAGAATTACTGCCCGCCGGAACCCGGGTGATATCGATGGAAAAACCAGATGGCAATTCCATTGGTTTTCTTTTCCGGTTATCCGGTTTGCTGAAATCCCTTGATCCGGATGTGGTTCACACCCGAAACTGGGCAGGGCTTGATGGTGTGATTGCAGCCCGTCTTGCAGGGATCCGGGCGGTTGTCCATGGGGAGCATGGATGGGGGATGGCGGATCCGGATGGCTTGAACCGAAAACGGGTATGGATACGGCGGGTATTGTCTTTTCTGATTCGTGAATATACATGCGTTTCCCAGCAGATGGTGTCCTGGCTTAAGGAGGATATAGGCGTCAGGCAGCGGGTGACCCAAATTTATAACGGGGTGGATGATGAGGAGTACAGCCCCCGTAAAAGTAAGGGAGATAATAACGGGGTTGCCGTCTGCGTAGTTGGGAGACTGGACCCCATTAAAGATCATTTAACATTGTTCAAAGGATTTGCGGCACTCAGAAAACAGATTCCAGAGACCCAGTTGTATGTGATTGGAGACGGGCCGGAAAGAAAAAGACTTGAACAGGCATCAGGAGAGGGAACTATTTTTTTGGGGAACAGGCGGGATATTCCTGACCTTTTAAGAAAGATGGATTTGTTTGTCCTGCCGTCCATCAATGAAGGCATTTCTAATACGATTCTGGAGGCTATGGCTACCGGGTTGCCGGTTGCTGCAACCAAGGTGGGAGGAAACATAGAGCTTGTCCAGGACGGCATTAACGGCCGACTATTTGAAGTCGGGGACTGGGAACATCTTTCTGAGATTATGCTTGATTATTGCCTTAATAAAGAAAAAAGAACGGCCCATGGAAAAGCCTCCAGGAGAATTATCCAAAGCCGGTTTTCCATTGATCAAATGGTGGGGGCATATATGCAAGTATGGAAAAGGGTTGCAAGAAAATATTGACTCCTTTGGTTTGAAGCATGAGGCGTAATATGTCGTTTAAAAAGCAGGTCCTGATGGTGGGTCTGCTTTTTTTATTTTCAGGTATTTTAAATGACTCCCGGTGCGATACCAACTGGCCGCCCGAAGGTAAGGGAAAACGGTTTGAGGTGACAAGGGATACAGGTATTTCATCTGTGGGGAGGGAGAAAAACGGCAATTGTGGTGGTTCTTGGAAAGTAAAGCTGAAGGGGCAGCAGGAGTTTGTACTCTTTGACATTGACCCTAAAGATCTGAGGGGCAAAATTATTACGGGTGCGGTGTTGTATTTTAATACCTCTGCGTCCAAAAGCGCGGCTATTCTCAGGACTGGGGTATCCAGTGTTGCCGGTAGGTGGGAGGAGGGATTTTTATTTCGGTATCTTCCGTTGCCGGGGGCTTCCTGCTTTAATCAGGCCGGGTATAAAGTTCAAGACTGGGCTTATCCCGGCAGCAGCCTTATGGATGTGGTCTTTGGTCACGGGCATACGTTATGGGGCTTTGCCAATGCCTCCCGGCCGGATAGCAATGGGTGGCAGGAGATTGCCGTTTCCCCTGATGTGGTTGCGGCAAGGGTTGCCGGGCTTAGTTACGGCTTCTGCGCGGCTGATGAGGTTGGATCTGAATGGCAGTGGAAAAATCAGCAGTTTTCCTACTCCCTCTTTCCTAATCGGTATGTTTACAGCAGTGAACATTTCAATAAAAAACCGTGGATGAAAATCTGGACAAATGGTGAGGATCATATTCGACCGGACCGGGTATCTATTTTGGGCTATTCCAATGAAGGACTGCCGCCCGGGGAAGCCTTGGTGGAATGGGTAACTCCGACGGACAAGGGTGGGGGGAAAACGCTTGGATTTAATGTTATGTATAAAATTGGCGGGGCGGTCAAAGAAATGCCCCGGTATCTGATTCCCATGGCCGGGCTGGTTGGTGAAACCGTTTTGATGCATATTCAAGATCTTAATTTGCCACCGGGAAAGCAGATTGAGTTAGTTATTCGTGGCGTGGATAGTGCGGGGAATGAAGGTGACGCCTCTGTAGTTATGATTAAGACTGCCTTTTTAAAAAACAATTCTATTATGGAAGAGTTGCAATATGGCTCAATCTCAAACAAGCGGATTAATTCAGATCAAGGGAATGAGACGTATGCGATTGTTGATCTGTTGGACAAAATAAATCCTGTAACCGGTGAGCCCATTACCCCAAGGCCGAAAGGGTACCAGTGGGCTAACCATTTATTCAATAGGACAAAAAAAAAGATAAAACTTCAGTCAGCCCGAAATGAAACGGTCTGCTTCCAGGTCAATGCGAAAAAGCAGATTGATAGAACAAAAGCGGAGCTTATTTTTCCTGCTTTTCCTGGGCTTAAGACCAAGGTGCTTAAAGCCGTTTACGTGTATCCAAAGAATGGAAAGGCGCCCTGCCCGGTTCCGGACCCTTTGGTCCCTTTAAAAGGACAGGAATTCAATCTGCAAAAGAATGGGTCTTTTGTTTGTGAGCTTTTTGTACCTCATGATACCGGCTGGGATAAAATATGGAAAGCTGTCAATTTGGAACGGTGAAGAAACTATGGTGTTTGATGTAGAACTGGAGGTCTACAATTTTACATTGCCGGATAAGCTGTCTTTTGTGCCGGAAATGAATGCATACGGTACTGCAGATCCTTATAAAAGCTACGACTATTACAAACTGGCACATGAGCACAGAACATGTCTGAACCGGCTGCCTTATATTTGGACTGGGAAGCCTGCATTTGCACCGGATGTGAAAGATGGAGTGTTTGACTGGGAAAAATGGGATCAAAGAATCGGACCATTGCTGGATGGTTCAGCATTTAAAGATATGAAGCGGGCCAATGAACCGGTGGATGTGTTTTATCTGCCTTTTAACGAAAACTGGCCGGTTAGTGTTTTTCAGCATTTTAAACCCTCTTACTGGGCAGATGAGGCGTTCGGTATCGAATATGGTGAAAAACTGAAAGACGATTTCCAGGCGTTTGCTGATCATTTCAGGGAACAGAGATGGTTTGACACGATTTTTCAACTTTATCTGAACAATAAAATTACCTATCGGGGAAAAAACGATTCTTCGTCAGCTCCGTGGCACTTTGATGAGCCTGTTAATACTCAGGATTTTTGGGCCTTAAGGTGGTATGGCAAACTATGGAAAGACGCCCTGTCAAAGAAGCGCGATCCCCGTTTGAAAATGTGCTTCAGGGCAGATATCTCCTACAGTGAATTTGGACGAAATATTCTTTGGGGTATCACGGATATGGAATATATAGGGGGCAATAATCAACAGAAAACGAGAATGATACATGACAGACAGGTTTTGAACGGACCGGTCAGGTTTGCAGAATACGGTTCAGCAAACAGGATAGACCAATCCAATGCAATGACCCTTTTGTGGTGCTTATCCGCCTGGTTTAAAGGCGCTGACGGGGTATTGCCGTGGCAGACAATGGGAACCAAAGAAGTTGGAAAAAAGCTGATCAGAATGCGATTTTTTATCCTGGCCCTGAAGGGCCGATGCCTTCTCTCAGGTTAAAAGCGTTTATGGCAGGGCAGCAATTAATTGAATACTGCACTATTTTCTGTGATTTGTTTGGTGTTTCACGGCAGGAGTTAAAACAGATTTATGATAAGATGGTCAAAGATAACCATGGTATCGTCGATCCTGCTTTTGTATCGCGATTTCGGTCTAAACTGGCAGGGAAGATATCTGATCTGGCACCAGCTTACAGGCGGTCATGGTATGACTGGGGAAATATCCGATCAAAAAAAGGAAGGCCCATAAGATTGGAATATGTAACCCCTTCACCTGAAATAAAAAGTAATACACCTGAATGTAATGATTTCTCTCCGTTATAATTTTTCCCATTCAAGCCAGGTGATAATGAAATGAAAATAACAGAGCCCTTAAGGACGTTGAAAAATTATTTGTGCCGTCCCTCTGATAAGCGGGGCAAAAGAATGGTATTTCTGATTGAGTGTATTCTGAATCAGAATTCCCGAGATATTGGTGCTGCCAGTTTTAAAGCGATGAATTTTGAGGTGATAAACCTTTGCATGAAATATCATGTCGGTATGGTTCAAATTCCCTGTCCGGAAATGATCTGCCTGGGATTTGGCCGAAAAAGAAAGCCGGGTCAATCCATCCTGGATGTTTTGGATACGGACTCTGGTCGGCGTTGCTGTGCAGATTTGGCAGGTATTGTTGGTGGCCGGGTGAAAGAATATATTGACAGCGGGAACAAAGTAGTCGCTGTTTTAGGCGGAAATCCTGAGAGCCCGGGATGTGCAGTGCACTATAACGGGGCCACCAGGCGTAAGCTCTCAGGGCAATCAGGTATTTTTATGCAAGCCCTTTTTCAGGAGTTGTCCCGAATACAGATTGATGTTCCCTTTTTAGGCATCCGGGATTGCAGATCCGATTGGTTCGTGTCTGATTTACAATCGCTGGAGTTGATTTTTAGAAACCGCTGATATAATGATCAGCTGGCCAAACTTCAGGATTTGGGCGTGATACCATCCTTTAGCCGCCCTTCTATCAGTAATGATAATCCTTTTTCTCAATCATTATTCAAAACCCTGAAATACCGGCCTGAATATCCGGCCAAGCCATTTGATGCGATGCTGGAAGCCAGGGAATGGGTCCATACCTTCACATATTGGTACAATAACGTCCATTTGCACAGCGGTATTGGATTTGTCACCCCCGCTGACCGGCACAATGGCAATGATGTAGCCGTTCTTGCCAACAGACATCAAATTTATCAGAAAGCCAAATCGAAACATCCTGAAAGATGGTCTGGAAGGACAAGGAATTGGGAACCTGGAACAACGGTTACTTTGAAAAAATTTAAACAGCAAAAAGCTGAAAAGACGGCTGATAAGCAAGCTGCATAACCGTTTGAGTATGGCACGGTATAGCACAATTCTCTCATGGCCGAGAATGGGCCCCCAATTGCTCGTCGGAGGCCATGAGAGAATTGTGCGGTAGAGCTTGGAACTTCGTTTGAAAAAAAGGCGACAACTTGCTTGACACACACCGTGGATTGGATCAGGCGGAAAAGCTGCTCGGTATCGGCGCAATCGGTTTTTCGCATTTTGCCGTCAGCCGCCTGCATTTTGAAACCGTGACAATCTGTCACGGTTTGATTGCCCTCTTTTTTCAGGCGTTCTTTGAGTTTACGCCAATACGCTGTCGGGTTCACGCTGTCCGTTAATACGGCCACCACATCAACAATGGAAAAATACCATTCTTCCGTATCATCATCCCACAAGGTACGAACCTTGCGGTCTTCAAAAACTTGTATCGCCTCTTTTTTGCTCATGCTTTGCCCTCACACTTTTTAACCACGAATGAAGAGGAATTTTCACGAATGGGTTTTAATTGGTATGCATTCGTGGTTCCATTCTCATGCTACAGCTCCTCGGTTTTAAATTCGCTATAGCCTTCATAGAAATAGCTGACGTCGATGCCTTTCATGAACAGGGCGCGGTCATCGATCCGGTCGGTCAGCGCACTTTTCAGCAGCACCTTGATTTCCACATCTTTTACCGGGCTGCGCTCCATGGCGGACAGGTATTCCTCTTTATCGACCTGGTTCCAGTCGATGACCTTTCGGATCTCTTTTTTCAACATAAGATCCAGCCAGATGCGTGTGGCGCGGCCGTTGCCTTCCCGAAAGGGGTGGGCGATGTTCATCTCGACATATTTTTCGATGATTTCATCCACGTTGCTCTGCGGCATGGAATCGATGTGGTTCAGGGATGCTTCCAAATACATCACCGGTGCAAAACGAAAATTGCCCTTGGCAATATTCACCTCGCGGATTTTTCCCGCAAAATGATAAATCTCCCCAAACAGATAGCTATGAATGAAGGCCAGTCCTTCAAAGGTTCCGACCTTTACCCGATCAATGTCGCCCGTATCAAAAAGCTGGCGGGCTTTTTGTTTGCTTATTTTTTCTTCGACTTTAGCCAGTTCAACCTGATTGGTGATGCCCAGTTTATTTTCTAAAATCATATTTCACCCCGTTTTGTAACCACGAATGAACACGAATTTTCACTAATATTAATTTTTATTAATTCGTGTTTATTGGTGTCCATTCGTGGTTTCATAAAACAATTCTCTCCCATTCCAGTTTGGCATGCTTAAAGTTCAGTACCAGGCCGACTCTCAGGCCAGTGATTTTTAAGTAGTTTATAATTTGAGCTTTCTCATTGTTGCCGATCTTTTCAATCGCTTTTGTGTCCACGATGATTTTATCGAAAACAATCAAGTCGGGGATATACTCACCGACGTTCACCGATTTATATGTAACGGGAAATCGAGGTTGTTGAGCAAAAGGAATTCCTTGTTGTTGAAACTCAACCACCAGAGCATTTTCATACGGTTTTTCCAGCAAGCCATGACCCAGTGTATTCAATACTTCCATGGCACAGCCCACAACCTGAAACACCTCATCCTTCAGAAGTAATTCGTGTCTATTCGTGTGCATTCGTGGTTTCATCCCTCAATCTCCGCAACAATGGTATCAATGTCCGAGCGTAGCCGGTCAATCTTGGCAACGGTGGTTTTCAGCTCGACATTGAGCTTTGCAATATCAATCACCTCGGGGTTGTCTTTGGCTTCCACATAGCTGCTGACGGAAAGATTGTAGTCGTTGGCAGCTATCCGGTCGTTATCTATGGATTGGGCAAAGTGATCCACCTGCTCTTTACTGGAAAGATAACTGAGCGCGTGCAGCACAAAGGCAAAGTCGGCCTTGGATTTGGGGGCGAGTACACCGGCGGGTGCAAAGCGGTCATCGTTAATCAGCGTCGGGTCGTCTGCGCCTATCCACTTCACTGAATAGGGCGGGTTGGAGACGATGGCATCAAAGGGTTTTTCATCGCCAAACAGGTCAATATGGTTGCCTTGAAAATCACCGAAGTCCAGTCCGGCCAACCCCTTGATTACAGCAGCCAGACGGGTGTTCTTGTCGGTAACTGTGTTGCCGAGGCGGTTGCTGCTGGTGTCGAAATCGGCAAACAACCCTTTTATGTCCGGGGTGATAATGTCATCTGAAAGCTCGGCATAGTTGATGCTGTCATCGTCGGCTTCGATGTAGCTGGAAAAGTTTTCACTGATAAAGCGGTAAAACAGGGTGCCGAGTACATATTGCTTAAAATCCCAGCCATCCACTGCGCCTCGAACATCATTGGCGATCTGCCAGATCTGGCGCTGCAGTGCCGCGCGTTGTTGGTTACTTGTCATCTATAAACTCCTGATTGCGTTATTCGGCTTTGTTTGCATCATCTTGTTCATTGCCTGCAGCCGCACCGCCTGACCGTACCCATTGGTCCACTTCATCTTTCTTGAATTTCCAAAGACGGCCGATCTTATGGGCTGGCATGCCTTTTTCGCTTATCCATTTATAGACGGTATCTCGCTTGATCCCGAGATAGTCACCAATTTCATCCACGGACAACCATCTGTCTTCCATTTTCGACTCCATCATTCTTTGAGAGCCGTGCCATTTTTTAATGTGTGGCGGCTCGTCAAGTTGTTTAACCGGAAGGCATCCATAGGGGTACAATCCGGCTACATTAGGTTAAACAGGGTTAAAGATATATGATGAACTGAAAAAATCAAGTTTTCCTTCCCGATGTAACCGAGTTTGGCCGAATTTCTTACCTTCCCAGTACTGTTCGGAAGGATGTGTTCAAAGAAAATATTTCAATTGCCCGACAGGTTCTCTGTTTCTCCGGTATGTAAGGTGCAGAGAAACCCGAACACAGGAGAATCTGATGGATATTAATGATTTGTTTGACGGAATTGCCGAAGCGTTTCGGCAGTATCAGGCGGAAATGGCCGAGCAGGAGCAGGCTTCAGCCAACCCCAATACCGCTGGACTTGGGGCGGAAACAGAAGCTGAGAAAACGGAGAAGATAACGGCAACAGAGAAGAGAGTTGAACAAGATTTCCCGAAAAGGGAGTGAATGCAGAACATTTAGCAGAACGCGCTATTCGGCGTAAGTCGCTAATTTATAAAAATAAAAAAACCGACCCTGCGTGCCGGACTCGGCAACAGGATCGGTTTGTTTAAATATTAGTGGTGGAGGCGGCGGGAGTTGAACCCGCGTCCGAAAACAATCAATCCAGGCTTCTACATGCTTATCCTGAACTTTATAATTAGCCGGGAAGGCTCCTTCAGGAGGGATCCAATCCGGTATATCCTGAAAAATTCAACTTCGGGAACCCAGGAAATTCCAAAAGCGGTCTTGCAAAGTCGACGCCCTGATCTGAATCTGCAAGAAGGATGTCAGGAGGACGGAAGCCGCCTTAAGCGGCTACAGCGTAGTTATAATCGTCTGCGATTATATTTAAACTTGCCAAGTTTACGAGTTGACAAACACTCGACATGCTACCTTGGACGTCAAAATCTCCGTCGAAACCATTACGCCCCCAAATTGTAAAAGATCTAAAGAACTCTATCTAATATAGTACTAAAAGGGTTGAAGTCAACAATTTTATAATCAGGAATATTTTTTTATGTCACGATCCATATCCCGTTTCACATCCCGCTGCTTGATGGATTCCCTTTTGTCGTAAAGCTTTTTGCCTTTACCAAGGCCAAGGAGAATTTTTATTTTATCATTTTTAAAATATATTTTTAACGGCACCAGGGTATATCCCTGTTCTTTTATTTTTCCGACAAGTTTTCTAATTTCATAACTGTGCAATAAAAGTTTCCGGGTCCGCATGGCTTCATGGTTGGCATTGTATGAGAACTCATAGGGAGAAATATGAAGTTGGCGTAAAAAAACTTCTCCGCGTTTAATATCTGCGTAAGAGTCCTTGAAACTGACCCTGCCCTCTCTGATGGCTTTGACTTCTGAGCCCACCAACACAATGCCGGCTTCATATTCATCATCAATGTGGTAATTGTGCCGGGCTTTTTTATTGGTGGCAATCAGTTTGGTATATTTTTCGTTCATGGCTTATTCCTCGTTATCCTTGTAGGGCAGAAGTTCTCTGTATTCCCTTTGAATATAATCGACAATTTCCCGTACCGTTTGAAAACCGAGGATGATCTGGACATCCTTCCGTGCTTTAGAGACATTCATGGACCGAATCATTTTCTTTATGACAGGGATGGCACCGGCATTCATTGACAAATTGGTCAGGCCCAAACCAAGAAGCACAGGGATATTAATGGGGTCACCTGCCATTTCACCGCACATAACCAGCTCAATATCCTTTTCGGTTGCCGCATCCACAATGAGACGGATCATTTTCAGCACCGCAGGGTTTAACGCCTGGTAAAGGTGTGCCACCCTGCTATTACGCCGGTCAATGGCCATGGAGTACTGAATCAAATCATTGGTGCCGATACTGAAAAAATCAACGTATCCGGCAAGTTCCCGGGCCATCATCACGGCGGAAGGCACCTCAATCATAATACCCAACGGAATATCCTTATTAAATATTCTGTCTTCGGACTCAAGTTCAATCACCGCCTTGTCAATACATGATTTTACGCCAATAATTTCCTCAACACAGGAAATCATCGGAATCAGCAGTTTGATATTACCAAAAGCCGCGGCCCGCAAAATGGCTTTGATCTGGGCGATAAAAACAGCTTCATTTTCCAGACAAAACCTGACGGCTCTCAAACCTAATGCGGGGTTGGCCTCTTCCACCGGATCTATATAAGGATTAAATTTGTCCCCGTTAATATCCAGGGTCCGGATGGTCACCGGCGCCGGCTGCATTAGTTCCACCAACTCCTTGTATTTTTGAAGCATTTGGTCCTCGGTGGGAAGTCTGTTTAAGTCCAGACATAAAAATTCCGTTCTAAACAGTCCGATGCCGGCCGCTTTATTATCCTTGGCAGAGACCACCTCTTCGACAAGCTCTATATTGGCAAGAAGATTAATGGGTATCCCGTCGGCAGTGATTGCGGGCAGATGGCTATCCCGTTCAATATCGGCCCGGTAGGCTTCAAACCGTGCCATCTTATCTTCATACCGGAACAGGGTATCTTCATCCGGATTAATGATAACAATCCCGGCGGAACCGTCTACGATAAGGATCTCATCATTATTGATATTTGCCGTAACATTACCGAGCCCTATAACCGACGGAATTTTCAGGGATTTTGCCACGATACTGGTATGGGAGTCCTTACCGCCCCTGTCCGTTACAAATCCCTTGATATGTTCAAGCTGGATCTGACTGGTATCTGCGGGAGAAAGGTCGTGGGCGACAATGATGACGCGTTTGTTGATTTCGCTGATCCGGAGGTCAGCCTCCCCCACCAGATAATTCATTATCTTGTCCGAGACCTGGATAATATCATTTCCCCTGGCCCGAAGATACGGATCATTGATTTGATCAAACATCCGGCTGATACGCCTGGACACCCGGCGAAGTGCCCACTCCGCATTGATCTGGTCATTGGTAATGGTCTCAATGGTTTTGCCGTAAAGCATTTTATCCTTGAACAAAACCATATGGGTTTCAAGGATATTGAGATTTTCACTTAAATCATCCCCTAAAGCATCAATGGCCTTGGCATGATCTTTTTTGGCTTTATCCACTGCATTTTTAAACCGGTCTATTTCATTGGGGAGCATATCCGGGCTTACAGGATAACGCTTAATAAGATTAACACCCTCCCGGTCAACAAGATACGCCTTTCCAATACAGATACCGGGAGAACCGCTGATCCCCCTGAGAATGATTTGATCCTTAACGGTTCTATTTATTTTCATTTTCCCCGAATCCAACATCAAAAAAATTTTTAATCTTATCTGCCAGGGCTGAATCTTCTTCTTTTTCTGCAAAAATGGACACCTTTGTCCCTGTCACCGCACACAGGGATATCATTTCAATAATGCTTGCGGCATCCACAATGCTTTTTCCATCTGACAACCAGATGTTACCACCTGCGTCCTGGGCCATCCCGGCAATTACTGCCGCAGGCCGCGCATGCATTCCTAATGCATTGACAACCGTTGTCTGCCGGAATACTGAATATTGAAAATCCAAATTTATAGTCATTCCAAATAATTTATCTTTTTTTTGTTTTATAAGAAAGTCTGGGTAAGTTACTCAGATCTTTCCAACTTTGTTGTGGGCTATGCCTGGCAGTTGATATGTCAGGTCAGCCCATGGCTGTTATTAAAAAACAATAAATTTAAAGTGTTAACCGAACAACTTGATCAGTTACCCCAAATTGGATAGTATATACCACATTTATTATATTTTAGCCAGTTGAGTTGGTTGATCTGAACTTGCATTCGGAACCGTTTTAGTAAGGAGTTGAACATGAGAACGCCCCATCCCATTGAGTACCCCATTGATGATTTCAAGTCCGGTGAATCATGGCGCCTGTTTAAAATTATGGGCGAATTTGTTGAAGGTATAGATGAACTTCATGATTTAGGACCTGCCATATCTATTTTCGGCTCCTCAAGAACAGCCAAGGGGCATCCCGATTATGAAACCGCAAGGAAGACGGCAGCCTGTTTTGCAGCCGGCGGTTATGCGGTCATTACAGGAGGGGGGCCGGGAATAATGGAAGCGGCAAACATGGGGGCCTTAGAGCAGAACGGGGAGTCCGTAGGGTTAAAAATCACCCTGCCCTTTGAAGAAAAGAGCAATGCCTATATGACCCGGTCTTTGGACTTTAATTACTTTTTTATCCGAAAAGTCATGTTTGTAAAATATGCCCAAGCCTATATCATTATGCCCGGAGGACTTGGCACAATGGATGAAATGTTTGAGACCCTGACGCTGGTCCAGACCCGGCGCATCCGAAAAATGCCTGTCATTTTAATGAACAAAGAATTCTGGGCCGGACTTGTGGACTGGATTAAAAAGTCACTTGCCGCAACCGGATTAATCTCTGCCAAGGATATGGAACTGTTTTCATTGGTTGACACCCCGGAACAGGCCCTTAAAATAGTAAATAACTTTTACAACCGGTCTTAACCTGGGGGGCACCCACCTTGTTGCAACCAAAGTCAAAACATCATTGAAGACCCCCGTCTTGGGATATGGAAAACAGTCTTTTCGGGCAGCTGCTTTAGACCAAGCCCCATGCAGATCTGTTTTTTCACCGGTTCAAGATCCGCAGCCGGCACGCTAAGCCTTGCTGCGCGCAAAAACATCTCCTCCCAGGAATTCAGGTAGACCAGTGTAAAATCTGAAATTCTGCCGCTGGGTTTTTCCGCATAAAAATTGACGGAAACAAACAGACGGGTAATGGACGGCATCTTCCTCAATGCATCAAAGCTAACCGGTTTTGATAGTTCAGGGGTAAAAAAATCATGCATGGCCCTGTAAAGTTTTTCAATGCTGTCGTGGGAAACTTCCGTGGGATTAGGCGCCATGGTCAAAAAAGTATGGTCCGTATAAAGGTGGTTGTGAATCAGCCAGGCCCCGATCTCTTCCACAGAACTTGCCGTGAGGATCGTTTCTTCATCCATCTGGGCCTGGATAGATGGTTTATGGATCAATTTCCACTGGCCATATCTTTTCCCGGGCGTGTCCAGGTATCTGAGATAAAGCCTTGAAAAATGACGGTCACCACCTGAAATTAAAAGCAGTTTTTTAATTTTACCCGGCTTGTCCTGGAACTGGATATCCACCTTACGCTCAAGGACCATACGGTCCTGCTCGGAAATAGCCAGCCCGCCGGGATCATCCCTGAAGCGGCTTTTAAGGTCCGTGTACCGTGTCATCATATACTGTTCAATGGTTAAGGAAAGGCGGTGAATGGCGGTATAAGGCCAAGATCTGAACCGGCCGACCTCAAACACCGTTTCCAGGGTCCAGCCCCATTCCCGCAGGCACCTCTCCAAAAGATTGCGTCGCAGGCCAAAAACACTGAAGTCCAGCTCCGATTGTTTTGTAATCCCCAGTTTGAGAAAAAAACAGGTGAGCAAAAGCTTGATGGAATGTGTGTCCCCTGACTTCATATAAAACTGAATCATGGTATTGATCAAAATAATATAGGAATCGTTCTGTCCAGGCTTCAGATGGGTCCCTGAATTCATCCATTCATTTTTATACTCATTGCACAGCATGGGTTCCCGGCCATAGGTATTCATGTACTTTTCGAGTAAGGCCATCTTAATAACTGATTTAAAAGGACTTTTCAGCCATTTAAACATCTGCCAGACAGACGCGCCAAAATATTCATTAAGGGGTACGGCATGAATATCACCCAGGTCAATATACCGTTTAGTACCGGGCAAACGATTGATGCAGTCAAAAATCAGATTATAATAATTGCTGCTGATGCTGGTGGGAAGCGCCGTCCACAAGGGCAGTCTGCCTGCCACATGGATCATGGTCCGGTAAAACTCCTCCTTGAGCAGCCGGGCCTGGGCAGAGCCTGAACTTTCCTGGGAGGAACCGCCGAAATCATTATCCCGGGCCTTGAAAATATCCACAAGAAAAAAGGTGACCTGAATTTTAAACCGCTCCAGGGCCATGCTTTCCAGGGCATCAAGCTTCCGGCGCAAAAGATCGGTTGCCTGACGGCCCAACTGTTTTTCATCTATACAAATCCAGTAATCAATGTCAGACTCAGCAGTTTGGGCCAAAGACCCAACACTTCCCATGGAATACACCCCAAGGATCCGGGGATCCGGATGCCGGCGGACCAGGACATTGGCACCGCCCAGATAGTGCCGGCCAACCCGTTCAGTCTCCCTTGACGGCAGATAATCCGTTACACCACAAGGCGTTGATGGCAGGAGCTTGCTGGTTTCCGGCATGGCAATATTTTCATGGATCAGTAAAGGTAAAAGCTGAAAAAAATCCGCCTGCTCCGGTTTAAAAACATCAAAGGCCGCCAGAAGACTCAATTTATTCTGTTTGAAAAATTTTGCCTGCCCGAAATGAACAAATTCACAAAAAATGAGCATATTTATTTCATTGGCCACCCTGGGATCAATTCTTGGCAGGTCATTGAAGCTGAGTTGGTATTCCCTGTCATTATAATTGAGACCCCGGCTACGCAGATCCACGGCCGCATGTGATGCAAACCGGCAGAACCGGGCCCCGGCATGGGTAAAATCCGCCATGTGAAGGCAGGCATTGGTAAAGGAAAGACCGGATAGTCGTGCGTGTGCAAAAACAGCACAGGTCAGGTTGGTTTCATTAAATGAGCATTTTGACATTACAGCCCCAATAAACAGGGCATCGCTCATGTCTGCCCCGTTTAAATTGCAATTATAAAAAGAGGCATTCTGAAAACTGCACTGACTGAATTTTGTATTTTGGGCGGACACATTGACAAAAATGGCATTATCAAAGCAGGTCAAATCAAATATGGCCCCATCCAGATTCATATTGTAAAACAAGGTATTGCGGCATATACCGACGGACACATGAACACCGGTTAACAACGTATCCACAATCTGTGCATGGGTTAGATTAAGAACGGATCGGGTCAAATCCATTCCGGACCAATCCTGGTCCCGGATAACCGCCTTGTGAAAATCCAGATCCTGGGGGACAATCCGCTGCTTTAAATCATTCAGTTTCTTTTGGACCGGATCTTTGAGTATGGATTTAAAAAAGGTGGCTATGGACTTTTTTTCAGGCAGTTCCGTCTGGATATCCTTGAATTGAGCGGCAATGCTCTTACGTTCCTTGAGCAACAGGTTCTGGGTTTTTACCATGAGCCTGTCCACTTCTTTCCTGATCCGGTCCGAGCCGCAAATTTCTATATTCTCCTTTAAAATCCTGACCACCCGTTCCGGACGTTTTTTAATCATGCCGAAAATACATGCCAGGTTGATATCATAATTTTCACCCTGATAGACATCCTTGTTCAGGGCAATGTCCTGGAACGCAAAAAATGAGAGTCTGGACAGCTCTGAAATTTCCATATGGATGATGGGAATAATGGAAGGGTAGGTTTCCCGAACCATCTCCATAAGCTTATGAAAAGGGTGCCTGCCGGTCAAAACAAGGGCTTTAAAGGCGCAGACAGCCTCATTTGTCCTGGCATTTTTAAACTGCTCAAACACAGGCTCGAACAACTCCGGGTACTGCCCAAAGGACGAATTTTCAATCAGACTGTACACAGCCATCCTGACCTTTTTTACCGTTTCCCGGGTCAACACTTTTTTGAAAATCCGTAAAGGCACCCTTGATCGCATCATTGAAATGGCCTTAAGGCCGGCAATCCGATCTTGGGGATCCGGGGACAAAAGTTCATTGTCCTCTATGAGGGAAGGGTCCCGCAACGAGGCGTCGATATTGTTCAAACAAGGATCAACATCCCGTCCCCGGTCAAACAGGTCGGCATAGTACCAGGTTACAGCCCGGCGCTGTTTGACACCGGCAAGCACATAGCGAAACAGGCTTGCAAAACGCAGGCGAATGGCAGGGTCTGCCTGCAGATACTGGTCGGCAAAAGTCAACCGAAGCCGGTCATCCAGGTCCTTGATACATTTTTTTATGACGTCAGGGGAAACCCGTTCCAGGTAAATAGCCTTAAATGCAAAAAAAGCACCGATGCTGCCAATATTCATAAGCGCCTGGATAAGGGTGCTTTTATCTGAAAATGACATTTGCACAAAGATTTTGCGGTAAATCAGGGCCGCGCCCTGAAAGGCGTCGGCCTGAGCCTCTCTTAACGGTTTATCAACCAGCGGAGTTTCAATATTCTTCCGAATGACAAAAGTCATTGCGGTCAAACTTTTTCTTCCCGCTTCTCTTAGAGGGTAATGGGTCGAAAAAACACTGCTTAAAATAGGCAGAAGGCCAAGATAGACAGGCCATTGTGGTGCCCGAAGGAGCAAATTCTTACGCTGTTGTTCATCAAGGCCCTTCCAGTAATCATCAAAGGTCTGACGATCAAATCCAGGATTAGAGTCGTCCATACTGCTGTACCAATCCCCATCTTCCAGGTGGTTTCAAACGTTTTTATGTCATGCCGGACTATATTTTAATTGGAATTTGATATATAATATAAGTTTGATTTAATTTTTCGTTACAATCTTCAATATTGCTTCAATATTGTATATCATACCAGAAACACTTTATGAACTTATTTGATAACAGAACACAGGATAAGACCTCAGACCAAAGGTATGACGCCCGATCCATAGAGGTGCTCAAGGGCCTTGATCCGGTCAAGCGCAGACCCGGCATGTACACGGACACGTCAAGCCCGGACCACCTGGCCTTTGAGGTTATTGACAACAGTGTGGATGAGGCCATTGCAGGCTTTGCCACACGCATTGATGTCACCCTGACCCAGGACGACAGGATCATTGTATCGGACAACGGCCGGGGAATGCCCGTGGACATCCACCCGGAGGAAGGTATTTCCGGTGTTGAACTGATCATGACCAAGCTGCATGCAGGCGCCAAATTTTCAAACAAGGATTATGCGTTTTCAGGCGGGCTTCATGGGGTCGGCGTCTCTGTGGTCAATGCCTTATCCATTCATCTTCACATTGAGATTTGCCGGAACAGCAAACAGTACACGATTGAATTTCAAAACGGCACTAAAACAAAAGACCTGGAAGAGACCGGCACAGCCGCCAACTCCGGAACCACGCTGGGATTTAAGCCGAACCCGGCCTATTTTGATACGGATCAATTCAACCGGGACGCCATCCGGGCAGCGCTTAAATCCAAGGCCGTTCTGTGCCAGGGCCTGACCACCACCTTTACCCTTGAACAAACCGGTGAAACCGACACCTGGTATTACGACCAGGGCCTGGATCAATATCTTCAAGAGAGGATCAGCAGCGCCGAGACCATTTTCCCGGAACCGTTCACAGGATCTGCCGACAATGATGAATTCCAGGCCGTATGGGCGGTGAACTGGGGGCTGGAAGACCCTCTTGACCTTGAGGAAAGCTATGTCAACCTCATTCCCACAAAACTTGGGGGCACCCATGTCAACGGATTCAGATCAGGCTTGCTGGAGTCAGTCAAAGAGTTCTGCAAATTTCGAAACCTTCTGCCCAAAGGCGTGTTTCTTACCCCCGAGGATATCTGGCAGAATGTGGGATATGTACTGTCCATCAAACTTGTGGAAGCCCAATTTTCAAGTCAGACCAAAGAACGCCTCTCTTCACGCCACTGTGCAAGCCTGGTTAATCTTCAAGTCCGGGACGCTTTCAGCCTGTGGCTGAACCAAAACGTGGCGTTAGGCGAAGCCCTTGCCCTGGCAGCCATTGAAAACGCCAGACGCCGTGAAAGAAAACGCAAAAAAGTCTCCTTGAAAACCCGGACCAGCGGGGCCTCCTTGCCGGCCAAACTGTCGGACTGCTCCAGTGATGACCAAAGACAGCGGGAGCTTTTCTTTGTGGAGGGAGACTCTGCCGGCGGTTCGGCCAAGCAGGCCAGGGACAGACGTTTCCAGGCCATCATGCCCCTGCGGGGAAAAATTTTGAACACCTGGGATTTAACTTCTTCCGCCATCCTTGAATCCAAGGAAATTCAGGATATCTCCCAGGTACTCGGCGTAATCCCCGGATCAAAGGATATCTCCAAACTGCGCTATAACAAATTATGTATCCTGGCCGATGCCGACTCAGACGGCCTGCACATTGCAACCCTGTTGTGCGCACTTTTTCTAAAGCACTTTCCGGAAGTGGTCCGACAAGGCCATGTGTTTGTGGCCATGCCGCCCCTTTACCGGATCGACATGGGAAAAGAGGTATTTTACGCCCTTGATGATTCAGAAAGAAGCGCCATCATCAAACGCCTGAGCCGCAGAAAAAAACCATCAAAAATAAATATCCAGCGTTTCAAGGGGTTAGGGGAAATGAACCCGTCTCAGCTTCGAGAGACCACCATTGCCCCGGACTCCCGGCGTCTAGTCCAGCTGACAATCACCAATGAACCCGGTGCCGGAGAACAAAAAAGTGACTCGGCCCGGGAAAACGATGAATCGCCATCAGCCTCACCTGAAAGCCAAAGGTCCCCTGATTCCCCGAAAACAGATGATTTCCGGACATCAGAAAAAGAGGATGTGTTCCAGGTCATGGATATGCTTTTGAGCAAAAAAAGGGCCAGGGACCGGAAACACTGGATTGAAACCCATGGAATAATCAAAGAGATTTAATACGAATGCCCCAGACCCCGATTTCCAGTGTTGAAGAATTTGAACGAATGCCCTTCCAGGAGTTTACCCAAAACGCATATCTGAACTATTCCATGTATGTCATTCTGGACCGAGCCCTTCCCCATATCGGTGACGGGCTCAAACCTGTCCAGCGCCGAATCATATACTCCATGAGCCAGTTAGGACTTTCCTCCACGGCCAAATTCAAAAAATCAGCCAGAACCGTGGGCGATGTCCTGGGTAAATTTCACCCCCACGGGGATACCGCCTGCTACGAGGCCATGGTCCTGATGGCCCAGCCGTTTTCTTTAAGATACCCCCTGGTGGACGGACAGGGCAACTGGGGTGATCCCAATGACCCCAAATCCTTTGCAGCCATGAGGTATACTGAATCAAGGCTGTCCCGATATGCAAAAATTCTTTTGGATGAACTGGAACAGGGCACGGTGGGCTGGGTTCCCAATTTTGACGGGACCCTGGAAGAACCCTCCCTGATGCCGGCCCGTCTGCCCAATATCCTGCTCAACGGCACAACCGGGATCGCCGTGGGCATGGCCACCTCCATTCCGCCGCATAATTTAAGGGAAGTGGCAAAGGCTTTGATTTGTCTCATTGAAAACGAAAATGCCGACACCCAAGAGTTATGTAAATTCATCAAAGGCCCTGATTTTCCCACACAGGCGGAAATCATAACCCCTGCAAAAGAAATTGGCGATATCTATGAGAAAGGCATGGGGCGTGTAAAAATGCGGGCCCGTTATATCATAGAGGATGGGGAGCTGGTGTTCACCGCCCTTCCCTATCATGCCTCCACTGAAAAAATTTACGAGCAGATCGCAGCCCAGATCAGTGCAAAAAAACTGCCCATGGTGTCGGATCTGCGGGATGAATCCGACCACGAGAACCCCACACGGTTAGTGGTGATGCCACGATCAAACCGTGTGGATCTTAACGTCCTGGCAGACCATCTTTTTGCCACCACGGATCTTGAGAAATCCTTTCCGGTCAACATGAACATGATCGGCCTTGACGGCCGGCCAGGGGTAAAAAATTTAAAAACAATCCTGGACGAATGGCTTGAGTTCAGAAAAGCAACCATTGAAAAAAAATTTCGATTTCGTCTGGAAAAAATTGTCAGCCGACTACATATCCTGGACGGATTTAAAACCGTTTACCTCAACCTTGACCAGGTGATCGAAATCATACGCAGGGCAGATAATCCGGCCAAGGAACTGACGAACGCCTTTAAGCTGTCCGAAATCCAGATCAAGGCCATTTTGGAAATCCGGCTACGCCAGCTTGCCCGAATGGAAGAGATCAAAATCACCGACGAGATGGCCGAACTCTCCAGGGAAAAGGCGCACCTGGACAATCTTTTGAACTCGCCTGATGCATTTAAGGCGTTTATGATCAAAGAAATTGAAGAAGATGCCAAAAACTATGGGGACAAGCGCAGCTCTCCCATCAAAGAACGAAAGGACGCCGAAGCATTCTCGGTTACGGATGTTATCGAAGTGGAGCCTGTAACTATCATCCTCTCCGCCAATGGATGGATACGAACAGCAAAGGGCCACGATATAGATCCTGCCAATGTAAAATTCAGGACCGGAGATCATCTGCTGTGCCATCTGCGCACCCGATCCGACAAACCCATTGTGCTCATCGACACTTCGGGCCGGGCATATACCCTGTTCTCCCATGCCCTTCCCTCGGCCAGGGGAAACGGGGAACCCGTCACAGGCCATCTCACCCTTGCCCAGGATACCAGCATCTGCTATATGATTACCGGCGAAGATGAAGACCTGTTTATCAACGGTGCTGACAATGGTTATGGCTATATCATCAAATTCAGTGATTTTTTTACCAATTTCAAAAACGGAAAGGCAGTGATCACTTTATCCGAAAATGATCTGCCCATAGCCCCACTCCCCATCCCGGATGTGAATTCCGACAGCGTTGCCGCAATCACCACCGGCGGCAGAATGCTGATATTCCCGGTCAACCAGCTGCCGCACCTGAAAAAAGGCAAGGGAAATAAAATAATTCATATTCCGGTTTCCGGCAAAAGCAAAAATCACCCTGAAAAGCTTAAGTTTCTAAAAATATTGCCCTTAAGTTCAAACCTTGTTATATATTCGGGTAAACATCTCTTGCGGCTGACACCAGGCAACCAGCAGGATTACACAAGCACAAGGGGGCGACGGGGAAAGCTGCTTCCCCGTGGAT
The DNA here is from genome assembly GCF_000233695.2 of Desulfobacter postgatei 2ac9. Classification (NCBI taxonomy): domain Bacteria; kingdom Pseudomonadati; phylum Thermodesulfobacteriota; class Desulfobacteria; order Desulfobacterales; family Desulfobacteraceae; genus Desulfobacter; species Desulfobacter postgatei. The sequence continues at coordinate 1,748,723 of NZ_CM001488.1, read as the reverse complement.
ATAGAAATGTTGATGACCTTGAAATTATCCCCACGCGGCCGGCGACAGATGATACTGATTAATGAAAGCATTTTTAACTAAATATTTTATATTTCTGTCCCTCCTTATTGTAACTTTAGGGCTTGTACGATTTTGTGTGCTCATACACCACCAGGAAGTCGGCAGCACCCTGACTACCGTTGAAAAAATACGCAAAAACGGCAAGTTGCGTCTGATTACCAGCAAGGCCATAAACACCTATTATCTGTACAATAACAAACCCGCGGGATTTGAATATGACCTGGCCCTGGAGTTTGCCAAATTCATGAATGTTGAGCTTGATGTCATAACACCCGGCTGGAACAACATGTTCGCGTATCTTAAACAGGGCAAAGGCGATTTTATTGCCGCAGGACTTCCCATTACTGCCCCCCGCCTGGAAGAAGCCGATTTTTCCATCCCTTACATGACCATACAGCAGCATATGATTCACCACAATCTCATCTTTGGCCCCAAGGACATTAAAGATATGGAATCTAAAATTTTTCATGTCCGGCGGGGAACAGCCTATCATGACAGAGTGGCAGAAATAAAAGCTTCGGGCGTCAATCTAAAATACGTACTCCATAATAACATTCCCACCGAAGAGCTCATCGGCATGGTCCATAACAGGGAGATTAAATTCACCATTGCCGATTCCAATATCGCCCTGCTCTGCCGACGTTTTTTTCCGGATATACACATCGGCATTCCCATCCAGGAACGTGAATCTCTGGCCTGGGCGGTCCGGAAAAATGACAGTGAGATGCTTAAACAGATCAACAAATTCTTTCTTTATGCCAACAACACGGGTATCCTGAAACGCATCACAACCAAATATTATGGTAATATGGACAATTTTGACGCCTATGAACTGAAAAAATTTCATGAGCGTATAAAAAAACGGCTGCCTGAATATAAAGACGTAATCAAGGAAGAATCCGCCAAACACGGCTTTGACTGGCACCTGATAGCAGCCGTTGTCTACCAGGAATCCCAATTTGACCCGGATGCAAAGAGTTTTACCAATGTTCGCGGACTGATGCAGGTCACTGAAAACACCGCAAAGGAAATGGGCATCAAAAATCGCCATGACCCTCAACAAAGCATCCGCGCAGGGATCAAATACCTGGCATTGATGTACAAACGATTTAACTATATTAAAGATGAATCCCAGCGGCTTTTGTTTGCTCTGGCAAGTTATAATATCGGATATGGCCACGTCAAAGACGCCATGGGCCTGGCAAAGCAAAAAGGGGACGACCCCAATACCTGGAAAGCACTGGAGGCAGCGCTTCCTCTATTGTGCAAAGCAAAATACTATAACCAAACAAAATACGGATATGCCCGGGGCTGGGAACCGGTTCTTTATGTGGAGCGTATCCAGACATATTTTGATATTCTCAAACAAAAAAAAGCGGCCATAACCCTATAATAAAAAGATATGGCCCGCTTTAAGACATATCCATCTGCAGTGCGCTTAAAATATTTCATTTAAATACATTGCAGATACATATCAAATTTAAACGATTATAATGATAAATGAGATCATGAATGACCAGAAAAATTCTAATTAATGCAGTGGATCCGGAAGAAAACCGTATAGCCATGGTTTTTGACAACAAACTGGATCAATTTCACATTGAAACAACCGCCAAAGCGGCAACCAAAGGTAATATATATAAAGGTATCGTCACCCGGGTGGAACCTAGTCTGCAGGCCGTGTTCGTGGATTACGGCGCAGGGAAAAATGGATTTTTGCAGAAAAATGAAATACACCCGGACTATTTCCAGGAAATCGAAAAAAATGACAGATCCCTGTTCAACTTAATTAAAAAAGGCCAGGAAATGATTGTCCAGGTCGCCAAAGACCCAATTAATCTCAAAGGGGCCATGCTCACCACCTATATTTCGCTTCCCGGGCGCTTTGGCGTACTTATGCCGGGCAACAACACCAGGGGGGTTTCCCGTAAAATTGTTGAGGAAGATGAACGAAAGCGGCTGGTTGGTATTCTCAAGGATCTGACAATTCCTGAAGGATTCGGAATGATTGTAAGAACCGCAGGCAAGGGCGCCACCAAAACCCTTCTGACATCAGACCTTCGATATTTGATGCGCGTATGGAAAAACATCGACAAACTGGCCATGGAAAATCAGGCACCCTGTCTTCTTTATAAGGAACAAAGTCTGGCCGTACGTTCTTTAAGGGACTACTTTACAACAGATATCACAGAGATCCTTATTGACAATCCCGACACCTACAAAGAAGTTCTGAACTTCATTGAGATGATTGCACCCAAACAGAAAAATATTGTCCGGCTGTTTAAAAGTGAAAAACCTATTTTTACAAAATACCAGCTTGAGGAGCAGATATCTTCCATTTATAAAAGAGAGGTGCCCCTTAAATCCGGTGGTTTTCTGGTGATCGAACAGACCGAAGCACTGGTTTCCATTGACGTTAACTCCGGCAAATCTACAAAAAAGAACAGCATTGAAGAGACAGCCTTTCACACCAATCTTGAAGCGGCCGAAGAAGTGGCGCGGCAGTTGAGGCTGCGGGATATGGGCGGGCTCATTGTGGTGGATTTCATTGACATGAAAGAACGCCGCCACAAGGCAGATATCACCAAAACCATGAAAAAATATTTAAAAACCGATAAGGCCAAAACCAAGGTAGGGGGAATCACCGCGTTCGGACTCCTTGAAATGTCCAGGCAAAGGATCCGTCACTCCATCACCTACGGGGCCTATGACACCTGCAAACATTGCAACGGCCGGGGTATGACGCCTTCTGTTGAAATCCAGGCACTGGCGCTGCTGCGACAATTAGCGCTAAAAACTCTGAAAGCGGAACCGGATCAAAAATTTATCTGCCGGGTTCCCGAAGATGTGGCCTACTACATGCTCAATACCAAAAGGGAAGAACTTCTTGAGCTTGAAACAAAACGTCAGGTCGTCATAAATATCGACATAGACCGGACCATGGTATCAGGCCAAAGCAGCATTACTTGATTTGTAAGTCAGGTCAACTTGACAATGTCTGACTTTTTATTGTATCTGAAACAACCTTAGGTGACTTTAGAAAGGAGGGGTTGTGGGTAGTTACAAACAAAAACAACGCCCAATGATGCCGATCATCGCCCTTGCCGTGGTTATTGCATCGGTCCTTATAGTGGTCTGGATTGTTATGGACAGGCAGTCCGGCAATAATGAGCGGACACAAGGAGAAGATTCCGAAGTCACCCAGGATAAGTCCGGGCCCCCAAAAACAGATTTCTTGCCGGGCGCAGTGGTCAAACAGATAAGCAAGCCCGCGGTCATTGATTATAATGAACTTGCAAAAAAAAGTATTACAAAGGACCTGATGGAATACCGCAAAAAGGATCTGGGTGTCAATGACAGTGTGGATCTGATTGTCAAGTCAAATGAATCCTTTACCGTGGGAGGAAATACGGTTTCCATGGAAAACGTGATAGAACAGGCATTTGCCGGAAAAGGCAGGGTGTTTGAAAAGGAACTTGACGAATCCGGTGCCCAAAAACCCCGGGGCTTGACTACCTACGGGGTTTACGTGGTCCAGTCGGGCGACAATATTTGGAACATCCACTTCAGGATGCTTAAAGACTACTATGCCCGTAAAGGTATTCGACTGGGAGAAACCGCTGATGAACCCAAAAGTTCAGGCATGAGTTCGGGTGTCGGCAGAATTTTAAAATTCTCGGAAGCCATGGTGATTATTTATAATCTAAAGGAAAAAAAGGTAACCGCGGATATAAATATTATAGAGCCCTTAAGCAAGGTGGTTATCTACAATATGGATGAGATATTTGCCCTGCTTGAACAAATTGATTTCAACAATGTTGACAGACTCCGGTTTGATGGAAGCAATATCTGGATACCGGTGCATTAGATTACATAGACACTAAAAATTTAATTTACCCTAATTGAAGAAGGAGGAACATGTTGATTAGCACTGCATACGCCATGGGCACCGCCGGTGGACAGGCCGGACAGGCCGGAGGACTGGCCGGTTTTTTACCCATTATTATTCTGTTCGCCATTTTTTACTTCCTGCTCATCAGACCCCAGCAAAAAAAAGCCAAAGAACATAAGGCAATGATCGACAATCTTAAAAAAGGCAACCGGGTTGTAACGTCCGGCGGAATTTTCGGCACAATTGTCTCTATGGACGACACCACCCTCGGTCTTGAGATTGCCGAAAAAGTTAAAATAAAAGTTGCCAGGGCAAACATTGCCGCACTGATCTCAGATAATGAAGCCGCGACAAAACCCAAAGAAAATAATTAACCAAATCCTTCAGGAGTGATGAGATTGAATTTCTTTACCATAAAGCGCGTATTGATTCTGGGGGTCATTGTTGCCGCAATTGTATGCCTGCTTCCCACATTCACCAATACCTGGCCCCATAAAAAAATCAACCTTGGCCTTGACTTGCAGGGCGGTATGCACCTGGTCCTTGAGGTACAAAGTGAAGAAGCGGTTAAGGCCGAGCTTGACCGCACCATCAGCCAGCTCAAACTGGACCTGAAAAACGAAAAAATACAGCATATGGGCATTGACAAGGGACCTGATCATAAAATAATCGCCCAAATATCAGGGGCGGAAAACAGATCCGCTGTGGAAAACCTGTTGTCTGATGAATATGCAGGCCTTGAGATTCCTTCGGTTAAAAATATTGACGGCGGGATTATCTTTACCCTTCGTCTACCTGACAAGGAGGCGGATTCCATCAAAAAAATGGCTACGGAGCAGGCACTGGAAACCATTCGAAACCGTATTGACGAATTTGGCGTCAGCGAACCGGATATCAGAATTCAGAGCGGCAACAGAATTCTCCTGCAGCTGCCGGGCATCAGTGATCCGCAACGCGCCAAAGGTCTGATTGGAAAAACTGCCCAGCTCACATTCCAGCTTGTGGATGAACAGGGAGATATCAATGCCGCGTTAGCCGGCAAGCCACCTGTTGGGGATGAAATTCTTTACCAGGTGAAAAAAAACGCCGATACAGGCCACCAGTCCAGAACGCCATTCCTGATCAAAAAACATGTGGAGCTTGACGGCAGCCATTTAACCAATGCCCGGGTGGAGTTTGACCAGTTCCAGCAGCCCCAGGTGGGTATTGAATTCAGTCGTAAAGGTGCCAGAATTTTTGAAGGGATCACCGGTGCCAATATTAACAAGCGGTTGGCCATTGTCCTGGATAAAAATGTATACTCCGCACCCAATATCCAGGACCGTATTTCCGGCGGAAAAGCTGTGATCACAGGGCATTTTACCATTGAAGAAGCCACTGACCTTGCCATTGCGCTGCGGGCCGGGTCTTTGCCTGCGCCGGTTAAAATCATTGAGGAACGAACAGTTGGCCCCACCCTGGGTAGAGACTCCGTGCGCATGGGTCTGACCTCCATGCTGATTGGCGGTGCCCTGGTTGTTCTTTTCATGCCCATTTATTACAAAGGGGCAGGCCTGGTCGCCGACATTGCCCTGGTTGTGAATATCCTTCTGATCGGTGGCGGACTGGCAATTTTCGGTGCCACTCTGACCTTGCCGGGTATTGCCGGTATCATCCTGACCATTGGTATGGCAGTCGATGCCAATGTTATTATCTTTGAGCGTATCCGGGAGGAACTTCTGGCCGGCCGGTCTCCCAAGGCTGCTGTGAATAGCGGATATGACCGCGCCACGCTGACCATCATGGACGCCAATGTCACCACGTTGATCGCAGCTGCTGTTCTGTTCCAGTTCGGCACAGGTCAGATCAAGGGTTTTGCCATAACCCTGGCTCTTGGTATCGTGGCCAGTCTGTTTACTGCTCTGATCCTGTCCAAGAGCATCCACGATCTGATTCTTGCAAACAAACAATCTGACACATTGAGCATATAAGGAACCTATCATCATGCAGTTTATCAAGCCGGGTACCCATATCGATTTTATGGGAATGCGGAAAATCGTTTTTATTTTTTCCCTGATCCTGATTCTGGCAAGTATCGTCTCCCTGATTATTCATAATGGCCTCAATTACGGAATAGATTTTGCCGGCGGGACCCTGGTACAGGTAAAATTTCCCCAGAAAGTTGATGTTTCCGACATCCGCAAAGGATTGGGCGGAATTGGCCTTAAAGATGTATCTGTCCAGGGATTTGGCGAACAGGAGGAACATGAATACCTGATCCGCACCTCCAGTGATGCCGACGCCCTGGGCAATCAGTTGTCTGACACCGTGTCAAAAGGATTGAAGGGTGCAACCTCCCTTGAACCTGATATCCGGCGTGTGGAGATAGTCGGCCCCCAGGTGGGAAATGACTTAAAGGAAAAAGCGCTTCTGGCGGTTTTCTATTCCCTGCTGCTTATCACCATTTACATATCCGGCCGGTTTGAACAAAAATGGACCATCGCCGGAATCACGGCAGGAGCATTGATGGCTGCAGTTTACTTTTTATCCGTCTTCAACCTGCCCATGCCTTTTTTGATTGCAGCAGCCCTGATTGTCTCGCTGGTGCTGTTCTGGTATCTTCAGCTTCAGTACGCCATTGGTGCCATTGTGGCCCTGATCCACGATGTTACAATCACCGTGGGCGTATTCTCCCTGCTCAACCTTGATTTCTCCCTGCAGATCATTGCAGCCCTTTTAACCATCATCGGGTATTCACTGAACGACACCATTATCGTGTTTGACCGAATCCGGGAAAATATCAAGGGAAATTCAGACCATTCCCTGGTACCGGACCTGTTTAACCGGAGTATCAATGAAACCCTGTCACGGACCATATTGACATCGGGCACCACATTGATTGTCCTGGTGGCACTTTTCCTGCTTGGCGGCGAAATCATTCACAACTTTGCCTTTGCCATGATCATCGGCATTGTGGTGGGCACCTATTCATCCATTTTCATTGCCTCCCCCATTGTGTTTATGGCCCATAGAAAAAAGTAAGGATACCGTCTATGCCCGCCGCATCCAAACAAAATGTTTTAAGGATTGCGCTGCCTTTTCTTATCCTTTTTTTGACAGCTTCCTGCGGGTTGCTGAAAACAGATGAACGGACTGCCGGTCAGGCACAGGGCACCAATGAGACTGTGCCTGAGGCGACATCCGTTCCAATAGATACATCGCTTGACCGGGATATCCGTACCAGGTATCTGGAAGAAAAAGTCAACCGGCTTGAAAATCGGGTTTCACTACTTGAAAAAAAATCCTGTTCACACCCCCAACCATCGCCGCCGCCAACGCAGCCCTACCCCGGGACCCCGGCTAAGCCAAGCCAGCCAGCATCCCCTGCACAAACCGGGGATTTAGACCCTGTAACGCTTTATAAAAAAGCTCGTGCACTGTTCATTGAACATGATATTCCTATGGCCCAGACACTGTTTTCAGATTTTATGAAAAATTTTCCCGACCATGAGCTGGCGGACAACGCCCTGTACTGGCTTGGGGAGTGCATCTACACCACAGGCGATTATGAAACGGCTGCAAACATTTTTAAACGGCTTGTCCAGACCTATCCCAAGGGTCAGAAAGTCCCGGATGCCCTGCTTAAAACCGGATATGCATATATGGCCATCGACGACGCAAGCCAGGCCGATCACTACTTCAAGCAAGTCATCACCCGCTACCCCTTTTCACCGGCAGCAGACAAGGCCGAGCAGAAACTATCCCAAACCCAATAGTTATTTAAATGATGCCCTGTCCGGACACATATCTACCCTGGTTTCTTTTAACGGAACTGCCAGGTCTAAGCCCCCGTTCAATCAAGCACCTGATTCAACATTTTAAAACACCCGAAGCCATTTTAACGGCATCTAAAACACAACTTGTGTCTGTGCCGGATATATCTTCCAGGGCCATAAAAACCCTTCTCGGACACAAAGAATGTGAACCGGAGGCGCAAAAACGCCTTGTCCAGGCCCAGGATGCCGGATACGGGGTTGTGGTGTTAACCGAACCTGAATACCCTGCCCTGCTCAAGGAAATTCCCGATCCCCCTGCCCTCTTATTTTATGACGGTACATTTGATCCCAATGCGCCCTGTATCTCCATTGTGGGATCACGAAATGCGACCCGATACGGCATAGATACGGCCCATTACCTTGCAGGACGCCTTGCGGCTTTTGGGTTTACCATTGTATCCGGCATGGCATTGGGAATTGATACCGCTGCCCACAAAGGTACACTTGAAAATGATACCGGGCAGACACTGGCTGTTCTTGGATCAGGACTTGACCATATCTACCCCAGACACAACCGGCCCTTGTACAGCCGGATCAGAAAACAGGGCGCCGTGATTTCCGAATTTTTTCCGGACACGGCCCCGTTGCCGGCCAATTTCCCCCGGCGCAACAGGATTATTGCAGGTTTGTCCTGCGGCACGGTTGTGGTGGAAGCCGCCCAGAAAAGCGGCTCTCTGATTACGGCTCGATTAGCCGGGGAGTACAACCGCGAGGTATTTGCCGTCCCCGGCAGCATCAAATCCTCCAAAAGCCGGGGAACCCACCACCTGATCAAACAAGGCGCGCATCTCATAGAAAACGAAATGGATATCATTGATGAACTGTCCCAGTTTATCCATGCCGCATATAAAGCGTCTTCATGTGAACCCACAAAAAACAAACCAGCCATGGACAAAATCCAGACCATGGTATATAAACACCTCGATCTTTACCCCGAACATATTGATCATATCACCGCATCAAGCGGTCTGACGAGCGCCCAGGTTTCTGCAGCTCTGCTTGACTTGGAATTGTCAGGGCTTATTGTTCGTCATCCTGGCAATAAATTTTCAATCCTGGAGGAATAAAATTGGCAAAGCCGCTTATTATTGTCGAATCGCCAACCAAAATCAAAACCCTGAAAAAGTATATTGGAAAGGACTATAATGTGGCTGCCAGTGCCGGCCACATCCGCGACCTTCCGGTAAAAAATCTGGGGATTGATGTAGACGACAATTTTAAGGCCCAATATGTCAATATAAAAGACAAATCGAAAATCATCTCCAATCTGAAAAAAACTGCCGGTGACACGGATGAAATATTCCTTGCCCCTGACCCTGACCGTGAAGGGGAAGCCATAGCCTTTCATATCATGGAAATTCTGAAAAAAAAGGACCGCAAATTTCACCGGGTCCTTATCCATGAATTAACAAAAAAAGGGATTACCGAGGCACTTTCCCATCCAACGCAACCGGATGCGGACAAGTATGACGCCCAGCAGGCCAGAAGAAAGCTGGACCGGCTTGTGGGCTACCAGATATCACCGCTTTTGTGGCAAAAAGTCCAAAGGGGACTGAGTGCCGGCCGGGTTCAGTCCGTGGCCGTAAAAATCATCTGTGACAGGGAGCGGGAAATCCGGGCGTTTAAGCCCGAGGAGTACTGGACCATTACGGCGGATCTTGAGGCGGCAAATCCGCCTGTTTTTAATGCGGCGTTGATAAAAATATCCGGAAAAAAAGCCAAGGTCACCAACGGAGAACAGGCCCATGCCATTGTGGCAGACCTTGAAAAGGCCCGGTTCATTGTCCTGGAGATCAAAAACAAAACCATCAAACGCAATCCGTTACCGCCTTTTATCACCAGTAAACTCCAGCAGGATGCCATTAACCGGCTGCGGTTCTCCGCCAAAAAAACCATGGTTGTGGCCCAGCAGCTCTATGAAGGCATTGAGATCGGCAGCGGTGGTCCCGAGGGTCTGATTACTTACATGCGTACAGACTCCACCCGTATTGCCCCGGAAGCTGCCCAGGAAGCTTTAGACCTGATCCGCCACTCCTTTGGAGATGCGTATGCCCTGGATGCACCCAGATTCTTTAAAAATAAGAACAAGGCCCAGGATGCCCACGAAGCCATCCGCCCCACATCGGTTTACAACACCCCGCAAAAACTGCAATCCTTTCTGTCTCCGGACCAGTTCAAACTCTATGATCTGATATGGAAACGGTTTGTGGCCTCCCAGATGGCCCAGGCCCTGATCGACCAGAAATCCATTCTGATTGAAGCAACAGCCAAGTACCTGTTTTCCGTTTCCGGATCTACAACCCGGTTCGACGGATTTATGCGATTGTATGAAACCCAGGAGAAATATGAAACCCAGGAAAAAAAGAGTGAAACAGATATCCAGTCCCTGCCGCCGGTGGAACCTAAAGAACAGCTGATAACCCGGAAGATCAATCCTGACCAGCATTTTACCAAACCACCGCCCAGGTTTTCTGAAGCATCCCTTGTCAAGGAGCTTGAAAAAAACGGGATCGGCAGGCCGTCCACCTATGCCTCCATCATAGCCGTTATCCAGGATAAAGGATATGTGGATCTGATCAACCGGTACTTTACCCCAAGCGAGCTTGGCTTTATCGTCAATGATCTTCTAGTCGGTGCCTTTCCCAATCTTTTAGACATCTCATTCACGGCCCAGATGGAGACCAATCTTGATGATGTGGAACAGGGGAAACTCAATGAAGTAGATCTGTTAAAAACTTTTTATTCTGAGTTTAAAAACACCCTGGATAACGCCAAAGACAATATGGTTTCCGTTAAAGGCGTAGGCATTGAAACGGATATCAAATGCCCTTTATGCGGAAAACCCGTTAATATCAAAATCGGCAAAAACGGCCATTTCCTGGCCTGTACCGGCTATCCCGAGTGCAGCTTTACCAGTAATTACACAAGGGATGAAAAAGGCAATATTGAAATTGTTGAAAAAATCCAGGACAGCGAACCGGTCAAAGACTGCCCTGAATGCGGCAAACCCATGGTGCTCAAAGACGGCCGATTTGGATTGTTTGTGGCCTGTACAGGATATCCCGAATGCAAACACACGGAATCCCTGGCCCAGGAGAATTCAAGCAAAGATACAGGCGTCCCCTGCCCTGAAAAAGGGTGCAACGGCACCATTGTGGAAAAACACTCAAAACGGGGAAAAATATTCTACGGGTGTTCCAAATATCCGGATTGTACATTTGCCACCTGGGACAAACCTGTCAATGAAAGCTGCCCGGAGTGCGGCAGCCCCTATCTATTGGAAAAAGAGACAAAACGGGACGGTAAAATCCTGAAATGCCCGAACCGTTCATGCGGATTTAAAAAGGGCATTTTGCCTGTTTCGGAAAAATAATTCGCCTGTTTTTTCACCACGAAGCGTCAAGATCTGCCCATAGACATCCTTTTGAGCAGATTATCCAGGTGATTGCGGACATAGGGTGTCATCTCGGAAAAACAGATCCCGATCCCGTCCGAATCTATTCTGGCCACAGTGCCGTTAAGCTTAAAAGGTTTGGCCTGGCCGGGCAGGGAAAAGACGATCTTTACCGATGTTCCGATATCAGGAGTCATTCTGGATTTAATAAACACACCGGAAGCACTCATGTTCCTGGAATTAGACTGTATAACTTTATCACCGATCAGAACATCCATTTCAATGAATTTATTCACCCGGGGATATGTTCTGGGCTCCTTTATATTGTTAATACACGCCAGAAGATCGGGATACGATCTGGATTCCTTGATATTGTTAATACACGCCAGAACATCCTTTTGAAGATCCTCGGTCAAAAAACGGATTTCCGATATTATCTTATCCAGAAGTGTTTTGTCTTCGGGAAAGCTATCCGTCACTTTTTAACTCCTTGTCTTTATAATTAATCATAATTGCTTGTTTCAGATCCTGTGCGGTAAGGATACCATTGTGTTTAAGCCCTAAAACCCGAGCCGCTTTTTTTACGGCGCCGACAAAAGAGCCCCCGGACTGTCTCAGGTCTTTGAGCGCATATGCGCCTCTTGACTTTGACAACTTTTCGCCATTATCCCCCAAAACAAGTCCATGGTGAATAAACCGGCATGCCGGAAATGAAGAGAAACCAAAACACCGGGCAAGATAAATCTGGGCAGCAGTGGAAAAAAGCAGGTCCCGCCCCCGGACTATAAAATTAATACACCCGTCTTCATCTTCCACAAGGCTTGCCAGATGATAACTGGGTTGATCATCCTTGCGCCAGAGGACAAAATCACCACATGTGTTGACCAGATCAATGTGCTGATTGTTTACCTGAATGCAGGCATCATTGTTTACCCTTAACCGGACAGCAGTAGACCCTGGTTCAAATGCAAGACCGGCATTTCGGCATGTGCCCGGATACAACCCATTTTGAGATACTTTTTTGATGGATGCCCGGCTGCATCGGCACACAAAGGTTTTTAGCCTCATTTTATCAAGCGCCTGTAACCTGCCCCGGTAATATTCCTTTTTTTTCTGCAAAGAAAAGTTTTTATAAAAATCATCCGGGCCCGCGGGTCCTGTATCCCAGTCCACCCCCAGCCAATCAAGGCTGGTAAAAATGTCTTCCAGCACATCGGGCCTGAAACGGATACCGTCCATATCATCAATGCGCAGATGAAGGCGCCCTTTACGGCTTCTGACAATGGCCCAGGTCACCAAAAAATTTACGGCATTGCCAAGGTGCAAAAAGCCGCTGGGGGTTGGCGCCAGGCGTGAGACCGGATTGATCGGCACAGTGGAAACACACAGAGGCGAACTGTTTTCAAAAATTATGGATTTTTCCTGCACTGCGTTTGACCTTTTTCAAAAGAAGGCCTATTTCATGGTAACCACCGGGCAGGGGGCATTGAGAACCACGGCCTGGGCTGTGGAACCCAGCAGCAGTTTTCCCACCTTGGTTCTGTTTTTCACACCGATAATGATTTCGTCTGCCTGGGTTTCCTTGGCAAAATTAATCAGATCATCCCCGGGGGCAATGCCGCGAATCAATAAATGAATTTCACAGGGAATATTTTTCTTGTCAAAATGGGTTTTGGCCTTTTCCAGCCCGGCTTGCGTATCACTGATCAGATCCTGATCCTTTTCCATACCCTGGGTCATTATGGTAACGATCAATACTGTTGCATTAAAAAGTTGAGCCCGTTTCAATGCAAGTTCAAGAAGATTTTCCGCCTGGTTTGTGCCACGTTTATAGCCCACTATAAGTTTCATCTACCATTCCTTAAATTTGTGCATATTTAATTGTTTAAAGAGTCTATCCTAAATTGACTTTAGGAACAATCCCATCCTTTAAAACCGAATTAAAAAGTATAGCCCATGGAAAAATAAAAACACCCCTTGCTTTCATCAGCCCGGGGATCCAATTTCCAGCCATACAGAAGACTTATGGGACCCACCGGTGTCTGACGGCGCAGACCAATACCGACACTGCTTCTGAATGATTCCGAAATATCCGGTTCCTGGATTTCGGTCAAGGCGCCGGTGTCAAAAAACAGGGCAAACTCATAATTTAAACCCAGATCATATCGGGCTTCCACAGAACCGAGCATCATGGACCGCCCCCCCACGGAACTATCGTCCTCATCATACTGCAGCATATTCTCATCAAACCCTCTCACGGTTGACGCGCCACCCAGAAAATAGAGCTGGTCGTCGGAAATATTAGAATTGCTTCCGTAAGTATTCATGTATCCGTACCGGCCTCTGATGGCGATAACCAGGTCGTCGCTGACCGAAAAATAATACCGCAGCTCCAGGCCGTATCTGTAAAAGTCATCCATACTGGAATCAGTACCTTTGAACACATCAAAGGTTGTGGATGCAAACAACCCGTTGCGGGGGCGGACAAAAGAATCTGTGGTGCGCCAGGTAAGACCTGTATTAACCTGGCCGACATGGCGAATCCGGTAATCGTCCTTTTCATCATCATCAAGCTCGCGATCCACCCTTAAATACTGGTCCCGGTATTCATAGCCCCCGCCTAAGGAAAAGCTGATCTTCTTATTGTTTAAATTGCGCAGAAAAGTCTGGGACAGGCCCCGGATTTTGATGCCGTAGTCCTTGTTGAACCCCTCATTTTCTTCTGTATAGACCTTGCTTTTGGAGATGAAGCGGGTAGAAAGAAACCTGGGTTCAGTTAAGGAAACATCCATGCCGTAACCCACCTGGCTCAGCTCTAAACCGGCTTCGGCATTCAGGTTATGGCCCCAAAAATTCTTATCCCCGATGCCGGTTTCCATGTACAGATGCCGGGAGGTATCATATCCGCCAGCCAGTTCGACATAATAGGGGTTTTTTTCAGATATCTCCACAATCAGGTCAGCCAGGCGCTGCCGGCTTTTAATGCCTATACTTCTGATTCTGACGGCATCCACGGCATTGAGGTCCTGGATCTTCCTGCGCGAGTCCACAATCTTGAGCATAGAAAACGGGTCTCCCGGGGCGACCGCCATTTCATCTTCAAGCTCTTCCTGTTTTATCCGCACCTCTCCGGCATAAAAAATCTTGCCCACCACCACCCTGGGGCCCTGGTCCACATGATAGGTGATCCGAATCCGGGTTTCGTCCTTTGATAACTTGGTCTCCGCTTTTACCTGGACATGGGGGTAGCCCTTTTCTGATACGGCCTGCTTCAGCACTGAAATATCGTCATCAATCACTGTACTATTATACCAGAACCCCTGTTTTATGGCCATGTCATGGGTGGCCTCTTCCAAAGAAATGGCGGAAAGCCCCTGGATATCAATCTGTTCAACCTTTGTTCTAGGTCCTTCCTTTATGATGATTTCAACGGCAACCTGTTTTTCGTTCTTGTCCGGGGCATCACTGATCTTAACTTTTTTCTTTAGCTTGATTTTTGTAAACCCTTGGGTCAAATAGAACGCCTTAACCGCTTTGATGTCGTCGTCCAGTTCCGTCTCATTGAAAACGCCTTTTTCCCGGGTCAGAATATTTTTTTCAAGCACCTTTAAATCCAGGGTGTCTGCACCACTGATTTTAAATTCAGACACCTTATACCTCAACCCTTCATCTATAACGATATTGACCTGCCGCACCCCCTGGGGGTGTGAATTATCTTTCTCTTCTTTTTTTTCGTCTTTAACCTTTACATCGGGAAACCCTTTTACTTCATAGCGCTTCCTGATACTTCTCATACTTTTTTTCAGGGCAAAATCATTTTTGTTCCCGGTCTCTTTGAGCAAGAGATCTTTTTCCAAAGTCCATGTGTAGAAGGCATCATTACCCTGAATATCAATTTGATACAGCGGGCCTTCTTCAATGGTAAAGATAACATCCACCGCGTCACTGCCCTCAACAGGCAAAGTTTTTGCCGTCACTTGAACATCTGCATACCCTTTCTTCCGATAAAGTTTGGTAATTTTCTTGATATCATCCTTCATCTTTTTGTCTGTAAACCGGTTACCTTGCCAGGGCAAAATGGATGTCCGCCAGGTCTTGCTCACCACTTTAAGACGGTGCCGGCCGGTATGATCATTGCCTTTAAACACAACCTTGCGAATATTGTGAAACGGACCCTTGTCAATATCCACATCAATAACGTATTTATCACCCTGTTTTACGGCAGATATATTAACCTTTGGCGCATAAAACCCATGGCGCTTGAAAAGTTTTTCCACCCGCTCGGTTTGCTCCGCCATCTTGGATTCCTGATAAACACCCCCGGACTTGATGGTCATTGCGTTCAGCACTTCCTGCTCAAACACGGGAAAGGCGTTTTTAATATGAATATTCCGTATCCTGAAAAATGGAGTCAATTCAAAGAAGAGCACCATACCCCGTGCCGTCTTTTCAGGATCCGGGACATGGATGATTTCAAAAAGCTGGGCTTCTGTTAATGTCTTGACGGCACGATCTATGGCTTCGATGGAATATTCATCACCGATGTTTACGGGAATAAAACTTGAAGCAATGGAGCGCCAGAGCGCCTGTTTGTCAGACGGACAATGAACCGTAATATTAATATCCGCCACCCTGTCGGCATCTGCCGCAGACACAGGCGCAGACACACCCAAAAGAAGACAGGCCGCAAAAACAAAAAAGCAAAAAACAGTGTTTGAACGCATCTTCACCTAAACTCCAGCCTGTATCTCAACTCACCGCCCAACTTGCCGCTGGTGTCCTGAAAACTGCTTAACAGCAGGTGTTCCAGAAGTTTGTAATAGGTCGTAACCGTCTGTACGGTCCCTCCGTCACTGATATCTATGCCGTAGGAGACACTGAGCTGACGGGAAAGATCTGCACCGAAACCGACATGCACACTGGTTTGGTCACCCTCATGATCCATGCTGAAACTGACGTCGCTTAACCCGGTGGTATCCTTTATTTTTTCACTTAAAGAATCCAATATCATCTTGGCAATGACCGCAGTGGACATTGAACCGTCGTCACTATCTGCACCGATTTCTTCCGTGGTTTTGCCAAATGCAATCAGGGAAAGAATGTCTGCATCCGTGGCATCAGGATCTGAAGAGAAATTGAGCGCCAGATCATCCGGCGTTCCGCTCACTGACAGGGTAATGGTATAGTCTGAAATCGTAGTTTTACTGACAAGGGTAATCTCGGGTTCAATTTTATAGGGGTTAATAAAATCAATGGATCCTTCTGTGATTTCAAACTCAGCTTCCTGGAAATTAATAACGCCCTCATCCACGACGGCCCGGCCATCCAGGGACGGCGCATACAGGGTTCCCCTGACACTGAGATTGGGGCTGATGGTCATGGTCGCCAGATTGTTGTCCACGGCAATGGCCTCCCTGCGGGTGACATAAATATTGAGCCCAATGGTTTTTAAAAAATCAGGTCCGGGTTCCCGTACTTTGGGGCGGGATTTTTGGGTTGTATGGGCCGCGATGCTTATCAGACTCAAATCCACATTCTTGTAATAGGTCCCTTCAAAGATGTCTATCGGACCTGTGATCTCTGAATTATCCATGGTGCCGGCCCAGGTCAGTTGACTGTTCAACGTCATCTCCAGGGTATCCGGGAGATCCACAGGAACCTGAACGGCGTCAAGATTCAGTTTAAACTTATCCGGCATGCCGTTTTTCAATTCGGCATGCCCGGCCAGGGTTATTTTACCATCGCCAAGATTAGCCGTGACATCCAGAATGTCAACTGCATCAGGGGTCAGTAAAATGTGGCCGGAAATTTTCTGCAAAGGCTCGTCCAACGCTTCAAGGTCCAGGGTCACGTTTGAAAATTCAACACTGCCCTTGAGATCAGGAGAAGCAGCGTTGCCTTTGGCTTGCAACGAAATCAGAAGATCCCCTTCTGCGGAATTTATCCCGTCTGTCAGGGGAACCAGTATAGAGACGGGCAGGCTGCCGGAGAGCTCTGCAGCCAGATCCCCTTTAATATCACCGGCGGCAGACAGGGTCAGCTGGCCCTTGTCCATGATACGGACCGGCACCGGATCAATCTTGAACCGGCCATCCTTGAGCAGGGCTGCGGCATTCTCAATGACAATCAACATCTGTCCCTGTTTGGCCAGTGCCAGCCGGGAGATATGAACAGATGCCTGCAGCGCGTCAGGGTTATCCAAAGGCCCGTTCACCTCTATGGCGGCATCGGCATTCGCCACCATGTCCGGGGCATTGGGAAGGCGCAGATCCACCGTTGTAATGTGCCCTGAAATATCCGGGGCAAGCAGACTGCCCCTGGCGGAAATATCCATGCCCAGGCGGCCCGAAGCAAGGGCAGCATCCGCAGCCGGGTCAATGGACTTAAGGTCGGTTTCAGGGATCACGGCCCGGATATCAAGGGTTTTGTCCGCTACATTGACCTGCCCGGTAATGTCCAACTGCGCTTTATTCTTCCGGAGGCGTGCCTGTTCAAAGGTCAGTATATTGTTGACCAGCTTAAGCTGTGCCTGGACGTTGTCCAGGGCATATGTTTGAAAGCCCGGATTCTCTCCTGAAAGCAGGACCATAATCTGCGGATTTTCCAGAGACCCGGTTCCGGTCACTTTACCGGAAAAATTGCCCCTGGCGCCCAGATCCGGCACCAGGTCGTCGAGTTCAAGCCGGTTAAACTCCACGGTCAGGCCCAGGGCATGCTCCCGGCCCTTTTTCCCACCCAACGCCAGGGTGCCCCGGGCATTGAGCGTCCCCTGCCTGCGTTTGAGGGTCAGATCCTGAACCTGGAGCACCCCCTTGTCCATTCGGGCCTTGCAAAGCACCTGATCGGCAGTGAACCTGTTTGAAGATAGATTGCCGGCAGTAATATCCAGGGTCAGATCCGGTGCGCTCAAAGCACCCTTAACAGCCACATGCACACCGGCACTGCCCGAAGCCTTTTGTCCCACAAGGCTCAGGGGAACGGATATGTCCGCCACATCCAGATCCAGATTTGCGGTCATTGTCATGGTCCGGGGATCAAACCCCGGCATGTTCAGCCGCAAAGCACCTGCACCGGTCATGCCGGGTCCGTCCAGGGTCAGGCCGGTAAGCGTCAGAGAATCCTTTTCCAGTTTGGCACCAGCCTTGAACTTCACCTTTGCCGGTCCGGACATCCCGGGCACGATCAGGTCACGGACCGTAACATCCAGATCTGCACGGGCAGACATCTGTCCGGGTGTTACACCCTGGCCCTGGACCCGGACCCGGGCCGCAACTTTCCCCTTTGGGGTGTTTTCTCCCAATTCAAGGGCATTCAGTGCCAGGCTGTCCGGATTAAGCAAAAAGGTATAGGCCAGGCTGTCCAGGCCGGCCATGGGGCCGGCAAACCCCTCTGGAAAAATTTTCGACAGATCCACATTTCCGCCGAAAGGTATGGTCCCGGCCGGCAGATCTATCCGGCACCCTTTAAGGGTCACATGCCGGTCCTCAAGCCCGGCGTAAACAGTTATGCCTGATATGGCCGTGTTGTTTATACTGCCCCGGCCAAATTCAACCTGAACTACGGCCCGGGGATTGTCGATACCGCCTTTAATGGTCAGATTGACCCGGCCGTTTCCCCGGACCAGATCCTCGGGTAGGCCCAGAGTCTTTGCGGCCAAAGGCGTTTCCACATCAAGGGTGGCAGTCAAATCCGGCGTCACTGCCCCCAAAAGTCCTGCAACAGATCCTTTGGCATTGAATCCAATACCCGGCATCCGGGCTTTAATATCAATATCTGAAACTTTGTCCTTGTCAATTCGGGCCTGGAGATCAAAGGAGTCAAGGGTAAAATCCCGCTCCCCAAATCCCAGATGCCCCCCGGCCAGGGTCACTTTAGCCGAAGCACAAAGGTCTGCCAGTTTAAATCCAGTCACCTCAACGGACAAATCTGCAATATCCGTATTAAATTGAGGGGTCGTGACTTTTATCCGAGCCTGATTCACCGTGAATTCACGAACCCAAAAATCAACTCCCGGGAATTTGGCAGCATCGGAAGCGCCGGTATCCGATGACGCCCCGGTGTCAGAAACCAGGGCCGACAAAATGTCGACCTCCCCCTGCGCCGACATGCCGATATCAAGAACAGGCTTGTCAATCAGGATTTGGTTTAATTCAATTTTGTGCCGGGTCAACGCGGACCAGTCAACCCTGGCTTCCACCAGGGAGATGCCGGCCACTTCCTTGCCGGAAGCATCCTTAAGGTGAATCCCGGAAATCTGAACCCTGCCCTCTCGAAGACCTAAACGAAACTGTTCCCATGACAGGGTACCGGGAATCACCTTATTGACCTGGTTTTGAATAAAGGCCTGGACCGGCTGGGTTTCAATGAAAAAAAGACCGCCTGCAACCATCCCGGCCACAAGGCAAACGCCCAGTAAGCATGTAAAAAAAATGACCCGGAACCAGCATCTTTGGAAAAATCTGCCGGAACTGCGGGGTGTTTTGGGAGGGGCTTGAAAATCTGTGGAGGCTGTCATATTGCCTATGCGATTAGGGTTTATCTATATTTTATTAGGTTGTAGGCCATGAACCAGGTCATGTCAAGATTTCTTCAATGGGCAGCAATTGCTTGCCGTGACGAACGGTTAGAACAGATATTCATTTTTCTTCAGGTCGATATACTTGAGTTTTCGGATTTTGTCGGGTTGAGCACAAAATAAATACGACAGCATGTAAAGCATAATTCGTGCCTGATTACAAAACCATACTAAAAACTTTTTTCATGATGTTGACCGTAACCCGACTTTCTTTCTTGACGAAGGGTTTTAATAACAGGTAGTGTGAACAAACATCTTGGCAGATTTTCAAAATCCCGGAATATAAAACCCCCCTATGTTTGGAAAAAAAATGAGAAGAGCAACCATACACCTGATCCTGCTTCTGATCTGGGCTGTTCCGACCCTGGCAAGCCTCTCCCTTGTCATAGAGACACAGCATGAGCACATGCAAACACCAGTGGACTCGAGGCCTGCCGTACTTTTCTGCCAGTTTATCCCATCAATTGCAGAACAGTTCATTGGTATGCCTGTGTTAGTCGGCGGACGCCCTAATCAGACAGGAAGCACGGATAATTCATGGCTATTCTACTCCATTTACGCCGGGGCTGCTACCAAAGCAGGGCTGGTATACAAGAACTTGATGCCCATGAACCTTTTATTAGACAACACCCACAGTATTAAAGCAGATGATGTTCAAAACGGCGACCTGATTGTGCTCAACAATGATCTTACCGCCATGGTTTACCAGGTGGATCCCAGCGGCCGGATGCATTTTATCTATGCATCAAAAAAAAGGGGGGAGGTCACGACGTTCAACAGCGATCATTTAGTTTATTATGCATACTGGCTGGAGAACTTGAAAGGTTTTTTCAGAATCAATGAACATATGCTCATGCCGGCCCGCCGCAAATGAACCTTTGACCTACATCTGGCACATGAAATTAAGTGCCTTACGCCTCAGTTTCTGTCACAAAAAACAAAAAATAGTTTCTGCGGCGCAGTAGCCGCCTTAAACAGATCTTTTCTCAAGAATATCAAGGATTTTTTGACAATTTTCGGCAGCCCTGTCCCTGATGACACCAGCCTTTTCCATAATTTTTTTGCGGTATTCGGGGTCATTGATATCGTCCATGTTGTTTATCAAAGTTCTATAAGCACCCCAGATACCCACCTCAAGGGCTCTGGCACCGAGCACCACATCTGACCGGGAAGCGATATTACCGTATTGCGCCACTCCCAGCATGGCGTCCCATGCCTTATCACCCAGAGTCATGATGGACAAGGGCACCTCAATAGCTTTCTTTAGGCCAAGCTCAAGCTGCGCCTTTCTGAAACGATTCTCTTTTTCCGTATTTTCCGGCAACCCCAGGGCTGCCACATAATCTGCAAAGGCATTGGTATCTGCATCAATCATGGGAATCAACGCCAAAGCTGCTTCATGCAGCGATGGAATCAGTTTTCTCATTTCAGCGTCAACCGCTTCAAACTTTCTGACCCCCAGGGTCAATTTACCCACCATGGCGCCAAGCCCTGCGCCCAGGGCTGCAATGACTGCCGATGCAGAACCGCCGCCAGGGGCTATACTCCTGTCGGCAACCTGTTCAATAAAGGCCCGGACACTCATACCGGCCAAAGGCTCATTTGGCGCCGTAGCAATGATGTACTCTATAATCTTGCTCTTGGGATCAAAAGGGGCAACGGAATTCAGGCCCAAACGTTCAACAGCCAGCCGGATCTTCTGGTCTTCATCCAGAATAAAGAGTCCTTCTTTTTCAATATAATACTCGGCTGCATGTAAAATTGCCTGAAGGGGGACAACGCCCACAATCTGTGAACCGGCCACTGCAATTTTGAGCTTGGCAGCCTCCTCTTTAACGGCTTCAAACAGGATATGGGGCGGTGTGACAAGATAGTTGTTCAGGTTCAGCGTAACCTGAGCCAGGTTATGTCGAGTAGCCCGAGGGAACCACCCCCTCAGGCCCTCACAGAACCGGACGTGAACGTCTCCGCTCATCCGGCTCCTATTGACCAGCCTATGCATAGAGTAGTCTCCAATGGGCAAACAAATTTGGCTGTCTTCGTGCAATTCGAGCCAGCCACTGACTTGCCCTTCGTCGATGTCCCCTAAAACGTTTGTATTTCCTTGTTGCCCAAATCACCAACCGGCGATCCAGGCACCTTAAGGCCGGGTAGAGTGCAGATTTATAAAACCTGCCATAGTAGTTAATCCAACCTTGAATGACAGGATTGAACATGTGGGCTAAATCTTCCAGGCTCTTGTCACTGCGCCTGGGCCAATTCCACTTTCGTGAGGTTTGCCGAATTGCTTTTGCTGCTTTATTGCTGACAGCAGGAGAAAAATTAATGAAGAATTTTCCCCATCGGTTCTTTGATTTCCGAGCACGAAATGTATAACCCAGAAAATCAAAACTTGTCAGGGCATAATCCTTTTGCCGGTCTGTATCCTTGCAGTAGACTATTTTCGTCTTCTCCGGATGTAATTCCAGTCCCACATTCTCCATTCGCTCATTCAGCTTTCTAAGCAAATATTCAGCCTGGGCAAGGCTTTTACAATGGCACACTGCATCATCCGCATAACGCTCAAACGGTGTGGCCGGGCACTGCCTTTCCATCCAGTTGTCAAATGCATAATGCAAAAAGAGATTGGCCAGCAAGGGACTGATAACACCTCCTTGCGGGGTTCCCTTCTTTGGATGGAATAGTGTGTGGTCTGTCATCATCACAGGGGCTTTCAGCCACCGTTCTATATACAGAAGCACCCATCTGTCATCCGTGTGATACCGAACTGCTTTCATCAAAAGATCATGGTCAATATTATCGAAAAATCCTTTAATATCAAGATCCAATACCCAGTCATATTTCCAGCAATTCTCCCGGGCTTTCCCAACTGCATCCAAAGCAGATTTCTCCGGTCGATAGCCATACGAATCCGGATGAAAATGTTTTTCCAATTCCGGCTCCAATTGCTGTTTGACTATCTGCTGAGCGATTCTGTCCGACACTGTCGGTATTCCCAACGGCCTCATTCGACCGTCTCCCTTGGGTATTTCCACCCTCATTACCGGAGGAGGGAAATAACTGCCGGAGGACATCCGATTCCAGAGCTTGTAAAGATTGTCCTTTAAGTTAGACTCAAACTCTTCGATTGACTGTCCGTCTACACCGGCAGCCCCTTTGTTGGCTTTAACCCGTTCATATGCCTCCATAACCTCAAGTTTAGGAATACAAAACGGCTTTGCTTGGTTCAATCCAATCCTCCTGTTTCCAGTTGTTTTCTTTACTTCAAGCTGGTCAATGCTTCCCCTTCGCTCCAATTCCATTACAGAATCTTCATCACTACTACGGGTCGCTCCGCCCCTGTGCCCTGCATCGGTACTCTCATACTTACGGGTCCTCCGCTTGTATTTCTCCCTTAGCATCAGGGCGACAGGTTCCCACGTTCCACACAAAAGCCTGTCCCAAGTTCACGCCACCTTTATGCCGGAGGCCGCCCGGCCAGTAAACAGGTAACCGCCGAACTTATCCCGGGTTAACGACTACCCCCCGGTTTTGACCTCATCCCTACGCTTTCGACACTTCAATAGTGATTCACTTGCGTTCGTCTCCTTGGAACCTACCTGACAAGATCTTGTCCTGCCTTTTCCGTAACGCTCACCACCCCGGCTCTTAACCGGCGCAGCTTACGGTGGTTTGAAGCCTCCACCTGCATGGCGGCTTCGAGGGGCCTTCCCTCATCTTTTGTGCAGCATGGCTGCACTGTTTATTGCAACAGTGTCTGCCTTCGTGGCACACAGTCATCGACATACCAACCCATCCCCTTCACCGCCTTGAAGCGGCCTGGCTGTTCAAGGCCTCTGCCTGCTTCACGCAGATTCAGTGCAATGCGGTGGGCCTGGTTGGGGGTACCCAATAAATTAACATTATATGCAATAAGAAAAAACCGGGCACCGGTTACTGTAGCCCCCCACTCGGGTACAAACCTGGCCGGACCGAAATCAGGCTTCCATTTTTCCTGGACAATACGTTGGGGAATGCCTTCATACTGCCCTTCCCGGATTTGGGGCAATTTTTTGCGGTAATCCAGGATGGCGGAGGCCTCGTACAGATAGACCGGGACATCAAGTTCTTCGGCCAGTCTTTTACCAAACTGTTTTGAAATTTCAATACACTCGTCCATGGTCACACCTGTCACCGGAATAAATGGGCAGACATCCAGGGCACCCATGCGGGGATGTTCCCCATGGTGTCGGCGCATGTCTATTTTTTCCCGGGCCACCCCTGATGCGGCCAAAGCCCCTTCGACCACACTATCAGGGTCTGCCACAAAGGTATACACAGTCCGGTTGGTTGACTTGCCCGGATCCACATCCAGCAGGCTGCATCCGGGTGTTTTGGCGATGGCATCAGCAATGGCATCAATGGTCTGCCGGTCCCGTCCTTCAGAAAAATTGGGCACACATTCAACAATTTTATTCATAAAACAACCTTTAGGTATGAAATCCAAAGCCTTCAGGCTTGGGTAACTGAGCACTGATTATCATAAAACCACAAACTAATATAACATGTCATTTGCCTGATTCCCATACACAAATATAGGGTAGGCCACCGGTATTGCTGACAATTAATTCCCCCCCCCGACAACCTCTTTCAAACTATTCAATTTAAGAAATCAAGCATCTTAATATATACGCGCGGATAAAACTTGCATTTTCTCCTACATTAAAGGTAGTATCATAGGGCATGAATTTAACGATACAGGCGACGACAGATCCAAAAAATTAAAAAATTTTAACAAAAAAAAGAGGTTAAAACATATTCTTCATCACAAAAAATTGAGTTTATAATTCAACTTTTTAAAAAAGCAAATACTTATTAATCCTGTAAAGGTAAAGGGGATTGAATTTTTAAAACAGTTGTGAAAATATTAGCGAATTAACTTGAATAGAGACTTTTTAGACCCACTGGTTTTAACAATTTTCATCAGGAAAGGATATCAAATGAATACGGTCGATATTCCCAGGCTCAGGGAAATAGTCGGGGGAAAAAACATAAAGACAGATCCGCTTGACTTGTATGTTTACGGCTCAGACGCATCTGTTTACCATGCCGCACCATGGGTTATTGTCAGACCTGACAATACCGGTCAGGTTCAAAAAGTACTGGCTTATGCCAATGATGCAAAAATACCGGTTGTCCCCAGGGGCGGTGGCTCGGGCATGTGCGGACAAACCGTGTCGTCCAAGGGCGGCATTCTTCTGGACATGAAGAACATGAACCGGATACTTGAAATCAACCTGCCAGATGTTTACTGCCGGGTGGAACCGGGTGTGGTGGATGATGATCTCAACGCCGCGCTTAAACCTTACGGGGTTTTCTATCCCCCGACACCGGCCTCTTCACGTATCGCCACCATCGGTGGTGAAATCGGCAACAATGCATCGGGAGTTCGTTCCGTTAAATACGGCGCTACCCGGGATGCTGTCCTGGGCATGAAAGTGGTGCTGGCCAATGGTGACCTAGTAACCCTGGGTTCCCATACCCGGGTGGAGGCGTCCGGTTATCAACTTGAAAAACTCATTGTGGGTTCGGAAGGCACCTTAGGTGTTGTGGTGGAAGCGACCATGAGTTTTGTACCCATCCCCGAATTCAGATGCCTGGGCGTTGCCAATTTTGACAGTCTCAGGGATGCAGGCAATGCCATCGCTGACATCATGGCCTCGGGCACCATCCCCTCCATGCTGGAGTTGGTGGATGACGTTGCAATCAAGGCAGTAAATAAAACCATGAACCTGGGCCTTAAGGAAGTGGCAGCCTCCCTGCTTTTTGAATCCGACGGAAAAGTTAAGGAAGCCGTGGATTACGAAGTTAAAAAAATGGAAGAGATCTGCAAAAAGAACAACGGTGCCGACCTCTGGTACAGCTTTGATGCCAAAGAGCGCGAACAGATCTTCATGGGCCGTAAGAAATTATTCCCTGCCCTGTCACAATTTGACGCCAGTATGGCTTCCACATCCCTGGCTGACGATATGGCAGTACCCTACTCCAAAATGGCGGATATGGCCGCCAAAATCCATGAAGCCGCCGAAAAGAACGGCATCATTATGACGGCATACGGCCATTGCGGATCCGGGTGCATGCACACCAAAATTATGATGGACACCAGTAAGAAAGAGCAATGGGAGGGCGCCCAGAGAGCCATTGCCGAGATCTATGAATATGTAAATTCCGTCCAAGGCACCACTTCTGCTGAACACGGTATCGGCATTTCCAAAGCCAAAGCCTTCAAGACAGAGAAACACGATTCCTTGAAAATGATGGCTGCCATCAAAGCGGCTCTGGACCCCAACAACATTCTCAATCCAGGCAAACTGCAGCAGGCGCCGGATAACTGGGTCACGGCTACTAACCTTAGATATGCTGTCAACAGCTGATAAAGGATCACAGGGACTATTGTTATGCAGACAGAAAAAATAAAATTTAAAAATCTAGAAAAATGGGAAGGCATGCTGTCCAAGTGCATCCGGTGCGGATACTGCTACGAGCACTGCCCCATGTTTAAATACACCCGGTGGGAATCCGATGCACCCCGGGCTAAAAACATTTTAGCCCACGGACTTTTAACCGGTGAGGTTGAATTGACACCCGAAATTGCGGAAAAATCGTTCAGTTGTTTTTTCTGCAAACGGTGTGAAGCAGCCTGTTCCTCCGGGGTTAAAATAACGGATATTATGCTGGACCTCAGAAGAGATCTGGTTGAATTGGGATATAATGGTCCGGGCACCACATCTATCACCGCCCGTTCCTGTGCCAGGTGCCTACAGTGCGTCAGGGCCTGTCCCCATGATGCCCGGGAATTTGTTGACGGTGAGGGTATTGTCGTGGATCCGGTAAAATGCCAGTCCTGCGGCATCTGTGTTGAAATTTGTCCCATTGAAGCGATCACCATCCCATTATCATTCGGCACCGACAAGGTTGAACTGGAGAGGAGAGCAGTTGAGTTCCTCCACTCCCGTGAATCCGCTAAGGTCATTATGTATGCCTGTAACTGGTCATACCATCCCGACATTCAGAACTCCAGATTGCCGGAATCGGAACTCGAAGAGAAGGAATATGAAATCCTGGTGAACTTGTGTGGCGGCCGTATTGATCAAAATCTTTTATTGACCCCGTTCCTTAATCAGGCATGGGGCGTTCTGGTGGGCGTTTGCCCGGATGACAAATGTAACCATAACGGCCCAGAAGCAGCCAAAAAACGGGTAAAAAGAATGAAGGAAACCCTTGAAAGTCTTGATATAAATCCCGAACGAATCCATCTGGTTCAGATTCCTGCTGGTGACAAACAGTTGTGCCAGGCAGAAATTGATACCTTTATGGAAAAGATAAATCAGATGGGCCCAATACGCTAAACTTCAAACCCACACATAGATGATCTTTTCGTCCAACTATGAGCTGACGCTCTTGTTGGAATCTGCGGCGGATAAGAATCTTAATCCCCGGAATATTTAATATATACCGAAGATTTTAATTTTTATCCGCCGTAAACGTAAACGAAAAGCCAATTATGATAAGAAATTGAATAAAAGATATTAAAATAACTCCAGGAAGGAGAAAATAATGGCAAAAGTACAGATACCGTATGGTAAAGAAAAAATTGAAATTGAAATTAATGATAATAACCTGCAAGGCGTATATTTTCCAAACGACGTAGAAAAACGAGAGTTTGCTGCTGAGTTCGCAAAAAACTTGGAAAACGCAAACTTTGCAAAATTTATGGAAGGTGATGAGAGAGTCGTCTTCATCGTCAATGACGGAACCCGCCCTACCCCTACAGCAAAAGTACTTAAAGTCATTTATGATGACATCAAGGATAAAGATATCTATTTCATCATCGCCACAGGTGCCCATAGAGCCCCGAATGATGAAGAATTTGAATACATTTTTGGAAAAGAGATTTATGAGGACCTGAAAGCAAAAGACAGAATCTGGTCACATGATGCCAAAAACGATGAGATGGTATACTTAGGCAAATCTACAAACGGTACTGAGATGTACCTGAATAAAATTGTAGCCGAAGCTAAAAAAACTATCGTGATCGGCTCTGTGGAACCCCACTATTTTGCCGGCTATACCGGCGGCAGAAAAGGCTTTTTACCTGGTGTAGCATCTTATGAGACCATAACGCAAAACCATAAATTAGCACTAAATAAAAGCGCAAAAGCGCTTGCATTGGATGGCAATCCCGTACATGAAGATATGATGGATGCCATGAATGTATTAAAAGATATTCAAGTGTTTTCCATTATGACTATTTTAGATAAAGACCATAATGTATATGAAACCACGTGTGGAGATCTTGTAGGCGCATTTTATGATGCCATAGACAGTGCAAAAAAAGTGTTTTGTGTTGACATAGAAGAAAAAACCGACATTGTAATCTCTGTGGCTCCTTATCCAATGGATATAGATCTTTACCAGTCTCAAAAGGCGATAGATAATGGTAAGCTCGCGCTCAAAGAAGGCGGCATATTAATATTTGTATCACAATGCAGAATGGGAATCGGCGGCAAAACATTCTTTGATCTGATGGCCTCTTGTGCCACCCCCCAAGAGGTTCTTGATAAAATAAAAGTTGAATACAAACTGGGTTATCATAAAGCCGGTAAAATGGCTGAGATCAATACCTGGGCACAGACCTGGGGCGTTACTGAACTACCGGAAGACGAGATAAAAGCGGTTCACATTAAACCCTTTGACAGTGTAGAGGCGGCTTTGGAAAAAGCATTTGAGCTAAAAGGCAAAGATGCCAAAGTAACCGTACTTCCATTGGGTTCTCTTTCAGTGCCTAATATATTAAACGACTAAGTCAACCACCCCTCCTCAATCAAAGATTCAGGAGGGGTTTGTAAAAGCTCTGTGAGCAAGGAGCGGTCGACCACGTTGTGAAGCCTGCTGAACATTGGCGAGGCACGAACCCTACCCCTCTTCGGAGGGTATGCATAACCGAAAGGGTTTTTATTAAAATTACACATGACCATTGACACCAACCCATAAAATAACCGTATGGATGAAAATTTGGATCTTCTTTCAGGCACAGGCAAATAAAACGGATACTGAAGGTCTCAAAAAAAGCGGAATATAGAGAAAGCGGAACTTATATATCCTATCCTGATTAAAATGGCACTGCAAGGGATGACAATAAAAGGCGTTTGATACCCCTTGCGGTGCTAATGAATCAGTCTTGACGAGGGTCTCTTTACCGGCATCGGCACTCCTGACAGCAGGGCTTTTCCGGAGGCAGGTGGCACGAACCGGACATTTTCAAAAATCATTTTCAAGCCTTGCAGACCCAAATAATTTTCTGAAAACAATTCTGCCAATATTTCTGGCACTGTTATTGCTTTATTTCGGCGTTCAGATGCCCGTATACACGGCCTTGATTGCTGCCGGGTGACCGCGGTTGCGACATCAAAATCTATTCGGGCTGTTTCCATCCCCTAAATCAACATATTAAGCGGCCTTTACCTACGCTTGGGAGCAAAAAGATGACCACTGAAGTAATTGACCCCCATATCACAAATGAAGATCTGGAGCGTTTTAAAGCGATGTTGAACACCTCCATGAAAGAGTTGCTGGAGCAAGCCGACTCTGCCGTTTCTGAACTGATACTGGAATCCAGCAGGGATACGGAGCTTATTGATTCCACGGCAGCCGATATCAACCGTACCATGAACCTGCACCTGCAGAGCCGGAAAAGCAGGTTGATCAAAAAAATCAAAGACGCGATTAAACGAATCGAAGAGGGCACCTATGGATATTGTGACATCTGTGGTGAAGAGATATCCCTTAAACGGCTTGAAGCCCGTCCTGTGACCTCCAAATGTATAGCGTGCAAGGAGGCCCAGGAGCGGATGGAAGCCCTTCTCTCCTGATTCGGACCTGGGATGTCCGGTAAAATCAAAAAACACCTTCACGCTCAATACAGAGCCTATAATCTTGGTCTATCTATCTTTAGACTATTGTTGCCGGTTTTGCCTGTGGAATTCACCTATGATGTCCGCCAGATTAAAAGACTCTCACGCATCTGCATCGGCCCCAGGCAGAACCGTTTTAACTGATCCTGCTCGACCCAGTCCCGCCTTATTTTCAGGTTGGGTGACCGACCGTCCCCGCCATCAATCAAACGGACCATTCCCTTCATACCGCGAATGGATTGCCTGCGATAGGAATCAAAGCAGTATATCCACTCGTCATCCATGGCCGTTACCATAAGATAATGTTCGTCACGGGGGGTTAAAAGGATATTGCACAGCACCACCCCACCACCTGACAGGCAGGATTCGATCTGGGCGCCCGGCACCATGGTAACCCGTTCTTTTTCCAAAAATTGTGTGGCAACGGAAAAAGACTTCCTCCGGTAAGCATTGAGCCAGTTGCCCACCAGACGTACGGCATATTTACTGGTACCGCCAAGACCGAACCGGGAATCGTGCCCCACCGTATCAAGACAGTAAAGATAAATATGCCGGATAACCATGGGGGGGATTTCTTTACGATGGAACAAAAAGGAAATGGCATTGGTAATGGCTGTGGGCACACAGTCATACTCAGAAATCTGGTAGTGAAAGGGCGAATACATCAACAACTATCCTTTGGCTTTAAACTCTGCTTTATCTATTCCCAGTTTTTTCATTTTGGCATACAGGCCCCTGGGATGAATGCCTGCAATTTTTGCGGTTTCTCCAATTTTCCCATGGGTTTTTTTCAGCACCATGGCCAGATACAACGCCTCCACCTGATCATACACGGCGTCCCGGACCTGTGGCAGGGTCATGGTTTCCCATTCCTGCGGCATGGAAAGTGCCGATATACTGCCGTCCATCCGGACGGGTTTGGTATTATGGAAAACCGACGGTAACTCTTCTAAGGTGATCATATCTGACTTGCACAGCAGGACGGCCCGTTCAATAACGTTCATCAGTTCCCGAATATTACCCGGCCAGTGGTAGTTGCACAGGGCCTCCATGGCCGGCTGGGAAAATCGTTTGAGATTTCTGCCGAATTTCTGCTGGTTCATGGTCAAAAAATGGTTGGTCAGTGAGGGGATGTCCTCTTTACGTTTTCTCAAAGGGGGAAGCGTTAATGAAATCACCCCGAGGCGGTAATAAAGATCTTTTCGGAAAGTACCCTTTTCAACCTCTTCTTCAAGATCTTTGTTGGTGGCTGCAATCACCCGGACATCCACCCATACCGATTTTTCACCGCCCACCGGCGTAAATTCGAGTTCCTGGAGTACCCGGAGCAGTTTGGTTTGCATCTGCAGGGGCATCTCACCGATTTCATCCAGAAAAATAGTTCCGCCATGGGCAAGTTCAAATGCCCCCCGCCGCGAACGCACAGCCCCGGTAAAAGCCCCCTGCTCATGCCCGAACAGTTCGCTTTCCATCAGTTGTTCCGGAATAGCTGCCATATTGATGGCAATAAAAGGACCTGTGGATCTGTGGCTGTCTGCATGGATGGCTTTGGACAGATGCTCCTTGCCCACACCTGTCTCACCGAGCAACAGTATGGTGGCATCACTGGATACCACCTGACGGGTTTCATCCAGAAACACTTGCATGTCCCGACTGTTGGAGGTAAAATCGTTAAGTCGGGGTAAAAAACGCCCCCGCCGGTCAAATCGTTCCGCATAATAGAACTGACGGCGGGATTCCAAGGTGGTTTCAAGGGCTTCTAAAAGACTGTCCATCGGGATACCGGAATAGAGCACCACATCAACCCCCGAGGCCAGAAGATTGGCATGCTCTTCCGAGGACTCCCGATTATGCAGTACGATGGTCATGGGCGATTCGGGCAGTTCATTGAGCAGAGAGATACTTGATTCAACAGGCTTGGGAATTGTGGGACTGCTGACGATGAACACATCGGCGCAACTTCTGGCAAGGGCCTGCCAGGAGAGTCTACTGGGTTTAAAAAACTGGAGTTGGACATCCTGTTGAGCCAGTCTGTTCTCAAGCTCGGTGCGTATTTTTGTCTCTTTAATGGCACATGCCAACCGAATCAGCATAAAAAGTGCATTCCATTTCCGGTAAAATATTGCTGTTTCACACAAAGTGCTGAAGTATATAAAAATTTCAAAAAACAAGCAACATACTTTTATAACGGATTTTAAATTTCAAAACACCATAATTATCAGATTAAAAATCGGCTAAAAAATACCAATTTAATCATGATAAAGCCATTTTTTCAAATTTAAGTAAACATTTGCGGAAAAAATCAGTATGTGGACCGCATTAAAAATATTAACCACCTGTTTTAATTAATATTATTTTTTTTCATACAAAGCTGGCACACAGATTGCTGAAGTGATGCTTGAATCAAACCCAACCCACCCGGACAAAACAGCCGGACAAAACCAAAGAGGAAAGGAAGTCATGACCAGGGAAAAGTTCAGCCGAAACAAAGGCAAGAGCCCAAGATTCAAAGAAAGCTACGATGAAGATTATGACTGGCAAGATCAGAAGGAAGACCAAAAACGCCGAAAAAAAATGAATAAAAAACCCAAACGCCCCACCGACACTATGGACAAATGGTAAGCAGTATCTCAAATTTAAAGGAGAAAAACATGACCGCTTTCAAAGCAATTAAAATAGACACCAGCCATCATGTATGGCGTATCTCCCCCACCATCGACACCTATGCTTACGACTCTGAAATGACCCGGGAATTTGTCCAAAAATTTTTTATCGGGAAAACTTCTCGGCTCAACATAACTTACAGACATTAGGTGAATATCGATGAAATCCATTATTATTACAGATCCGGAAAAGTGCCGGCAGGCCTGGGAAAAATACTGGCCGGTCCAGGACATATTTGATCTTTGGGCTGTCAGGCAATGTTTTAACGCCGCATTCAACAGACCTTTAAGCTTCCATCTTATCGAAGACAAGGGCCAGATTGTGGGATTTCTTCCCTTAAGCCGGATCGAAGAGACCGGCGAATATGTATTTTTTCCCGGAGAGACCTGGAAAGGCAAAACCTGGCTGGAGCAGAACCGGGTGCTTGCACACTCCCCGGAAGTATTTCAAGCATTGTGCGAATCAGTTCCCGGACCATTGAATTTGAGATATCTGCGTTTCAATCCCCTGTTTGATAAAATAGACCAGGCCGGACCCGACGAAACCGGCTATCTTTTCTACCCCCGGATGCATGATTTCTCCATGGAGAATTTCTGGCTGGCTTTTCCCGGAAAAACCAGAAAAAAACTCAAGGCCGATGTAAAAAAGATTGAGGAGCGGCAGCTTTCATGGCGCTACAATCACATGCCGGACATCACTGAATTATTTCGTTTGAACATGGCTGCCTTTACATCGGACTCCTACTTCAGCGATGCGCGGTTTTACCGTTCTTTTGAACGGTTTGCAGTCTATCTTCGGGATATGGGCATGCTCAGGATCACCACCGCCATTGTGGAGGGAAAAATTGCAGCCGTGGACATGGGGGCCTTTTTCAACAACACCTACACGGTTGTAGCCGGGGGCACCCACCCGGATTTTGCCGGCATTGCCAAAGTGATCAACCTGCACCACCTGGAATGGGCTTGCCACAACCGGATGGAAGCCGTGGATTTTCTGTGCGGCAGTTTTACCTGGAAAGAACGGTTTCGCTTAAGCCCCAGACCCTCATATGAAATTCATACCCAGCCGGAAACGGCTGTTTTCCATGGGGGCCATTATGGTCGAAAAGCAGTCTGAGCTTAAAAAAAATCAGGTGTTGGTGGTAGGTACCACATCTGATTACATTGAATGGATCAGAAAAATCCGTCCCGGACAGGCACTTTTTTTGACAGAGCCTAAGGTGCGTCAGAATGCCACCGAGCCATGTCCGGACAATGGAGAAGAAATTTTATGCCCCATCTGCGATATTGCCGCCGCAGTTAAGGCATTAAAACACCACCAAAAAACCTTCGGGGTGACCCTTTCCGGGATTACCTGTTTTGACTGCGAATCCATGGAAACGGCATCCATTCTGGCAGAAAAGATGGGGTTGCCCTACCCTGATATTGAGGCGGTCAGAAACAGCAGGGATAAATTTATCTCAAAACAGTTGTGGCGCAAACATCAGATTCCTTGCCCCCAAACCTGCCCGGTAAATACCGACATTGAAGTATTAAATTTCCTGGACCAGGTACCTGCGGGCATTGTACTCAAACCCTTCTGCGGTTCCGGCAGCGAACTTGTATTTAAATGTGTCACCCGAAAAGAGTGTGAGAATGCCTTCAATGCAGTGGCGGACGGGCTTGCTGCGCGGACCGGAAATCCATTGTTTAAACCCACGGATGCCGGCATATTTCAGATGCTGGCCGAGGAGTGGGTGGCCGGCCCTGAATTTTCCTGTGATTTTCTCATGGAAAAAGACCGGGCCGTTATCCTGCGTAAAACCCGGAAAATAAAGGTGGACAGCCGCCCCTTCGGCACCATTTCCGGGTATGCAATCTGGCCGGAAAACGGTGATGACCAAATGCCTGCCAATGACATGATTGCAGACCTGTTTTACAGGGCAGCCAGGGCATTGGGAATTGAGACCGGCGTCTGCATGGTGGATTTTATCCTTCGACATAAAACGCCTGTGCTTATAGAAATGACCCCGCGGCCCGGTGGAGACTGCCTGCCCTTTCTGATCAAGGAAGCGGGCAACATCGACATACTTGGGCTGACCCTGGATGCGGCAGAAGGCTTTGCCTGGAAAAATGAAAAAAAAGGGCCGTACACGCCCCTGGTGGCGTTCCGTATCCATGCCCGCAGAAATGGGGTAATAAAACGCATCAACACGGCGGCCGTGGAAAACGACAAACGGGTAAAAAAAATACACTTGATTCACACCCCGGGGCACAGGGTAACCATGCCGCCCCAAGACTACGATTCATGGCTTTTAGGACACATGATCATAGAACCGAACAGGCGCAGATTTTTCGAAACAGAGTGCCTTTTGCTCGCCAAACGTATTGATGTTGAAATGGATTAGAGATGCCGACAGCCAAGACACAAATACCGCCCCCCCCCCTTTTTCTGTCCAGGGAAAAAGTAGTTGAGTTTATAAATCCGTACCTAAAAAATAAGGGGGTATATCTGGATATAGCCAAGGCGTTCGGATCCCCCCTGTATGTTCTGGAAACCGATGTTCTGGCACGAAAAGCGGACCAGTTCAGAGCAGCATTCAGCCACCGTCTGCCCGAAACCGCATTTTTTTACGCCATGAAAAGCAACAATCTGCCCCATCTTTCAGGACATCTGCTCAAGCATGGATTCGGGCTGGATGTATCCAGCGGCGTGGAACTGTCCGTGGCCCTGGAACTGGGTGCGTCCTCAATTATTTTCAGCGGTCCGGGCAAAACCATCCAGGAGCTGGCACTTGCGGCCCGACACCCGGACCGGGTGGTGATTCTGCTGGACAGCATCGGAGAGGCGAAACGGCTGACATCCGTGCTTGAAGAAAGGCAGACCCGCATGCCCGTTGGGTTGCGCCTGAACAACAACCCCGAAGGGCTGTGGCGCAAATTCGGGGTGTTGCCCGAACACCTGTTATCTGCCTTCAAAGAGATCGAGACGCTTGGCCGGTTGGATTTCCAGGGACTGCAATTCCATTCCTCCTGGAATCTTAACCCGGACAGGCAGACCACATTTATCAAAAAATTGGGAGAGATCCTTTCCAGCATGCCAAAACAGTTTCTGGATGCGGTAAAATTCATTGATATTGGCGGCGGCTACTGGCCTGCCCAGGGGGAGTGGCTGTTATCGAATATGCCCCAGAACTATATTATTGACCCGGGTGTCTCCATTGACCTGTTTGCAAAAGAGTTGTCAAGTGCCATTAAAGCGCACATCCTGCCTTTGACCCAATGCCGGATCTGTTTTGAGCCGGGCCGCTGGATATGCAATGATGCCATGCACATTCTTATCCAGGTGGTGGACTGCAAGGAGAAGGACCTGGTCATCACCGATGCCGGGGGCAACACTGTGGGCTGGGAACGGTATGAAACCGATTACTGCCCTGTGCTCAATTTAACCAGGCCCAGCCTGTCCGAAAAAAAATGCCGTATTCTGGGCTCCCTTTGCACCCCCCACGATGTCTGGGGTTATGCCTATTTCGGTTCAGGAATCAAAGAGAATGACATCCTCATGATTCCGGCCCAGGGGGCTTACACCTATAGTCTTCGCCAGCAATTCATCAAACCCATTCCCCGGGTAGCGGTCAAGGAAAGCAGCAATCGCTATTTTCTTCTTCCCGAATAAAGATAAACATGAAAAACATAAGCCAAGTAATCTTTTTTGAAAAAAGCATTGCGCAAAAACATCCGGGTCTGATAACTTATACTTTATGATCAAGTTATAGTTAAGTATTTTGGGCCTTTTGAATTTGGTCGTTCAAAATATCAAAAAGCACTAAAATGCTCCCATTAGATTTCAAACGTCACATTTTTTTAAAAAAGCTTACGACTTTCGAGTAATTCTAAATAAGGAGAAAAGATCATGACTGCCAAAATCCTGATTCCCTTTGACGAAACTGAATGCGCTCAAAATACCGTTACCTATGTTGCAAAAAACCTGAACAAAGAGGATGAGGTCACACTGTTTCATGTAGTGCCGGATACTGCGGCAGCCTGTGGGCTCAACAGCCCCAGCCTCACGCCCTATTTTGAAGCAGAACGCAATTCGTTCTGCCGGATGGAGGAAAAGCGCGAGAAAATGATGCGGGAAAGCCTTGACACCGCAAGGTATAAATTAATCGATGCCGGGTTTGCCAAAGAGAAGGTTCATATAAAAACTCAGCCCCAGGGCAAAAAGATTTCCGATGACATTATACACGAGGCACAAAAAGGAAAATACAATACGGTTGCCATGGGACGAAGTTCGACATCAGGTCTAAAAGAATTTTTTATTGGCAGCAACGCTTCGCGGGTGATGCATTCCTTGAACATCCCAGTGATCATTGTTGACTGAACAAAAGAATGGAAGGATTATGCACCGCCTGAGTTTTGCCGGACCAATGATTTACAACGAACTCGACAGGGGTCAGGCGGCTAACAATCCTTAAAAATCAAACGGATTCGGGCCGGATTTCCAGGGCAATCGACTGTAATTACCGGCCGTTTAATCTATCTTCTATCCCACCAGATTGGTTTCTGCAAACGCCCAGTTGACCAGATGTTCCAGATATGCGTCGATATAGTCCGCTCTCCGGTTCTGGTAATCCAGGTAATATGCATGTTCCCATACATCAACGGTAAGGAGCGGAACCAGCCCCTGGGCAATCGGTGTATCGGCGTTTGATGTTTTGAGAATTTTCAGCGCATCACCATCTTTAACAAGCCATGCCCACCCACTGCCGAACTGGGAGAGCGCTGCGGATGCAAAGTCTTTTTTAAATGCATCATAACTGCCGAAGTCCGCATTGATTTTTTCGGAAATAACACCATCAGGCACACCGCCGCCACCCGGTTTCATGCTGTTCCAGTAAAAGGTGTGATTAAAGACCTGGGCGGCATTATTAAAAATACCGGTCTCACCTGCGCTGCCGTATGTTTTCTGAACAATTGCCTCAATACCCAGGCCGGCGTAAGCGGTTCCTTTGATCATCTGATTCAATTTTTTTACATACCCGGCATGGTGCTTCCCATAGTGAAAGCGAATTGTCTTTTCAGATATATACGGTTCAAGGGCATCTGCTTTGTAGGGTAGAGACTCCTGGATTACCAATCCACCTCCAGAGCCTGCACAGCTGACACCGGTTATCTGAAACAGTGCAAGGGCACCCGCACCGGCTGAAAGTTTTAAAAAGTTTCTTCTGTCCATGCCACCTCCTTTTTTGAAGTTTTGAAACAGGGATTCCGGTCTTTTTTGTGCTGTCTTTTTAAGCATACGTTCCGAAAAGACTGCGCATCGATTGTGCGCAACTGAGTCAGTTTAAGCCCTCAGCTTTGCCCTTGTCAATGAAAACATAGTCGGTTAACATTGGGCTGCAAACCATAGGGATTTCCAGATGTATACAAAAAGAACCGAAATAAAAACTGAAAATAAATGAATGAATACAAGCTCATACAAATTTCGGGGATACTGGTCGCCGCCACCGCTTGTCAGTGGCTGGCCTGGCGGGTAAAGATTCCGGGAATTGTTTTTCTTCTGATCACCGGTATCCTGGCCGGTCCAGTGCTGGGGTTTTTGAACCCTGAAAAGATGATGGGAGATCTTTTTTTCCCTTTTGTGTCCATGTCCGTGGCTCTGATTCTGTTTGAGGGCAGCCTGACCTTAAATTTTGCACAGATCCGGGGACTTCACATCGTAGTCCGGAACATGGTCTCCTACGGCATGCTGGTCACCTGGATCATCACGGCCCTGGCCGCCCGTCTGGGGTTGGGATTGTCCTGGCAGATCAGTGTACTTCTGGGGGCCATCACATCCGTAAGCGGCCCCACCGTAATCGTACCCATGCTGCGCACGGTCCGGCCCAACCACAACATAGCCAATATCCTCAGGTGGGAAGGCATCATTGTGGACCCCATCGGTGCGGCCATGGCGGTTCTGGCCTACGAATTCATCATGTCGGGATCGGCCCAGCAGGCCATGGGCCATACCATACTGGTGTTTGTCCGGCTGGTGGCTATCGGCGTAACCATTGGCGCGATCTGCGGCTATGGGTTTGGTATGGCCATCCGGAAACATTGGATTCCCGAATTCATGCACAACCTGTTTGCCATCTCCGTGGTTCTGGGCGCGTTTGTATTTTCCAATCATCTGCAGCATGAATCGGGCCTGGTAACAGTCACCGTCATGGGTATCTGGCTGGCCAACATGAAGGATGTGCCCATGGGGGATATTCTTGATTTCAAGGAGCACATCAGTATGTTGCTGATTTCCGTTCTTTTTATAATGCTGGCCGCCCGGCTGAATATTAATGAGCTGCTTGCCCTGGGCTGGGGCATGAGTTTTTTATTCATCGCCATTCAGTTTCTGGCCCGTTCCATGAATATCATGGTGTCCAGTATCGGCTCCAGCCTTACCTGGCCGGAACGGCATATGCTGGCCTGGATTGCTCCGCGCGGAATTGTGGCGGCAGCGATTTCAGCATTTTTCGCCACCCAGCTTGAGAAAGCAGGCTACCCCGATGCCGCGGTGCTGGTGCCCCTGACCTTTTTTATTATTATCTCCACGGTCCTGGTGCAAAGCGTTACAGCACGCCCCATTGCCCTGTGGCTTAAGGTGGCCGAGCCCATCCCCAACGGCTTTATAATCACCGGGGCCAATCGACTGGCGCGTGCCATTGGCAAAGCCTTGATGGATCTTGGGTTTCAGGTTCAGCTGGCCGATACCGGGTGGGATCAGGTCATGAAGGCAAAAAATGAGGGGCTGCCCACATATTTCGGCAATCCCGTGTCAGAACATGCAGATCGACATATTCAGCTGGTGGGCGTCCGGGGGGTGCTTGCCCTGTTTCCCCATGAAGCGGCCAACGTGGCGGTAGCCATTCACTATCGCCTGGAATTCGGGGCTGATGAAATTTATATTTTACCCTCCCGGCCGGAAGAGAACCGATTGACGGCGGACCGGATGTCCATCCAGAATCACGGAAAAATCCTGTTTGGAAAAACAGCCTCATATCCCGCCATGGCCACCGAGTTGGCCCGGGGCGGACAGATTATCACCACAAAACTGACGGAAAAGTTTACCCTGGAACAGTTCACCCACAAACACGGCCACAGGGCCATGCTGTTATTTGCCGTGGACAAAACCAACCGGCTTCATGTGTATGCCCACGACTGCCAGATCAATCCCGAGCCCGGCTGGTCCCTGGTCTATATGCTGAAAAATGGTGAGGATAATCATGTAGTGAAAGGGGAAGATAAACACATCATCAATCCTGACCGTTTAAAAAAGGGCTATAATGTCTGAATTCCAATATCAGTAAAAATCTCTTCCTATCACTCCTTGACAACAAAAAATTAATATGATTTAAAGGGCGGAATGCGTCAAGAAGGCGCATACGACAAATCGTTATTTAGTAAACATAAAGTAAACTAAAGCCAAGAAGGCCCGCGTATCGAAATTTTCGATGCGACCATCCTTTTTGGCTTTTTTTATTTTCTATTTAATTCGTTTTTACTGAAGATATTAGCTTGAATGAAAACAGGAGAAGGCCATGAACAAAGGCAAAATAGTCATACATGTTTTCCTATTACTGACAATGTCATGGTCCTATGATGCCCTGGCAGGGAATGTGAAAAAAGAGATCCAAGCCCCTGTTCATGAGGCTGTGGGAATTGAACAAAAAACTCAGGCTCGGGAGGTCAACTGGCACACTGAAAAAGAAAAAAAGACATTGGTGTTCGAAGCCCTGGAAAAAGAACTGGCCATGCTGGAAAAGGAACTGAACACTGAAGCTGCCCGGAGAACTGCCCTGATTTCAAGCATAATCCGAAAAACAAAGCAGATAGAGGACCTTGCAGAGATTGAGGGTCAAATGTCTCCATTTCTTTACGATTTATTAGACAAAATAAAAGAAATAAACGCCCGGGATCTACCCTTTTTACAGGAGGAGCGTCAAAAAAGGATTCAGGCACTTGAAAAATTAAACGCCAATCCCCAAGTCCCGGTAAGCGAAAAATTCAGAAAATTGATGGAAGCCCTTTTGGTGGAAACCGAATACGGCACAACCATTGAAGTCTACCAGCAGACGATTCCCCTTTCCGGAGAAGAGACCCTGGTCAACATCTTCAGACTTGGACGGCTGCGCCTTTTTTATCAGACCCTGGACAAACAGGAATGCGGTTTTTTCAACCCTGCACAAAAGGTATGGGAACCCTTGGGGAACACCCATCTTAAAACCATTCAGGCTGCCATAGACATGGGCTTAAAGCGCAAACCCGTTGAGATTTTAACCTTGCCTATAGGAAGGATCGTGGTCCAATGAAAAACAACCCCATATCCATATATATAATAATAGCTGCGGCGCTGGGTGCTCTGCTGCTTTTCGGCCAGTCGGCATGGGCAAAGGATATCCGGGAAGTTCGCATCGAAGCCCGGAAAATTGAAGAATCCATGAAACAAAAGGCAGCGGCGGAACTGTCTGCCGCCCAAAAGGCAGCCAGGGAAAGCCGCCAGCAAATTTTGGCAGACAGGTCCCGGCTAGACCGGGCCATTGCAGATTTAAAGCAGCGGATTGTAGTCGTTGATGTTGAACTTAAAGCCCTTAAATCTGAAAACCAAAGCCTGAGCACACAGGACAGCCAACTGGCCGCAAAACTGGATAAAGCCCAGGGCACGGTCCAGGAATTGTCCGGCGTCATCCGCATGAATGCCAAAGACATCCGTTCCCTTATGGATGACAGCTTTCTTACCGGGGTCTATCACCCGGACACCCAATTTTTATCTCCCATTACAGATAATTCCATTATTCCAGGGATGGACCGGATCAAAGCCATGTCTAACCTGCTTTTTGACCAGATTGACCAGGGCGGATCTGTCTGCCTGGAAACCGGCACAATAGTCAATCGCGAAGGAAAGGCCCAGGAGAGCCGGATCCTGATCATCGGCGCGTTCACAGCGGCATACCGGCTGGCCGGGGAAACCGGATTTCTCAACTACGCCCATGGAGAAAAAAAACTTTATGCTCTGTCCAAACTGCCGCCCACGGCCATGCAGGGAAAACTCACCCGGTACATGGATGGAAAAAGTGATGCCGTACCCATGGACATTTCCAGGGGCGGGGCATTGAATCAACTTATTCACGAATTAAGCCTGATGGAGCAGATTCCCAAAGGAGGTACCATTGTCTGGCCCATTCTGGCCATTCTGGGATTGGGTACCTTGATCTCTCTGGAACGAATTTTTTTCCTTTTGCGCCGGAAAATCAAACTTGAAACCGTGTGCAGCAGAATCGAAACCCAGGCTGAAGCTCGAAACTGGGATGCTTGTGCCGAAACCTGCGACCAGTACAGTAAAAATCCGGTTATCCGGGTCATCCGCTCGGGTGTTGACAACCGGGACCTTCCCAGGGAAGACCTGGAAAATGCGGTCCAGGAAGCCATTCTTAAAGAGATCCCGCCCATGGAACGGTTTTTGTCCACCATGGGTATGCTGGCAGCCATTGCACCCCTGTTAGGGCTGTTAGGGACGGTTACCGGTATGATCGATACCTTCCATGTCATCACCATGCACGGCACAGGTGATCCACGAATGATGTCCGGCGGCATTTCCGAAGCCCTGGTGACCACCATGTTAGGCCTGTCCGTCGCCATTCCGATTATGCTCTCCCACACCCTTTTGAGCCGGGCCGTGGAAAACTGTGTGGGGATGATGGAGGAAAAGGCCATGGCACTGATCAATATCGTCCAAAAATTCAAGGTGGCCTGATGCCGGAATTTCTTCGGGAGAACCTTGAACTCATGACGGAGCTGATCCGGACCGGCGGCGTGGTTATGGTACCCCTGGTCATCTTAAGTCTTGTCATGTGGCTGTTGATTATCGAACGGGTCTTTTTTTTCAGGCGGCTTTACAAAAAAAACATGAACAGCCGCACAGCCCTCTGCCTGGTTCGCGAGAACACCCTGCCTGACCCAAAAATGTACCGCGGAGCCGTCAGTCTTTTGGTCACGGAGTTCATTGGAAACCGTTCGGGTTCCCCCCAACTGGATCGCCACCTTCTGGATGCCGCAGTTGCCCGGATCAACCGACGTATGACCCGCTCCCTGGCGGTGATCGGGGTCCTGGCAGCCATGGCACCGCTTATGGGACTGCTTGGCACCGTCACCGGCATGATAAGCACCTTTGACGTTCTGGCTATATTCGGCACAGGAAATGCCAAAGCCATGGCCGGCGGCATCTCAGAATCCCTCATCACCACCCAGACCGGGCTTATTGTCGCCATTCCAGGGCTTTACATGAAGGTATTTCTGGACCGGCGGGCCGAACATTTAAGCTGGCGCATCCAGCGGATGGGCTTATACCTGAAACGACACCTTTAGAGGAACAACCCATGTTAAACGTTTTAGCAAGGAGAAAAGACAAAAAAAACGCGGTGGAGTTAAATATCGCACCGCTCATTGATATGGTATTTATTTTGTTGATTTTTTTCCTTGTCACCACAAGTTTTGTCAAGGAAACCGGTATTGATGTCACCCGGCCCACAGCATCAACAGCAACAATGCAATCCAAAGCCACCATCTTAATTGCCGTGGACAGCCAGAACCGGGTATTCATGGATCACCGGGAGATCGACATCCGGGCGGTCAGGGCCAATACCGAACGGGCCCTGGCGGAAAATCCCGACGGGGCCGTGGTGGTTGTGGCCGACCAGCAATCAGACACCGGCGTGGCCATCGAGGTCATGGACGGCTGCCGTCTGGCCGGAGCATCTAATGTATCTTTGGCTGCAGCACTTCCGGAGGGACAATGAAAACCATGGAGAAGCACCTTGGGCTGGCCGTTGGATGGCAGCCCTGGGCCGTGGCATTGGCCGGCACCCTGGCCCTGAATCTGTTGCTTTTTTCCGTTATTCCCAATCTGATAAAACCCCAGGAGACTGTCCCGCTGGTGACCCCGATGATTCAGCAGATCCAGCTCACCCGGCTACGGCGCGCAAGCATTGAACCGGAAAAGAAAAAAAAGACGCCTCCGCCCAAGGCTCAACTCAAAAAGCAATCGGGCAAACCCAGCATGAACCCGCAAATCACCAGATCTCTTTCCATGCCCTTTGAAATCAATCCCCGCTTGCCTCAGGGACCGACCACCATTGCCGTGCCTGAAGTCATATCAACATCCCTGGACACTCTATCCCTTGACACGCTTTTTGACACGGGAGAGCTGGATCACCCCCTGACGGTGATTTCCAGGGTTCCGCCGGTCTACCCCTTCCGGGCCAAGGCCAAGGCCATTGAAGGCTGGGTATCTGTGGAATTCACGGTGAATGAACAGGGGTGTGTGGAGGACATAAAAATCCTGGATGCAGAACCTGAAAAAATATTTGATGACAGCGTGATGCAGTGCGTTGCTGCTTGGCGATTCAAACCCGGCCGAGTCAACCGGGAAATTGTAAAGACCCGGGCTAGAACACGCATCCGTTTTAAATTAAATTGAGGTGTTTCATGAATCCGATTTTAAAAACCGTCATCGTCATTCTGGCTTTTGCCGCAGCGACCTTCTTTCAACTGGAAAAGAGCTTAGCCCAAGGTTATCAAAAAATGCCTGTTGGTATTCAGCGTCTGCTGATCAACGTCAGGAACGCCATGGATAAAAATGATTATGCTGCTGCCGTCAAGCTCATCCAGGCGGACCAGGCCAAATCCAAAAGCAATACCCCGTGCAGCCATCCAACTGTCTGCCTGGCCCTAGGCAATTGCTTTTTGATGCAAAAAGAAATGCCTCATGCAGAATCGGCATATCTGACGGCCTTGTCCCTGGATAAAAACTACCTGGATGCCCAGGTCAACCTGGCCAAGGTCTATACGGACACCAACCGGACCGCCAAAGCCGTCAAGGCATTTTGGGCCGCCTATCAACTATCTGACCCCAAAAATCCCAAATACCTGTACTACAGTGCAGTTATGGCGCTCACCGACGGCAAGCCCCAGACTGCAATCCGCAGATTTGACTCTTTATTTTCCGCCCATCCGGACCAGGTCACCCGGCAATGGCGGGAAAACTATGCCAATGCCCTGGTAACAGCCCAGCAATGGAAAAAAGCCGCGCCTGTGCTCAGGGATCTGATTGCCCAATCCAAGGGAGAATCTCGGATCAAATGGCAGGAGGCCCTGCTTCAGATTTACCTGACCATTAATGACACCGGCAAAGCCCTGG
The DNA here is from genome assembly GCF_000233695.2 of Desulfobacter postgatei 2ac9. Classification (NCBI taxonomy): domain Bacteria; kingdom Pseudomonadati; phylum Thermodesulfobacteriota; class Desulfobacteria; order Desulfobacterales; family Desulfobacteraceae; genus Desulfobacter; species Desulfobacter postgatei. The sequence goes on along the minus strand of NZ_CM001488.1, from coordinate 1,704,160 downwards.
ACCTTGCCGGTACCCTCAGCCGGCAGGCCCCGTCCGAAGCCAGGTGGTGGAAGGCCCTGGTCCACATCCATCTGACTAGGGGGGAGTATGCCAACGCCTTTGAAGATCTGATCATCTACAGTTTTGTAACTCCGTTGACACGGCAGGAAAAAAAACTGTTTGCAGATCTAAGTTTGCAGTTGAACATCCCTGCCCGGGCCGCCCGTATGTATGAAACCCTGATTACCGAATCGGCCGGAAAAAAGTCATCCCCAAGTCACAACAGACAGATGATAAACGGCCTCGTCTGTGCCTACCGCCAGATGGACCGGGGGGATAAGGCACTGGCAGTGCTCAACCGCCTTGATCCCCAAGCCGGTAATCCGGAACTTTTGCTGCTGAAAGGAGCTGTCCTGTACGAGACAAAAAATTATAAGGCTGCAGACAAGGCGTTCAGGACCGCAGCCCTAAAAAATTGTTCCCAAAAAGGACAGGCATGGCTGATGGCCGGGTATGCGGCCTGGCAGTATAACGATATTGTTGCCAGCCGCAGCGCGTTTGAACAGGCAGCGCAATATAAACACCAGCGCGAGGATGCCCTGGCAGCCATTGCCCAGCTTAACAGAAGCACCCAAATGTAACGTTAACCCATTAAACGACCGGTAATGTGCCGGCGAACAAAAAAGAAGGAGATGGTGTTGAAAACTCACTTACTGAAAGGCTGCATCTTTGCAGCCGGCCTGATGTTGTTCCTCTCTTGCATAAGTCCTTTACAGGCGGATGAAAATAAAACAGACAAAAACACGGTCAGCCCAAAAGTTCAGGAAATAGAAGAGATGGTTGTAGAAGACGAGGCCCGGGTCCAGGGGTATAAAACAACACCGTCCCAGACCACCATTGAACTTGAAGAGATCACATTCATCGGAGAGCCCATCTATGTTTTAGATGCGATCAAAACCAATGCCATGGTGGATTTTCGAGGGACATCAGACCTGGACCCCGGGGTGGACAGCATCTATCTGAACGGCTTCGATACCACACGATTTGTCACGGCCCTGGATGACGTGACCCTTCAGAAAACCGGCGGCCGCAAGTCAAGCAATGTTGTGGATTGGGCACAGCTGCCCGCATTTCTGCTCGAGTCCGTCGAAATCCTCCCCGGCCCCCATTCCGTTCTGTACGATGGCAAAAGCATCGGCGGGGTCTTAAACATGAAAACAAAGACCCCAAAGGAATACCGGACCCGGGTACCGCAGCTGACGTATACAACGGGATACCGGTCATATGATACCTTTTCCAATACAGCCGTTATTCAGGGTGGCGTTGAAAAATTTATCTACGACATTGCATACCAAAATTATATGACAGACGGGTATCTGCGCAACAGTGAGACCGAAACCAACATCGGGTTCGGACGCCTGGGATTTATACTGCCTGGCGATGGATATATCACCTTTTCCGCCTCATTATCAGATATTGACCGCAATTCACCGGTTAACAATCCCGGTACGGCGATAGACGGAACAACAGACGTTGACGCCTCCTACCCCGAGGTAACGGACAGTGTCTGGGATTCCTGGCAGAACCCCACCTGGGACAGCACGGCAGAGACCTACCGTCTCAACTACGCCCAGACATTAGGGCTCAACACAATCTTTGTCGGCGCTTATTACGGGGAAGAGACCCGTGACCGGGCCTACTTAGACTGGGTGGACGCGAAAGATAAATCCAAGGGAATCGTACCAACCTCCATGGAAACGGACTGGTGGCAGCAGGGTGGAAAAATTAAGGACGAAATCAAATGGGCCGGGGGTGAAACCACTGTAGGTGTCGACTTTACCCAGCTTTTTGATGAAAGTGTGGACGACAGTAAAACAGAGCGAATTCGCAAAAAAGGCGCATTTGTCCAGCATAAATTCGGCGTTATTCCCCATGTGGACATGACCCTGGGATTACGGTACGAGGATGTCAATATCTGTGTCAGCAACTGGTCCAACGGCAATCTGTATAACTCATATTACGACAAATATGTGAAGCGGGACTTTGACCAGATCATCCCAAAATCCATGACCACCTGGCATATGGACCATTTAGGTGCCTGGTTCCGGGACACCTCCCTTTCCGCCGGTGTCAGCAAAATCTGGCACGCCCCCGACTACCACGGTGATTACAACCCCCAGGGTCGACCTGCCGGTATTGCCCTGGAACCGGAACACGGCATGGGATATGACCTGATGATAAACCGCAGACTCTGGGGCAACATCAACCTGAAAGCCGGGTATGCGTTTTACGATATCAAGGATTTCATCGCCACCAACAGCAGCTTTGCCCAGTATTCAGGCGCCGGGGCCGGGGTGTTGCGATTCAGCGACTATAAAGTCAACCTGGAGGAGGTTTATCGCCACGGTACCACCCTCGAGTTGTCAGGAAATATCACTCCGGAACTCTCTTTTTATCTGAGCTGGGCCTGGCAAAAATTTGAAAACCAGGGAAACGAACCGGCCGGAGAGACCGAACTGGACCAGCGGGCCGAGCACCAGGTCGGGATTGGATTGCGCTATGCCTTTAACGAAAAAGCAACCCTGATGCTGGATTACACCTACCAGAGTGACGAATCCACCGAGGTCTCCGAAGAGATTGCCGATGACGTCTGGAATTTTCACGAGGTGGACATCCCGGCCCACAGTGTGGTGGACTTAGGTTTTGAGTACAAATGTTTTGAACAGCTTGGCTGGCTGAAAAACGGCACCGTGAACGTATATATTAAGAACTTGCTGGACCAAGACTATTATGACAGTACGGGGTATCCGGCCACGGATAGGACAGTAGGCATCACCTTCACCATTAAGATATAGGGAAAACGATTATGGAACTACAAGCAAACGCCCAAACATTCTGGGAAAATCAGTGGATGAAAACCATTGAACGATCCAAAGCTGAACAGCCGGCAAGGTCGGAAGCTCGCGGCCCCTGCGATATAAACAGATGGGACAACATGGCCAAGGATTTTGCCCAACGGACCAGCGGAGAAAAGGCGTCTGTCAAGCGGGATGCCACGCTTAAACAGCTTGTGGACAAAGGGATTTTGACCCCAAAAACACGGGTTCTGGATGTCGGTGCAGGCCCGGGCTCCTGGGCCCTGCCCATGGCCAAACTCTGCGCCCATGTCACTGCCCTTGAACCCTCGGGCGGCATGATCGACATCATGTCGAAACGGATCGAACAAGAAAAGGTTGACAATATTAGCATTGTTCAAAAAACCTGGCAGGAGACGGATCTGGCAGAACAGGGATGGGAAAAGGCCTTTGATCTGGTATTTGCCTCCATGACACCCGGCATTGACGGGCCTGATGCCGTCATGAAACTGATGGCGGCCTCCACCTATTATTGCTATATGAGCGCCTTTTCAGGTCCCGGCATGAATCAGCAGTTTGCACCCCTGTGGGAAAAATTTTTCGACCGGCCCATGCCCCAAAAACACACGGATATCATCTACCCGTTCAACCTGGTTTATGCCATGGGGTATCGTCCGGACATTACCTTTTCCTGGTGGAACAAAGAGATCGACTGGGACAGGGATCACACCATCCGCCATATCACTCGTTTTTTTCAGTCCCATATGGAGATCACCCGGGAGGCGGAACAAATCATCGCCGACTATGTGGAGACCCGGTGTGTTGACGGCGAATATGTGCCTGCCGCACCGGTCTGCCGGGGTACCATGACCTGGTCCGTTCACGAAGACCGCAAGACCAGATCGGGAGGGTCGGATGGCATATAAACCGGCGAGTTATGCACTGCGCCGGTGTATAGTGATCCTGGCGTTATGTCTGTTTTTTCTGGTGCCGACACTCAATGCCGGCACCTCGTCCGGTCAGGTGGAGGTCATCCGGCTGGCTGGCGGGGACTGGGGATACCCGAGCCCCTACGCCCACTATCCCCGGGGGCCCGGGGGGGTTAAAATGTGCATGATCTTCGACAGTCTCCTGGAACGTGGGGATCAGGGACTTATCCCCTGGCTGGCCACATCCTGGCAGGTTGAAGACCAGGGAAAGGCATACATATTCACCGTTCGTAAAGGAGTCAAGTGGCATGACGGTACACCCATGACACCCGAGGATGTGGCCTTTTCCCTGAATTACGCCGGCCGCTTTCCCATGACCTGGTCCTATGTATTTGACCGCATCGACCGGGTTGAAATCCTTGACGACGACCGGATCAAGGTAACCTTGAAGACGCCCACCGCATCAATGCTTTACAGCCTGGGCATCAGCCGTATCATCCCCAAACACATCTGGGAAAAGGTGGATAATCCCAAAACATTTACCACGCCGGAGGCGGTGATCGGCACAGGCCCATATCGGCTCACCGGCTACAGCCGGGAACACGGCACCTACCGGTTTGAGCGGTTTAAGGATTTCTGGGGACCGGCCGTTCGGGTCAACCGGCTGGAGTTCATCCCGGTAAGTGAATCCATTCTGGCCTACCAGAAGCACGAGATAGACATGATCCGGGTCTCCCCGGACCTTTTGCCCAAATTTCAAACTGATCCCGAACATAGGATACTCAAGAGTCCGGGGTTCTGGGGATACCGACTCCTGTTCAACCGGAACCTTCCCGGTCCGGCGCAAATCACTCAGGTCCGCCGGGCCTTTGCCCATGCCGTTGACCTTGACGAACTTGTGGCCAAGGTGGCCCGGGGAGCGGCCCTGCCCGGACGGGCAGGCATTCTGCCCCCGGACCATGTCATGGCCGCCCAAAACGTCAGAGCCTATGAGTTTAATCCCGAAAAGGCAGGCAGGCTTTTGGACCAGGCCGAATTTACCCTGAACGGGGGATCTGTGCGAACAGGAGCTGACGGCAAGCCCCTTGCCTTTGATCTGTTATGTGCCGGCGACGAAGTCCGGATGGCGCAAATTCTAAAACAGCGTCTGGCTGACGTGGGCGTGGAAATAAGCATCAAAAGTTGCAACGGTAAAACCCGGGACAGCCGGGTCAGAAACCAAAACTACGATCTGGCCATCATCGGCCACGGCGGATGGGGCGGTGACCCTGATTATCTGATCGCCCACTGTACCGGGGACATCAAGCAATCAAGTTCGCCATCAGCTTCGGGTGGTTCCGGGTTGGCCTCCCCGGCCCTGATGAAATTGTTGAACGCCCAGCGCTCCCAAACCGATCCTGAAAAGCGGCGGGACCTGGTTGTAAAAATCCAGCAGATGGCGGCAGAAGAGGTGCCTGAGATCCCGCTGTTTTATACCACGGGGTACACGGCGTTCCGGCCGGCCAAGTACGACGGGTGGATGTTTATGTTTGACCATCACAGTTTGGAGCACAGCAAACTGTCCTATTTAGACTGGAAAACATGGCGCTGATATGAAAACAAATCAAACCGCTGCAGGGGCATCCGGCCGGGTGATTTCATACCTGGTGACGGTGTGGGTAATCATTACCCTAAATTTCCTTTTGCCGCGCATGATGCCCGGAGACCCGTTTGTTCATCTGTCCGGGGACGAAGGTGAAGACCTGCCGGAATTCACTGAGGCTCAGAAAAATTATTATATGGATCAATACGGGTTTGATGATTCCGTACCGGTCCAGTATGCTCGGTATCTGGTCAAGCTTGCCCATGGAGACCTTGGGGAATCGGTCTATTTTAACAACGCCGTCGCGGGAATTCTGGCCCGACGGCTGCCCTGGACCCTGGGCCTGGTGACTGCAGCCGTAACGCTCTCCACGATCATCGGTACTTTTTTGGGCGTGGTGTCGGCGGCATTGCGCCACCAGTGGGCAGATCGGCTTTTATTTGTGGGGCTGATCCTTATTTCCGAGATTCCGGCATTTCTTATGGGGCTGGTGATTCTTTTTATCTTTGCTGCGGCCCTGGACCTGTTTCCCCTGTCCGGGGCCATGTCCCATTTCACTGGCCAAATGACGCTCATGGAAAAGGCAACAGACATTGCCGCGCATGCGGCCCTGCCCGTGGCAACGCTGACCCTGGCCCGTCTGGGCGGCATTTATCTTCTGGCCCGGAACAGCCTTGTGACGGTGTTGGAAAAGGATTTCATGGTCACGGCCCGGGCCAAGGGACTGACAAAAATCAGGATATTTTGGCGACATGCCCTGCGCAACGCCCTGTTGCCCATTGTCACCCGGGTGTTTATGAGCCTTGGGACGCTTGTGGGCGGAGCCGTCCTGGTGGAGAACGTGTTTAACTATCCGGGACTGGGCAAGCTCTTGCGTGAATCGGTCATGGTCCAGGACTATCCGTTGATCCAGGGCATATTCCTTTTGGTGACCCTGGCGGTTTTGTCTGCCAATTTTATGGCAGACCTTGTGTACCGGCGGCTGGACCCCAGGGTGAGTGAGCGAACACCGGTTCAAGGACAAAGGCTGGTGAAAGCATGAATTTATCTTCTCTTTCGAAGCTTTTGTCCGGAATGACGCCTTCGGGCCGGGCCGGATTATTTGTTCTGGGTGCCGTTATCTTCCTGGCCCTGGCAGCGCCCATGGTTTGTTCCCATTCGCACCGGCAGATGTCAGGTCCGGCCCTGATCCCGCCCGGCCCGCACCACATCATGGGGACGGACGAACTGGGGGTGGATTTGTGGGCCCAGATCTGCCACGGCGCAAGAATCAGCCTGCTTGTAGGCATGGGCACGGCACTGGCCGCAGGGTTGGGCGGCGGCATTGCCGGGATTGTGTCCGGATATACCGGTGGCATTGTCGACATGATCATCATGCGCATGGTGGATGTGTTTCTGGTGCTGCCGGACCTGCCGGTGATGATTGTGCTGGCCGCCTTTTTCGGTCCCAGCCTGACGGCCATTGTCCTGGTGCTCTCCTGTTTTTCATGGGTTCACACGGCCAGAATTGTCCGGTCTAGGGTGTTGGCCTTGAAACAGCGTCAGTACATCCGGGCCGCTGAGCTGAACGGCGCATCTGTGTTTTACCTGATCCGCCGCCATTTTTTGCCCGAGGTGTTTCCCCTGGCAGCCGTGAGCATGATCCGGCTCACCGGCCGGGCCATTGTGGCCGAGGCCGGGCTCTCTTTTTTAGGATTAGGGGATCCCTCCTCCGGATCCTGGGGTCTGATCCTTCACCATGCCACCTCTTTTCCCGGTATCTATTACACACGGTTCTGGCAGTGGTGGCTGGTGTTCCCCTGGTTTTCCCTGATCCTGATGGTGGTCAGCCTGGCCCTGGTCAGCCGGGACATGGAAAAAATTGCAGACCCCAGGCTGGGAAAAAGGAGTTGAGCATTGACGCTTGAACCACTTCTGGAAATCAATGATCTATGCCTTGAATACAGGCAGAACGACTTGGTAATCCCTGTTCTGGACCGGGTCAACCTCTCCCTGGCCCCGGGTAAAACCCTGGGACTGATCGGGGAATCCGGGTGCGGCAAAACCAGCCTTGCCATGGCGGTCATGGGCCTTGCCAAATCCGCCCGAATCACAGGCGATATCCGCTTCAACGGCGTTGAGCTGACCGGATTGAAAGAAAAGGAGCTTGCGAAATTCCGATGGAACCGCATTGCCCTGGTTTTCCAAAACAGCCAGGAAGTGTTCAATCCGGTTATTACGGTGGGAGAACAGGTAGCCGAAACCCTGATCCGTCACTTGGGCCTTAATCGGGCGGTAGCCAGTCAACAGACAGCCAGCCTCTTTAAGCAGGCCGGTCTGGAGCCGGTTTGGCAAAATGCATACGCCCACCAGTTATCCGGCGGCATGCGCCAGCGGGTACTCATTGCCATGGCCGTTGCCTGCAGTCCGGATCTGCTCATAGTAGACGAACCCTTCACTGCCCTGGATCCAGCCGCCGCATCTGCCATGGCGGATCTGATTGTTACACTCCAGCAGCACCTGGGGTTTGCCATGATTCTGATCTCCCATGCCATGCCGGCCATTGCCAGGATGACCGAAAATATTGTCACCCTGTATGCAGGCCAGGTTATTGAAGCCGGACCCACCCAGGCAGTGCTGGCCGACCCCTGCCACCCCTATACCCGGGGGCTGATTAATGCCTGTCCTGAATTTTACGGCTACAAAGATCTTTGGGGGATTGCCGGCACCCCGCCATCCCCCGGCAGCGTCTCCGGCTGCCCCTTTTGTCCGCGCTGTGTCCAGCACGGCCCGAACTGCAGCACCCGCCGGCCGCCCCTTGTTGAAGCAGGCAAAAGCAGGCAGGTGGCCTGCCATAAAGGCGGTATCACCACGGTACTCGAGGCCCGGGGACTTGAAAAAACATTTGACCTGAACGGCACTGCCGTCAAGGCGGTTCACCAGGCGGATATCACGATTAAATTCGGAGAGGTCGTGGCGCTTGTGGGCCCTTCAGGATCGGGAAAATCCACACTGGCCCATCTGCTGGTGGCCCTGGAAATACCGGATAAAGGCCGGGTGATCTTCCAGGGAACGCCCTTGACGGACAACCGTGCCACCTCATGCATGAACGGCATGCAGCTGGTATTCCAGGACCCGACCCAGGCCGTGAGTCCCAGGCTGACGGTCCTGGAGGCTGTCCGGGAACCGTTGGACATCATGGGGTGGAAAACCCAACAAGACAGGGATGAAAAGGCCCTTGCCGCCCTGCCCCTGGTACACCTGTCCCGGGATACAGGGTTTCTGAACCAGCCCTGCCATGCGTTAAGCGGAGGCCAGCGCCAGCGGGTCAGCGTGGCAAGAGCCCTGGTCACCGATCCTGTGCTGCTCATCGCCGATGAAATCACCGCCATGCTGGACCCGTCTGCCCAGGCCCATCTCTTGCGCATGCTCAAAGGCCTTCAGCACAAGCAAGGATTCTCCATGCTTTTTATTTCCCATGATATTCACCTGACGCGAAAAATTGCCGACCGGGCCTATGTGCTTGACCAGGGAAAAATTGTGGCCAAAGGTGCCGGATATGAGGTGTTTGAATCAACAGATCCATCTGAAATTACATTTAAGATCCAGCGAAGAGTTTGATTTTCAACAGGTTTCCCAATCTGATTGGGCAGTGTCGTTTCAAGGCCCTTCAATTCATTCCGCATGCGACGCTGGGCAATGGAATAAAGGGTCTTTGATAAATCGGAAGCCATTCTCAATGCCATATTTATTGGGAAAACAAAGCAGATTGGGATGATGCTTTGGGGGGAGGTGGTCAAATTCGACCAGCTTCCGAACCAAATCGAAATATAACATCAAAATTGATTCAAACAATAAATAATAGTTTATTAGGTAATTCAAATCAGTTATTATCAAACAACTATTTTAGCCTTTTTTTTAAAATTTCTGCATTACTTTTGATATGGTAAACGCATAAAATAGATTAACTAAATATCAGCAAGAGAGGGAAAAGATGCTGGAACTTAAAGATATATATTTTACCGTACCCGACGAAGAGGCGGGAAACGGATTGGCCCAAAAAACCATTCTTGACGGTATCAGCTTTACCTTTGAAAAAGGTAAGTTTTACGGCATTACCGGTCCCAACGGCGGAGGAAAGACCACCCTTGCCAAAACTATCATGGGGATTAACAAAAACACCCGGGGCCAGATCATATACAATGGCCAGGATATCACGGACATGACCATTACCGAGCGGGCCAGACAGGGAATCGCTTATGGATTTCAGCAATCAGCCCGGTTCAAGGGGGTGACGTTCAGGGATCTTCTATCCATTGCCGCCGGCACTGATGACGAAGGGAAACTGATGGATATCCTGGCCCGGGTGGGGTTCTGCTCCCTGGATTTTCTCGACAAGCCCGTAGATTCAAAACTTTCCGGCGGCGAGATAAAAAAGATCGAACTTGCCACCACCATTGCCCGAAATCCCGGCCTGGCGATCTATGATGAGCCGGACACGGGCATAGATCTTTGGACCATAGATCCCATGGTTCGACTGATAAAACGGCAGATCACCGACAACGGGACAACAACCATTGTCGTCAGTCACAATAAGGCGTTCCTTGCAGCAGCAGACTGCCTGCTGCTCATAAAGAAAGGTCAGATTGCATATACCGGGGATCTGGAAGGTGCCATGCCGCTGCTAAGCGATTTAAGTGTTTGCGGATACGCAAATCTATGTGAAGGAGATATCGATGCTAGATGCTATAGATAAAAATTTATTAAAGGCAGTGGCGGGCCTGGACGGCATTCCCAAAGGTGCATTCAATATCCGGAAAAACGGAAACCTTTTATCACGTGCGGTGTCGGAAAATATTAACATTGAACCCAATGAAGATGGTACCGGTATTGTGGTAACCGTCAAACCGGGCGTAATCAACGAATCGGTACACATCCCGGTAATACTCAACCAGGCCGGCCTGCATGACGTGGTATACAATACCTTTATCATTGGGGAAGGCGCCGATGTCACCATCGTTGCCGGATGCGGCATCCACTGCTCAGGAAACAGGCCAGAAGGCCACGAAGGCATCCATGAATTCCGGGTGGGTAAAAACGCCACCATCCGCTACCAGGAAAAACACGTTGCCACAGGTGAAGGAAAAGGTAAGCGAAGCCTGAATCCCACCACAAAGGTTTATCTGGACGAAAACGCCGTGGTGGAGATGGAACTGACCCAGATAGGCGGCGTGGACGAGGCAAAGCGGGTGAATGAAGCGGAACTGGGCGCAGGCAGCTCCCTTTTTGTCACCGAACGTATATTGACGGAAGGGCACCAGATAGCCATCTCTGAAAACAATATTATCCTCAAGGGTCATCACAGTAAGACAAACCTGGTATCCCGGTCCGTAATCAAAGAGAACTCCAAACAGGATTTCTACGCCAACGTGGAAGCAAGAGCCAAAAGCTTTGGCCATATCGAATGTGACGCCATCATTATGGGCAACGGCATGAATGAAACGGTGCCGGCCTTACGCGCCCTGCACCCGGACGCAGAGTTAACCCATGAAGCATCCATCGGGAAAATCGCCAATGATCAACTGATCAAACTGATGAGCTTAGGGCTCACTTACGATGAAGCCGTGGACAGAATCATCCGGGGTTTTCTGAAGTAACGGCTATGGCTGGCCGGTAGATGTTTGATTTTTTATCCTAAAAAAATAAAACCTACAAAAAACTCAAAGGGGATTGGAATTTTCCCAATCCCCTACATTAGAAACGCCGGTGCTTAGTGAATTTCTATGAACAATAACAAGAACAATAACTTAAGCCAAGGCCGCCTGGATAATGCTGACCGCCTTTTCCACGGATATCTTATCTGTGTTTAAAACCAGGTCGTAGTTGGCCGGATCCTGAGTATCAGCATTAAAATACCGCCTGATAAAGGCCCTCCTGTTGGCATCAATGCTGACCATCAGTTTCTTGGCATCATCCGCGCTCAGCCCCTTGTCCTTCTGTACCACCTTGCAGCGCATGTCATCAGAGGCAACGATTCTCACCCTTAAGGCGTTAGTGTCTTTTAAGACAAAATTGCCTCCCCTGCCCAGAATAACGGCATTGCCGTGACTGCCGATTGTATTGAGTACCCGAAGCAGAATTTTTGAATACTCGTCAGGCCATAGATGGTGTTTGTGGACCAATGCGGCAATCAGGTCATCCACAATACTCATTTTCTTCTCATCAAGGGTGTCAAGCAGAGTCTTGGCCCTATCAGTTTCAACTAGAGTCTTACTTCTATCAGAAGAATCCTTGGTCTCCTTGATCATACCTTCAACGATTTCATAGTCAAACAGGTCAAAGCCCAACGCTTTGGCAAGTGCTTCAGCCACCTCATGTCCACGGCTGCCACGTTGCCTTGAAATGGTAATCACATTGCAGGTATCCACCGGGCTTACGCCCTGCTTCTTTTGCATTTCCCACCGTTTAATCTGTTCATCGATCATCTTATGAATGGACCTGGTCATGAACCCCTCCTTTCCCGGGCATACCGGGGGTTAGATAAATTTACATTCGTGCCTGAAGGCCTACAAATTTTGATGGATCAACCTCAGCATGTTGATATTTTATCAAACTTCATCTCTCATTTTATGATAATGACTAATAGTGGGCGAAAATAGAACCAAGCCCCACTGCATTTTAATGAATGATGTAAATATCATAATCCTTGTTCACTATAAAATCAATTCCGGTTTTGCATGGGACCGGATTTGCGCGACAGGCCGGCTTAAGTGTATCTCATTACTCAGACGACATTATCTCATTTGGCGAAATATTATACAAACCCCCCAAAGCCCGGGCGAAAAAAATTAGGTTTTAAATTGATCCACCGATGTTTTCAGGGTTTTGGATATCTGACTGAGGCGGTCCGCACTTGCGTTTATTTCCGAACTTCTGTCCGACATGCCACGGGCTGCCTGGTGAACATCGTCAATATCACTTGCAATTTTCTGAACTTTTTTTGAACTTTCCATTACATTACGGGTAACCTCTTGAATTCCCAAGGCTGCCTGGCTGACATTGCCGGCAATTTCACGCGTAGTGCCCGACTGTTCTTCCACGCTGGTGGTGATGGTGTCGATCATGGCATTGACACTGTCAATGGCATTGCTGATTTCTAAAATTTCTGAAATCGCCTGATGGGTCGAGTCCTGGATACGGAGCACTTTTCCCTGAATTTCATGGGTGGCGTCTGCGGTTTGCTGTGCCAGGGTTTTAATTTCATTGGCTACCACGGCAAAGCCTTTGCCGCGTTCACCAGCGCGCGCAGCTTCAATGGTCGCATTCAAGGAGAGCAGCTTGGTTTGTTCGGAAATATCTTTAATGGTTTCAACCACATCTCCGATTTCATGGGCACTCAGCTCAAGATTTTTAATGCTGTCGGTTGCTTTCTGGGTTTTGGAGACGGCGTAGTGGCTGTTTTTGCGGGTTTCTTCAGTATTCTTGGCAATCTGGCCAATCATGGTACTCATCTCTTCAGCCGCAGAAGAGACCATTTCGATATTGTTGGAAGATTGTTCAGCCGCCGTTGCCGTTGAGGTCATGTTGTCGCTCACATCGACGGCCGCTGCTGCCACGGCATTAGACCTTTCGGTCATTATACCGGCGGCATCTGACATCTTTTTTGAAATTTCAAGAAGCTCGGCGGATGACCTATTCTGCTTTTCAGAATTGTTTGCGATATCCCGGATAATCCCCTGCAGTTTTTCAACAAAGGTATTGAAACACTTGGCAAGGCTGCCCAGTTCATCTGCAGAAGCGACGCTTAACCTCTTGGTCAGGTCACCGTCGCCTTCAGCCGCATCCTTCAATCCGCTGAGAACGTTAAAAATTGGTTTTTTGACCATTCTCTGGATGGCAATAAACACCATACAACTCATAATAAACAAAAGCATCACTGATCCGGCAGTGGTAAAATACTTGAGTTTGGAGATAACCGTATTTAAGGCGCTAAGATCGTATGCAAGCGAGAGAATGCCGCCGATTTCTCCTTTTTTCCACGTCGGATGACACCGGATACAGTCTGCAACAACGGGCTGGGGGCCGAAAATGACAAGCCGGCTGTCATGTTTTTGCACAACTTGCGCCTTTTCTTCCCGGATGCGGGACAATAATCCCTCCGGAAAAGGCTCTGCCTTGTCCAATGCATTGGACGACAAATTGACCGCGCCTTTCCGGTCATAAAGATTGACCTCTATCACCCCGTTGATTTCCTTTTGGTGGTGGAGCAGTTTTTGGAAGTTGTTCATCTGGCCCCGTTCAAGCGATCCTTTTACACCGTCTTCAAAGGCGTTGAACAAGGTCTGAAGGGACTGGGTGTAGGTCAGTCGCATCTGGTTTTCCACAAACCGATTTAAAAGCGCTACGGAAGCAGCAAGACAGATCAACAAGACAATAACCACCGTGAGAATGATTTTATAGGTAATGGAGAGTCGGGCGAACAAACGAATTTTCATGACTTTTCTCCTGGGATTCCAGGAATGACGATTTCAGCGTTACGGTAAAACGGAAAATCTTTTTTCCTTGCAAACATCGGCGATGCACAGCCGATACAAGGTGCATTGGCATCAATGCACCAGGTCTGTCCACTGTTCCACCAGCGGGTGGGGCAGTCTGCAAATGTGTCCGGCCCCAGACAGCCGATTTTAAAAAGACAGCCTTGATCTCCCAGTTTTTCAGCAAAAATCTCCTGCTGGAAGTCATGGTACCGGGGACACAATTCATGGACCTTCCGGCTGAAAAAAGCAGCCGGTCGGGTATCCGTAAGTTCCGGGAGTCCGATTTTCACCAGGTGAACAATGGTTTTCCAAACCCAGTCAGGATGCACCGGGCATCCTGGGATGGAGATCAGGAGCGGCTTTTTATTTATTGCTTTGTAAAAATCGTTCAGGCTGACAGCGCCGGTCAGGTTGCCTTCAGCAGCCGGAATACCTCCATAAGAACTGCAGGTGCCGATGGCAACGGCACCGCTCATGGTTCGGGCGGCAGCACTCAGGTAGTCTGCAATGGGTTTTCCGCCAATGACGCAGGCGTCAGGCATCCCCAAGGGAATGGACCCTTCCACAGCCAGAAAATAATCCCCGGCATTCCCGCTGATATAAGCGTTCATCAGATCCAGCACCTGTTTTCCGGATGCGGCCGACAGATCCTGATGGTAGACCAGCTTGGAGTACTGGGTAATCATGGAGACCGCACCGGGCGCTTCGGCCTGCAGCAGGGATACGGAACACCCGGTGCAAGATTGTGCCTGAAGATAGATCAGCTTGGGCACGGATTTGGGATCAATGGTTTTCAGGGCGGCTTTGACCGCGGAGGGGAACCCGGCAATCGGAAGGGAGGCACCGAGACAGGCAGCCAGTTTCAAAAAATCTCGTCTATTTATCATGGAATTTTTCCTCCGAACTTATCTGTATAACATGGGTGTGGGATGTTGTGTCATATCAGTGAACGGCACAGGCCAGACAGGGATCGAAAGAGTGTACAATCCGGTTGGCCTCGATTTGTTGGGCAGGATCTTCGACCCTGGTGCCGATGAGGGCGGACTCCAATGCACCGGGCCTGCCTGTGTCATCCCTGGGAGAACAGTTCCATGTGGTCGGCACCACACATTCATAATGATCAATTTTATAGTTTCTGATCCGGATATAATGAAGCAGGGCACCCCTTGATGCCTCGGTGAGGCCGAAGCCTTCCCCGGCTTCCGGTATTTTTATCTCAGGTATGAATGGCGCAGACGGATTGATTTGTTCGGTCTGGTCCAGAAGAAAATCGGCGATTACGACGGCAGACACGGCGCGGCACAGGTGGCGGCCCAGGACCGAATTGAGTTGTTCCGGCCTAATGTCCGCCATACCGGCGAACCGGTCCACCAGCTGCTTGACGGTTTCATTGCCGCCCTGTAAATAATCCACCAGTATCCTTGCCGCCGGTCCGACTTCCAGTACATGCCCGCCATACCGGGGCGCCTTTACCCAGGAATAGGCCCCTTCTTTGTGCGGAGCCGGTGTCAGGCGGCCCTGGGTGACTTTCAGACCGGATGGGGAGCTGTATTTGGCAAATTTAACATCTTCGGTAATGGCACCTGTTTTTACCGTTTCCACTTTCCCGTCAATAAGCACGCCGGGCGACAGGAGCCTGGGACTGTCCGGTTCGGGCCCAAATGGCAGCAGGCCGTAGGACATGAAGCCGCCCTTGCTTTGGCCGATATGCCAGTATTCCGGGAATGCGCCGGCAACTGCCAGAAGATCGGGCAGGTACTTGTGATGGATAAAATGCTTAACCTCATGAATCAGCGCCTGATAAGACGAGATGGCGTCAATGTCCGGCGGCCGGGTGCAGCCGCCGGGAAAAATCCCCGTGGCATGGGGAAACCTGCCGCCGAAAATGGCAGAGGCCCGGTTGGCTTTTTTCTGGATTTCAAGGGATTCCACATAATGCTTTAACGCGGTGATATTTATGTCCGCATCCGTTACATAAGTTCCGGACAGCCGGGGCAAAAAAGGCGCTGCCGGGTGGGAGTCTCCGCTGCCCAGTGCGTGGTTGACCCACTCTTTCAAGTGGGTCAGGTCACGGTCTTTGCCGGTATACCCCGTAATAGCGGTCACATCGATAAAATCAAGGGCAGAGAGCTGATAAAAATGTAAAAGATAGTCGTATAAATGGTTGGCGCCCTGGATAAGGTTATGAAGAATTCTGCCGTTTGGCGGTGTCCTGAGCCGGTAGGCCGCTTCCTGGGCATAAGAAGAGGCAATGGCATGGGCATACGGGCATACGCCGCAAATCCTCTGGGTAATCTGCTGAGCGTCAAGCGGATCTCGACCCAGAAGGAAAACTTCAAACCCTCTGAACATTTCCCCCATGCTTTTCGCATCGGTGATGATATTGTTTTCTACGGTTGTATTAATATTGAGGTGACCCTCAAGCCGGGTGACAGGGCCAATATCGATTTTCATGCTGCGCCTCTTTGTATATGAAAGCCCCAATAAGTTGTTAAATTACTTTCATATTTTGTTGTGGGTTGAGTCCGAGTCTTGAGAGGCCAGGTGGGCCCATGACCGTTATTTGAATGATTCTATTATCTTCTGAATTTCCTTTTGCGTTGCCGTTGAAAAGTCTTTCAGCGTATTTTTTGCTTTAAACCAGACAAGCTTTGTTTGCGATGCAAATCCCAGAATAAATGATTTTTCGGGCAGGGCCTGGGTATCGCTCTCTGAGACGTTTAGTAAAAGAGAATTGTCATCAGCATAAAAAACCGTGTCGGATTTAATTAAATCTTTATAATCGCTCTTTATGGCTATGGTTAAAATCAGTTTATTCTCTTTGCTAAGCTCGTGATCCAAAATCTTTCCGATTTCTATGCCTTTTGAATAAATCTTAGTATTTGTAACATTGGGATTATCTTCAAATACAACGTAATAGAAATTTTTAGGCGAAAACATCGCGCAGTTTAGAAAAAAAGGGAGTACCACCATCAAAATAAAAATCGATTTTCTATACATGAAGACCTCTTAAATTGTTTTGTTGGACAGAATCAAATTTGATTTATTTTTTATCCTACAAAATCAAATTAATAAAAACAACTAAAAAGGAAGAAAGGCCTTTTGATTGTGGATCAGGGCTGTTTTTGTAACTTTACACGGATATAAAAAGCCGGTATAATTATACTTTTTTTCAGATCAACAAAAGCTGTTTACCTTCGGACAAAGAAATACAGGACACAGGATGAATCCTAAGGAAATACCCATTAAAGATCTTCTTCCCCACAGGAACCGGATGCTCCTTATTGAACGTATTATTGAGGTGAATGACGCCTCAACCGTGTCTATTGCCGTGGTATCGGATGATTGGCCCCTTGTCTCTGCGGGATCGGTAAGCCCCATTGTCATGGTGGAACTGGCTGCACAAACCGCCGGGGTCAACAACAGTATCCACCGGTTGCAAATCCGGGGGAAAGAAGACGGCACCATGGGATGGATTGCCGGTGTTAAATCCGCCGTATTTCATATGGACAGCCTTCCTGTGGGTGCAACCCTCATCACCCGGACCCGGAACAGCTTCTCCTTTGAAGATTTCAGGGAGGTTACCGGAACCGTAACCTTGGATAAAACCGTTGCCGCGCAAATCACGTTGCAGCTCGTCTCGGCATAACAAAATTTTAAATGATCAATCATTAAACAAGAGAATCAATCATACGTTAGGATAGTCTTTCCATGTCTCAGAAAACAGATACAAAAACGGCCGTCATCACAGGCGCAAGCCGGGGGATCGGCCGGGCCGTCGCCATTGAACTTGCAAAGCAGGGGTATTACACCTTTATAAATTACCATTCGGACAAAGACGGGGCCGCCCACACCCTTGAGCAGGTCCGGGCAGCCGGTTCCCATGGAGAGATCATGCAGTTTGATGTGACGGACAGGGAACAATCCAAAGCCGCAATTGACAACATCGTGGACCGGTGCGAAACCATTGATGCACTGGTAAACAATGCAGGGATCGTTGATGACGGTCTGTTTATCATGATGAAGGAAGAAAGCTGGGACAAGGTGATCCGGACCAGCCTTGACGGCTTTTACAATATAACAAAACCGATCCTGAAAAAAATGGTGCGTCAGAAACGCGGGGTTGTTGTCTCCATCGCATCTTTGTCCGGCCTGACAGGAAACCGGGGACAGGCCAATTACAGTGCAGCAAAAGCAGGACTCATCGGCGCCAGCCGCAGCATTGCAGCCGAAGTGGCACGGCTTGGCATTCGAATCAATGTTGTGGCGCCAGGACTCATCGAAACCGATATGACCAAGGATTTGCCCCTGGCCAATGTCAAAACCATGATTCCCATGGCGCGGGTGGGACAGCCCGAGGAGGTGGCACGGGTGGTTAAATTCCTGTGTTCAGAGGATGCGTCCTACATCACCGGCCAGGTGATCTCGGTCAACGGCGGCATGTTCTAATGTTTATAAAAAAAAGACTTTTCCTGGGGGCGGCCACCGTACTGATGGCGGCCGTGATTTCAGTTGGTGCAAATGCAGCGTCCCTGGCGGATATCCAGGAGGCGGCCGGTACCATCCGGTCAATCAGTGCCGATTTTATCCAGGAAAAGCACATGAAAATCCTGGTAAAACCCCTGGTTTCCAAAGGAAGTATCCGTTTCCAGAGCCCGGACGCACTCAGATTTGAGTACCGGGAACCCATCAAAAATGTCCTTATCATGCAGGGAAAAAGCGTTTCTCGCTATATACAAAAAGAGAACACATTTATCCGGGACAATGCTTCGGCCATGGGTGCCATGACCGTTGTCATGGATGAAATCAGCCAATGGCTGAAGGGCGATTTCAACACAAAGGTTTTCGATGCGACTATTGAAGAGGCGCCGGAGCCCGGCAGAATCATCCTGGTTCCAAAGGAGAAAGCCATAAGCAGTTTTATCCAGGAGATCGTTTTGGTTCTGTCCGAACAGCCGGGCGTGTTTAAAGAGGTCATTATCCGGGAAAACCAAGATTCTTACACCCGTCTTCGATTTGAAAAAGCGACACTCAATGAAGACATTAACCCTGACGTATTTGCCGCCCCGAAATGAGACTTAAAACGGCGCTGGAATATCTCTTTGTATTTACTTTTTTAATTAGCGCAGGGTGTGCTGGTCTGCCGCCCATTGTATCCCCGGATAATTGTGCTGCCCTGGACAAAGAAAGCTTTTCACGCGAATTGAACACACTGTTCCCGACCGATTCGTTTCAGTTCGTCCATGCCATAGAGTTGACTATGGCGGGCAACCATTCGGCCATGCTCATGGGTGTTGTAAATATCCACCCCCGGCACCGCGCCATCCATTGTGTGATCATGACCCTGGAGGGACTGGTTCTTTTTGAAGCCGACCACACCGCTGAAGCGTTCACAATTCACCGGGGCATTCCCCCCTTTGACAGTCAGGCCCTTGCCCGGGGTCTGATATCGGACATTGAGCTTATCTTTTTCACCCCCCGGGGCCGACTTGATGCCTGGGGAAAGCTTGAAAATAAAAATACTATCTTAAGGTTTTCAGAACCTGACGGCGGGACAATAGACATTGTCATCTCCCCGGACAGGACCATTTGGACCCAGAACTTAAGGACCGGCAGCCATCGGATCAAACGCTGGGTTAAATATATATTTCCCAAAGCAACCACAAACCGCCGGTCCCCTGTTTTCCCAAAATCTATAACCTTGACCGCGGCATTTCCATCACGATACACTTTAACCATGACTCTGACAGACGCGAATTTAATCTCGAACACCCAACCCCTGCGGTGACAATAGATGAAACTGAAACTGATCTATCCCAGATGGACAAAACTTGACCGGCAGACCGAATTCCATCTGCCCCCCCATGGACCTGTTGTGTTTGCGGCAGCCCTGCCCGACTATATCGACGTCCAGTTTATTGATGAAAATGTCCAGACCATTGACTATGATGAACAGGTGGACGTGGTTGCACTCTCCATGATGCTTACCATCCAGATCAACCGCGGCATTGCCATTGCAAAAAAATTTAGGTCCAAAGGGATTCCGGTTATTGCCGGGGGCATTGCCACCATGCTCCATGCAGAACAGATGACAGGCCAGGTGGATGCCGTGTTTCTTGGAGAGGCTGAAGGCCGGATGGAGAAGCTTTTTGATGACTTAAAGAAAAACTGCCTGGCCCCGGTGTATGATTATCTTTCTTCACAGCCACCCATTGAAAGCGTGGGACCGGCCAGGAGGGATATTCTTGAACGGGACCTGTACAACTACAAAGGGGTGCAGATGGTGGATCTGGTCCATGCCTCCCGGGGATGCAGATTTAACTGCTACCCCTGCGCCGTGGCCTATTTAGGGGGACGAAAATTCAGACCCAGACCCATCGACAAAACCATTGAAGAGCTGGCCTCAATTGACAACAACCGGCTCTTTATTGTGGACAATTCCCTGGCCCAGGACAAGCAGTGGGAAATGGACCTTTTCCGGGAGATGATCCCGCTAAAGAAGAAATGGTGCTGCCACCCCATTGAAAACGACCCCAAGGTGCTGGACCTGGCAGCCCAGGCCGGCGCCTGGTATGTTTACCAGGCTGTATTCGACACCTCGGATTTAATCCGGGACAGGATCAAACGCTACCATGATTACGGCATCGGTGTAGAGGGGACCATCCTTCTAGGCCTTGACCACCACACAGAAGACTCCATCAAAAGACTCATTGATTTTCTTTTGGAAATTGATCTTGATCTGGCTGAATTTACGCTTCTGACGCCGTTCCCCCACACCCGGGCGTGGGAAGAGCTAAACAGCCAGAAAAGAATTCTATCCTATGACTGGGATGAGTATTCTGCGGACAAAGTGGTATTTCAGCCCAAAAACATGGCCCCGGAGCGCCTGCAGGAACTTCTCCAGTATTCCTGGGACGCCTTTTACCAGGATGAACCCCAAAATATCAAAATGTATAAACTGTTAAAAACGGTCATCCAAAAGGAAAAAGCGGATAATACCTATCAACCGAGAAACCGGAATCTCGTGCGCTCCGCGTTTGGGCGGCCCGCAGGTCAACAACGCTGATATCCGTTACATTATACTGCTGACCGCCGATATTAAGGGACTTGGCCGATCTCAATTTACCGTTAATGGTCCAATAGTAATATCCCACTGAGGAAGCTGGATAGAACGATCAAGGCGCTTTTCAAGTTCTGCTTTCTCCTTTGTGCATAGGGTGATTCCCTTCGAGTTGAGCGGCAAGCATAACACAAAATCGGAAATTCAAAAACGGCCAACTCCCTTACTTGTCGTTACGGGGAAATCGCTTAAGAATCAGGCTGGTGTTAATGCCGCCAAAGGCAAAATTCTGGACAGCGGCATACTGGATATTTGTTTCCATCAACTGTGGCGTATGGCGGATCATGGCGCAGCGGTCATCCACCTGATCCAGATTGAGCGTGGGAACAATAAATCCTTTTTCCATCATATAAAGGGTGAGAATGGTTTCGATCACACCGCAGGCTGCGATGGTGTGTCCCATGTAACTTTTCAATCCGCTGACCCATGGTTTGTTTCCATAGACATTGTTAATGGCCCGGGCCTCGATCACGTCCCCGATACGGGTCGCCGTGGCATGTGCACTGATAAAATCAATCTGGTCCGCATTGATCTGGGCATTTTCTAAGCCCATCTCAAGCACCTGGGTGACTCCGGCAAGATCAGGCATGATAAGGTTGCCGCCGTTATTATTGGTGGAGAACCCGATCACCTCCCCAAGAATTATCGCACCCCGTTTTCTGGCAGATTCAAATTCCTCCAGCATAACCGCGCCGGCGCCCTCGCCCACCACCAGCCCGTCTCGTTCGGCATCAAAGGGGCGGGGCGTTTTATGCGGGGTGTCATTATAATGGGTGGAACAGGCCAGCAGATTATCAAATACAGCCACCGTGGTGGTATCGTACTCTTCGGAACCGCCGCAGATCATTGCGTCCTGCACTCCGAATTTAATCATCTCATACCCGAACCCGATAGACTGGCTGCTGGTGGTGCAGGCTGACGGAGAACTGATGACCCGCCCTGTTATCCCAAACATCCGGGTAATGTTGACGGCGGTGGTATGGACCATTGATTTCAGATAATCTGCGGCCGAAAGGGAGAACATGTCAGTGGATTGCGCATTAAAGCAGGCCTGGTACACTTTTTTGAGAACAACGGTGGACCCGTGAGAAGACCCAAAGGAAACCCCGACTCTTCCCGAAGAAAGAAATGTCCTGTCAAGCCCTGACTGTTTGATGACATCATCCACAACCCTGCAGGCTGCAAGGGAGACCGGTCCCATAGTTTTGCGATATTTTCTTGGAAAGTCGTACGCCAGCTCCTCGTCCACCGTTCCAAACACGTTCGTATTCAGTTGCTCAACCAGAAGTTCATCGTCCCTGATCCGGCCAACACCAGATGTGCCGCTCTCAAGGTGTTTAAGGATATCCGCCTTGCTGCAGCCAATGGGCGTTATGCCTGAAGATCCGGTTATGACAACTCGTCTTTCCATAAATATTCAATCATCATTTCAAAATTTCAATGCATCAGGATATAATCAGACAATCAGGGGACCTTAAGCCCTTTCAGCCATGGCCTTTTCAATAAAATCAACGATCTCGTTGACGGTTCGTATGGTCATGGCGGCCTCTTCCTCATCTCGGGTCAGTTTGGTTTTCATCAATGTCTCAATTTCCCGGAGTAACTCTATGGCATCAATACTGTCAAAGCCGTGGACGGCATTAAGGTCATCGTCAAGTCCAACATCGGACATTTCAAAATTGGTTTCAATGAAATTAATAATGGTGGCCTGTATTTCTTCTCGATCCATTTTCTATCGTCCTTTGCTCTTCTGATGATTCTTCGAACGCTCCTGCCGAAGGTTGTTTTCATTCTAACAGTTCAGTTCCAAAGGATATAGTCATCACCATAAGTCATTGTGAATGAAAACATTATCCATGGTACTCTCAGAAAAATCGCATGCTATAGCTCATATCTATTTTAAATGCCTTTTGGAAGCACTCCATTCTTCCCCCCCCCGCTTAATTGTATCCAAAAAGAAAGGGGTTTCAATATGAGTCCTAAAACTCTTGAAACCCCCGTCCTTTCTATATGGTACCGAAGAAGGGACTTGAACCCCCACGCCTTGCGGCACTAGATCCTAAGTCTAGCGTGTCTACCAGTTCCACCACTTCGGCAAAGAAAAAACACAAAATTTAGATCGTTATCTATAATTAAAAAACTACCCTAATGTCAAGGCTGATATATAAAATAAAAATAAGTACAGGCTATAGTAAAAAAGGCCCTGAGAATCATACGTAATGATAATCAGCGCCTTTTTGAAAAATAATCCGGCGACGTTCTACTCTCCCACACAGTCTCCCATGCAGTACCATCGACGCTAAAGAGCTTAACTTCCGTGTTCGAGATGGGTACGGGTGTGACCTCTTTGCCATTGTCACCGGATTAAACTGGAATTATTTAATCTGTTGCAGTAAAAATCAAGCTTGCTATGTTGCTCTATCAAAGAGTCTAAATTTATTCGTGGAAAAAAGTGGCTAAGCCTCACGACCTATTAGTACTGGTAAGCTCAACATGTTGCCATGCTTACACACCCAGCCTATCAACCTTGTAGTCTTCAAGGGGTCTTCAGTCATAAAGATGGGATATCTAATCTTGAAGTTGGCTTCCCGCTTAGATGCTTTCAGCGGTTATCCTTACCCAACTTGGCTACCCAGCAATGCCGCTGGCACGACAACTGGAACACCATTGGTTGGTCCAATCCGGTCCTCTCGTACTAGGATCAGATCTCCTCAAATATCCTGCGCCCACGAAAGATAGGGACCAAACTGTCTCACGACGTTTTAAACCCAGCTCACGTACCACTTTAATTGGCGAACAGCCAAACCCTTGGGACCTGCTCCAGCCCCAGGATGTGATGAGCCGACATCGAGGTGCCAAACCGCCCCGTCGATGTGAACTCTTGGGGGCGATAAGCCTGTTATCCCCGGCGTACCTTTTATCCGTTGAGCGACGGCCCTTCCATTCAGAACCGCCGGATCACTAAGACCTACTTTCG